>JAEDOC010000174.1 GCA_016302185.1 Clostridium sp. | reverse complement strand
ATTCACTCGGTAGGCATCGATCACATAGGGTCCCAGCTTCAGCTGCTCTCTCGGCTCCGTCAGTTCAATAAACTGAAGCTCAAAGGGCAGTTCCGGTGCAATCGTCCGAAGTGCCGTCACCACCCGTTCCAGTCCTCTGGGACCAACCATAATCACCGGCTCTGTCCGCTCTGCATTGCCCATCGTCAAGAGAAGGCCCGGAAGGCCGCTGATATGATCGGCATGGTAATGCGTAAAACAGATTACATCCACCGGTTTCGGGCTCCAGCCCTTCTCCTTCAATGCCACCTGGGTTCCTTCCCCGCAGTCTATCAGTAAATTGCTCCCGTCACAGCGCGTCATCAGAGACGTCAGCCACCGATGCGGCAGCGGCATCATCCCGCCTGTTCCCAGCAGACAAACATCCAACATTCTTTTTCCTCTTTTCCATTCTTTGAAATAGAGAGTCCCGCCAGCGGAACTCTCGCTCTTTCAAATCATACCATAAAAAGGAATCCCGTTGCAAGTAGATCAGAGAAGCTCCGGCCGTTCCTCCCGATCCACCGGAATCCGAAACTCCTCTGTCATCCGATCATAGCACTCCTCGCAGAGGTCAAAATGGTCGACTTCTCCATCCTTCTCAGAGAAGAATCCCCAGGCCTGATCGATACAGGCAGCTCCTTCCCGCAGAATTCCGTCAATGACTACCATCTTTTTCCCACACATGTTGCAGCAGACAGCCTTCAGCTGGCCGCTCTTTTTGTACTTTCTCATCTTATCCTCACCTTTCCTGCCGCATTCCGAAGCAAATAATAGGAGCATCCCCGCTCGGGGACACCCCTACATTATATCGTTCTTCTTCCGGTTTTTCAGTGGAAATAATTTCAACTGCGGCGGCGCCACATAATGAGAGCATCCTCCACCGGATGCGTATAATACCTTTTTCTGACTGCCTCTGTCTGAAAACCACAGGCTTTATAAAGACGGATAGCCGGTTCATTGGAAGCCCTTACCTCCAGGGTAATCTCCTCCACCTGGCGGGCCGTGGCATCTGCTTCCATCTGATCCATCAGTTTTCTGCCAAAGCCCCGGCCCTGAACCGCCGGGCTCACTGCAATCCGCATCAGCTCACCCTCTCCGGCAATCACACGGAAATCACAGTAACCAACCACCTGCGCCTCTTCCTCCAGCACCCAGATATGATCCAGAGCGCTTTCCAGTGCCTCCTGAAGCAGTATTTCCGACCACGGCACAGAAAAACAGGCTTTCTCCAGCTCTGCTACCGCTGTCAAATCCTCCGGAACCATCTCACGTATATATGCCATCTTCCACGACTCCTTCCGCCGATTCACATGTTGCCGGCCCTGTTTTTGTTCTGCCGTCTCTCAGTGTTCCCGAACCACAATACCTGCTGCCAGCTTATCCAGCTCTCCCTGCCGTTCCGCAACCTCCTGTTCCCGCTCTGCCTGAGATTTGCGCAGATAATCCGGACAATGCTCCGCTGCTGTTTCCAGTTTTCCCTGCGCATAATAAACCTCACCCAGAGCCGCCACAGCAGCCGCTCGCTGACGGCTCACATGAGGCGGAGCAAATTCGAAGGGAACCTTCATCTCTTCCTCTATGATATGACGGCACACAGGCACTCCGTCACCCAGGAAAATCACTTTTTCTCCACGGTCATTTAATTCCTGTATCAGCTCATGCATATCGGCCATCCACTGCTTCTTCACCACCTGAAAGCCGTGAGAAGCCGACGTCGGAGTCTCCTCTGTAAAACAATACAGGCCGGTATACACCTGATTTCTTCTGGCATCCATGATCGGGCAGATCAGGTGGGAGACACCGTACAGGCTGTAGCCCATGGCATCCACTGTCGGCACATGAATCAAAGGCTTTTTCAATGCCATACCCAGCCCCTTGGCCGTGGCAGAACCTATCCGTAATCCGGTAAAGGAGCCCGGGCCGCCGGACACCGCGATGGCATCCACTGTATCCAGTTCAATCTCCAGCATCTTCATCATCTGATCAATCATGGGAAGCAGTGTCTGGGAATGTGTTTTCTTTAAATTCAGCGTATACTCCGCTGTCACCACCTCATCCGTCACGATGGCCACAGAAGCCACCAGTGATGAGCTCTCTATTCCAAGAATCCTCATGTTCGTTCCTCCACTGTAATCCGCCGGTAATCAAAGCCCTTCTCCAGGTTCTTCTCGATCCGGATCTCCACCGTCTTCTCCGGCAGAATTTCCCGAATCAGATCTGACCATTCAATCAGGCAGACACCGTCGCCGTAAAAGCAGTCCTCATATCCAATCTCATCCATTTCACTGATATCGCCGATCCGGTACACATCAAAATGGTACAGAGGCAGCCGCCCGTCATCGTACTGCTGCACAATGGTAAATGTCGGACTGTTTACCGTTTCCGTAATTCCCAGGCCTCTGGCAAATCCCTGGGTAAAGATCGTCTTTCCCACGCCTAAGTCCCCGTTTAGGCAGCAGACCATACCGGGCTTTGCCTGCTCTCCCAGCTGTCTGCCCACCTCAAAGGTTTCCTCCGGTGTCCAGGTTTCCACTGTCATCTCTATCTCCTCCTGCAAGGATGTTCTTTATTTTATCTTCATGGTCAGAGAAATCCGTTTCTTCTGCAGATCCACAGACAGCACCTGCACCTCCACCACATCTCCTACACTGACTGCCTCCAGCGGATGCCTGATATAGCGATCTGTCATCTGGGAGATGTGCACCAGACCATCCTGATGAACTCCAATATCCACAAACGCGCCGAAATCAATGACATTTCGCACGGTTCCCTTCAAAATCATACCCGGTTTTAAATCCTTCATCTCCATCACATCGGTACGAAGAATCGGTTTTGGCATCTCCTCTCTGGGATCTCTGGCCGGCTTCTCCAGCTCGCTCACAATGTCCTGAAGAGTGATCTCTCCGATTCCCAGCTCCGCCGCCAGCTTTTTTAAGTCATGAATCTTCTTTCCGATGCCCGGAATTCCGCCCTGGGTCAGATCCGAAAGCTGATAGCCCAACCGCGCCAGCAGCGCCTCTGCTGCCTTATAGCTCTCCGGATGAACGCTGGTCGCGTCCAGAGGATTCTTTCCGCCGCTGATGCGGGTAAATCCGGCGCATTGCTCATATGCTTTCGGCCCTAACTTAGCCACCTTCAGAAGTTCCCGACGGCTCTGGAAAACACCATTTTCTTCCCGGTAAGCCACAATATTTTTCGCAATAGTTTTATTGATACCGGAAATATATTCCAGCAGAGACGCAGATGCTGTATTCAGATCCACCCCCACCTTATTCACGCAGTCCTCTACCACGCCCTGAAGGGCCTCACTTAAATTTTTCTGGTTCATATCATGCTGATACTGTCCCACACCGATGGATTTGGGGTCGATCTTCACCAGCTCGGCCAGCGGATCCTGCAGACGTCTCGCGATGGAAACTGCGCTTCTCTGTCCCACATCAAATTTCGGAAATTCTTCTGTCGCCAGCTTGCTGGCGGAATACACGGAAGCACCGGCTTCATTGACAATCACATACTGCACCGGCTCCGGAATCTCTTTTAACAGCTCCACAATCACCTGTTCCGATTCCCGGGACGCCGTTCCGTTACCCACCGAAATCAGGGAAACATGGTATTTTTTAATCAGCTGCTTTACAATCCGCTTGGATTCCTCCACCTTATTCTGGGGAGCCGTGGGATAGATCACCACCGTATCCAGAACCTTGC
>JAEDOC010000173.1 GCA_016302185.1 Clostridium sp. | reverse complement strand
AAAGAAAAGCAGCCGGGAGCTCCGGCTGCGGATAAAGGAGAAAAAGATGAAACAGAAAAAAGGAAAAAGCCTTCTTGGAATGCTGATCCTGCTGGTTGCCATCGGAGTATTCGGCTGGTTCGGATATTCGACGATGGGGGACATCAAGCTGGGACTGGATCTGGCCGGCGGTGTCAGCATTACCTATCAGGCAAAGGAAGCCAATCCTTCTGCGGAGGATATGGCGGATACCATCTACAAGCTGCAGCAGCGTGTACAGAACTACAGTACCGAGGCTGAGGTTTATCAGGAAGGCAGTGACCGTATCAATATTGATATTCCCGGTGTTTCTGATGCCAATGCGATCCTGCAGGAGCTGGGTAAGCCCGGTTCTCTGATTTTTGCGGATTCGGAAGGAAATCAGATTCTGGACGGAAAGATGGTTTCCAGTGCCAAGGCAGGCATGGATGAGTCCAATGGCGTGAAGGAATATGTGGTTTCCTTAACCTTTGATGCCGAAGGAACCAAAGCATTTGCGGATGCGACCACCAACGGGGTCGGCAAGCCGATTTACATTATCTACGATAATCAGATTGTTTCCGCTCCTACCGTAAGAGAGCCGATTACCGGCGGTCAGTGCCGGATTGACGGTATGGCAGATTATGATGAGGCCAATAACCTGGCATCCACCATCCGTATCGGTTCCCTGTCTCTGGAGCTGGAAGAGCTGCGTTCCAACGTGGTTGGTGCGAAGCTGGGTGAAGAAGCCATTGCCACCAGTTTAAAGGCCGGCGCTATCGGTTTCGCCATCGTCGTTGTATTTATGATTGCCGTATACCTGATTCCGGGTCTGGCAGCATCCCTGGCTCTGTGTCTCTATGTCGGTGTGATTCTGATCCTTCTGGAGGCATTTGAGGTAACTCTGACTCTGCCGGGTATCGCCGGTATCATCCTGTCCATCGGTATGGCGGTAGATGCCAACGTTATTATCTTTACCCGTATCAAGGAAGAGATCGGTGTGGGTAAGACCGTAAAATCTGCGATTAAGACCGGTTTCGCCAAAGCGTTGTCTGCGATTATCGACGGTAACGTGACTACCCTGATTGCGGCAGCCGTTCTGTTCTGGAGAGGTTCCGGTACAGTCAAGGGCTTTGCGACAACACTGGCCATCGGTATTGTGCTGTCCATGATTACGGCACTGTTTATTACCAAGTTTGCGTTAAATGCTCTGTATGGCCTTGGATTCCAGGATCCGAAGTTCTACGGCGTAAGAAAGAACATCAAGGTAAGACCGTTCTTAAAATACCGAAAATTCTGTTTCATTGGTTCTCTGGTAGTGATTTTAGCAGGCTTTGCCTTCATGGGAATGAATAAAGGCTCTATTGGCTACGTGCTGAATTACGGTATGGATTTCCGCGGCGGTACCTCCACCAATGTTACCTTCAATGAGGATCTGAGTCTGGAGCAGATTTCTTCTGAGGTTGTTCCGGTGGTAGAGGAGATTACCGGGGAAGCCGGTACACAGACGCAGAAGGTTGCCGGCACCAATGAGGTTATCATCAAGACAAGAACTCTGAATGTGGAAGAGCGAGAAGCATTGGGAGAGGCTCTCAAGGAGGCTTTCGATGTGGATACAGAGAAGATTACGGCGGACAGTATCTCCGGTGCGGTCAGCAAGGAGATGAAGCAGGATGCCATTGTGGCAACTGCGATCGCAACGGTATGTATGCTGCTTTATATCTGGTTCCGGTTCAAGGATATTACCTTCGCAGCCAGCTCCGTTCTGGCACTGGTGCATGATGTGCTGGTAGTGCTGACTTTCTATGCGGCCTGCAAGTGGTCGGTGGGTTCCACATTCATTGCCTGCATGCTGACGATCGTGGGTTACTCCATCAATGCAACCATCGTTATTTTCGACCGTATCCGTGAGAACCTGAAGCTGAAGAAGCACACACAAACCATTGAAGACGTTGTGAACTTAAGTATCAGTCAGTCAGTAACACGAAGCATCAACACGTCCTTAACCACCTTCATCATGGTTCTGGTACTGTTTATTATGGGTGTATCTTCAATCCGTGAGTTTGCACTTCCGCTGATGGTAGGTATCGTATGCGGTACGTATTCTTCCGTCTGCCTGGCAGGTGCAATGTGGTATGTGTTCGGTGAGAAGAGAGCTGCGAGAGTTGCAGCGGAGAAGGAAGCAGAGAGAGCGGCAAAAGCGGCGAAAAAAGCCGGCAGGAAAGAACAGTAATCTATGGAATATAAGATTCTTTATAAAGACGGACGGGCAAAACGGGCGGAGATGAAGACGGTTCACGGAACCATTCAGACACCGGTATTTATGAACGTAGGTACGGTGGGCGTCATCAAGGGCGCGGTATCCACGGATGATCTGCGGCAGATCGGAACCCAGGTGGAACTGTCCAATACCTATCATCTTCATGTAAGAACCGGAGACAAACTGATTAAACAGTTTGGCGGCCTGCACAAATTCATGAACTGGGATCGGCCGATTCTGACCGATTCCGGCGGCTTTCAGGTGTTTTCTCTGGCGGGCCTTCGGAAAATCAAGGAAGAGGGCGTGTATTTCAACTCTCATATTGACGGCCATAAGATTTTTATGGGGCCGGAGGAAAGCATGCAGATCCAGTCCAACTTAGGTTCCACCATTGCCATGGCCTTTGATGAGTGTCCGCCCAGTCTGGCGGAACGGTCCTATGTACAGGCTTCTGTGGATCGTACAACCCGGTGGCTGGCCCGCTGCAAAGAGGAGATGAAGCGTCTGAACAGCATGCCGGATACCGTAAATAAGGAACAGCTTCTGTTCGGCATCAACCAGGGGGCGGTATATGAGGATATCCGAATCCGCCACGCGGAGGAGATCAGCCGGATGGATCTGGATGGTTATGCCATCGGCGGCCTGGCCGTGGGAGAAACTCATGAGGAGATGTACCGGATTCTGGATGCGGTGGTTCCTCACCTTCCGGAAGAGAAACCCACGTACCTGATGGGGGTGGGTACACCGGCCAACATTTTGGAAGCAGTGGATCGGGGTGTTGATTTCTTTGACTGTGTGTATCCGACCAGAAACGGCCGTCACAGTCATGTTTATACCAATCACGGGAAGATGAATCTGCTCAATTCCAAATACGAGCTGGATCCCAGACCGATTGAGGAAGGATGCGGCTGTCCGGCATGCCGTTCCTATTCCAGAGCATATATCCGTCATCTTTTTAAGGCAAAAGAAATGCTGGGGATGCGATTATGTGTATTGCATAATTTGTATTTTTATAATAAAATGATGGAAGAGATTCGCGACGCGATCGAACATCACTGCTATGCAGAGTATAAAGCGAAGAAGCTTGCCGGTATGGCAGCAGGAGAAAATTAAGATTACCGGCGAGGCGGCGGGATCGGACAGTAAGGAGGAAGAAAGAATGGGCGCAATGGGATGGGTAGTATATTTTGTCTTTTTAATCGGCTTAATGTACTTTATCGCAATCAGACCGCAGCAGAAAGAGAAGAAAAAACAGCAGGAGCTTTTAGCCAGCGTGGCAGTAGGTGACAGCGTTTTGACGACCAGCGGTTTTTATGGCGTAATCATTGATATGACAGATGATACCGTGATCGTTGAGTTTGGCAGCAACAAGAACTGCCGTATCCCGATGCGGAAAGACGCAATCGTTCAGGTGGAAAAACCGGAAGTATAATATTGAAAGAAAAAAGGATTCCCTTTGACAGCGGTCGGTTGAATGACGCTGCGGAGG
>JAEDOC010000172.1 GCA_016302185.1 Clostridium sp. | reverse complement strand
AGTTCGGACCAAGACCTGCCGCACTCTCATACTCCGGGCCATCGACACAGACACGCTCTCCTTTGTACGGGCCGGTCTTTAAGAGGAAATGATCTGCGGTCTTTGCGCAGGCCATGGAGCAGCCGTACCAGCAGCCGTCGGATCCGCCCTGGGTCAGCCATTTCTCACGCCATACCTCCGGCGCCATCTCGTCAATCTTATCCGTTCCGCCGTATTTGTAGTTATGGGTCGGCAGAATATCGTAATCACTTAAGGTACGTAAGGAGTAAGCAGTACCCTGTCTTCTCATCATGTTCTGCTTGTCATCCTGCGTTGCGATCTCACGGTGGAACTTCAGACCGTCCTTATTAATAATCTTGATATCAGCCACATTGTTTAAGTTTGCCTTAACACCTTTGAACTTGCAGACAAGAGCCTTGATATGCTTATCTGCGAAGACACGTCCGATACCGCCGCGTCCTGCCTGTTTTAAGCGGACAACATTTCTCTTCGGATCATAGAAGGTAAAGTTTAACATGGACAGGTTGCAATGCTCAGCTGCAGAGCCGGAGCAGACAACCGCTACATTCTTTCTGTCATTCTCATCATCGGCATACATGGTGGTCAGTTCTTCGCCAAGGATATGAGCATCCTTATGCTCCAGCGGCGCCTTCTCCACGGAGATGGTTCCCTTGTTGCCGTCAATCACGATAATGACATCTTCTTCAGCCTTACCGGTCAGCTCGATCACATCAAAACCGGAGAATTTTAAGAACGGTCCGAAATAACCGCCAACATTGGAATCGATCGGAATATCCGTCATCGGGGAAATAGTACATACCAGACACTTACCGGTACCGCCATACTGAGTTACACCGGCAATCGGGCCGGCTGACATAGTAATAGCATTCTCCGGAGAATTCCATTTGGTATCCGGGTTGGTTGCATCCCAGAGATAGCGCAGACAATATCCCTTACCACCGGTAAATTTCTCCTTTACCTCCTGCGGGATATCAATGATGCTGATCGATTTATCAGATACATCAATCTTCAGTCGTTTATCGGTATAACCGCGGTACAGCGGCTTCGGCTCATAGGTAATCTGATTCAATACCACATGAGCATCTTTCATTTTTTTGATTTCCTCCGGGTTCGCATCAGCATAACGCGGGAGATTACACATATGAATCATTTGATTCCCTCCTTTTTATTCTTCCACGATCTTGATTGCACCTGACGGACAGACTTTGACGCAGATTCCGCAGGCAATACACTTGGACGGCTCTAAGTAATCGTCACACTGAACCATTACATTCTCAGGACAGAAGCCAACACACATCAGACAGCCGGCACATTCCTTCTTATTCAGACGGTAAATGCCCTTCGCGTCTGCCTTAATCACAGCAGTATTGCATACCTCGGCACACTTGCCGCACTGGGTACAAACTGCGATTCCATGGGTTCCGTCCTCCTTGTCGGTAATACGGATACAGGATTTTGCCGGATCCGCTACCTTATAGAAGGCCTTGGAACATGCCTCTTCGCACTGGCGGCAGCCAATGCAGAGTGATTCATCTTTTACTAATCGTTTCACTTGAGATTCCTCCTTCTCTCGTTTTTCTTCTATAGGATAAAATTATAAAATTATTATGGTACTTCCAGGTTTCGCCGTACCGCTTTCCGCCACCGTAAGATACAGACATCCGGCAGAAAGGAGACATTCTGTCCCGCTCTGATGCAGAACACACTCCGGAAAGCATTCTTTGCTGCTTTCCTCCACCACAAGAACCGCAGTTCCCAATTTCAGCTTCATTCCGGGTTTCAGCTTTTTCAGATCCAGGCCAGCCGTCTCCAGATTCGCTTTATATCTGCGAAAACAGAGTCCAGGCACCTTCTGGGCATCCATCCACCTTCGTGTCTCCCCGGAAAGTAAAGTCAGCTGCCGGCTCCCGCCATCGGCATGACGATCACCTTCCATCCCCAGGCCCTTCACAAAATGCGCTTCCTCCACCGGATCTCCCGGCTTTCCTTTCTCTGTGAAGCAGAACAGACCGGCAAGCCTTCCGCTTCCTGTTTCTTCCTCTCTGTTTCCCACGCAGACTGTCTCCTCTTCTCGTCACTACAGATACAGGATCGTTCCTGTCTGTCTGGTGCTGTAGCCGCCCAGCGCTTCCACTCTCGTCTTAAACTCCTCACTCTTTAACACATCCAGAAAATGCTGCACATGAGGAAGGGAGAGGAATCGTACCGGAATCGCAAAATCATATTCTTCCGGGCCCACCGGAATAAAATCCAGCTTCATGGCCCGTGCTGCCGACTCGATGCCCATACCGGCATCTGCGCTGCCTCCGGCAATCGCCGCAGCCACTGCCATATGGGTTGCAGCCTCTCTGTCATAGCCGTGAATCTCCTCTGGCCGGATTCCTTCCTTCTTTAACAGGTAGTCCAACAGGACTCTGGTCCCGGCTCCCCGCTGGCGGTTGACATAATTGGTTCGCGGCAGATCCGCGACACCTGTGATTCCCAGTGGATTCCCCTTCTGCACCAGAATGCCCTGAATCCGATCCACGCCCTTAATCAGCGCCATCGGTTCGGAAAACAGACGTTTCAGTGTCGGTATATTGTAAACGCCGGTCTCCTCATCCAGAAGATGGGTCGGCGCGATATGGGCCTCGCCCCTTCGTAAAGCCATCAGACCGCCCATACTGCCCACATGAGTGCTGGATAAGAAATTGCCAGGGCATACATTGGGCATCATGTCCGAAATCACATCCAGAATCAGGTCATGGCTTCCGATGGCAACCACCGTATGGTTGATCTCCTCCAGCGTCCGGTACAGCTCTACGCTTACCTGTTCGCCTGCCTCCACACCCTCGCTGTTCTGCGGGATAATACAGAAGCCATCGGCCCGCACCAGACTCATGGCTGCTCCGGCTCCTCTGGCCAGCGGAGAAGCTACCAGCTTCTCATCCACCTTGCCCACCTTCACGCGGACATATTCCTTATGCTTTAAGGAAGAAACCAGACGCTTGGAGATAACTGCATCCACCATCGTCCCCTCTTTCGCTTCCCGTCCGTTCATCATACTCAAAACAGGAATTACGAAATTTTCGAAATTTATGTAAGCCGATACGGGATAACCCGGCAATCCGATGACCGGTTTATTCCGGACAATGGCAAGAATCACCGGTTTTCCCGGCTTAATCGCTACGCCGTGAATCAATACGGTTCCCAGCTCCCGCAGAATATGTACCGTGAAATCCTCGGTACCCGCACTGGAGCCGGCATTGACAATAACCATATCATAATTGTCTACCGCATCGGAAATCTTCTGTTTTAATAAATCATAATCATCAGCGGTCGGCGCAAACCGGTGGGGAATTCCGCCCTGCTCCTTTACCATCGCCTCAAACATCCGGGAGTTGGACTCGATGATATCTCCGTCCTTTGGCTCTGCCTCCGGCTCGATAATCTCCGTTCCCGTAGGAAAGATCGCCACAGTGGGAAGCTTGTACACTTCCACCCGTGTGATACCACCGGCCAGCAGGACACCGATATCAATGGGGCGAATCTTATGGCGGCTGGGAATCAGCATCTCCCCGGCCACAATATCCTCACCGATGGGCCGCACATGCTGCCAGGCTGCCGCGGCTCCCGTAATCTGAACAGAACCGTCTTCCTGTTCCATCAGATCCTCAGCCATAATCACTGCATCATAGGGCGGATGGATGGGATCTCCCGTATCCACCACCACAAAATCCTCCCCCGGCTTCAGTGTCAGGGGCTGGCGCT
>JAEDOC010000171.1 GCA_016302185.1 Clostridium sp. | reverse complement strand
TCCGCGATTAAATCCACAATTCCTCTGCGGACCAGAGGCTCGCCTCCGGTCAGCTTCACCTTCCGAATGCCCTTTGAGGCCAGAATCCGGCAGATTCTTATGATTTCCTGAAAACGGAGAATCCGGTCATGGGAGATACTCTCCACACCTTCCTCCGGCATGCAGTAGACACAGCGCAGGTTACAGCGATCTGTCACCGAAATCCGGACATAATCAATCGTTCTTCCCACTCCGTCAATCATCGTACAAAATCCCCGCTCTTTCCGCCGGATTTGGTTTCCAGATGAATTTCATTCATCTCCATCCGCTTGTCAATCGCCTTACACATATCATAAATGGTCAGGAGTGCCACACTGACTCCGGTCAGAGCCTCCATCTCCACACCAGTCTTCCCATCTACCTTCACGGTGCAGATCGCCTTGATTTCCAGATTCTCTTCATCAATCTCAAAATCAATTCCGCACTTGGTAATTAACAGGACATGGCACATGGGAATTAAGGAAGCGGTCTGCTTCACTGCCATGATTCCTGCCACACGGGCTACCCCCAGTACATCTCCTTTTGCCACGGTTCCTTCCAGAACCGCTTTCATCACACTCTCATTGACACGAATCTTTCCGGAAGCTACTGCCGTCCGGTGGGTGATATTTTTCTCCGTAACATCCACCATGATTGCATTGCCCTTCGCATCAAAATGAGTTAATTTCTCCTCCATGACTGATTCCTCACTTCTCCATCTCTGTCGTCACTCTTAAAAAAGCATTATTTTATTACTATTATAACGTGTTTTTCCGCGACTGTCACTCTTTATTTTCATCTCTGTGAACCCTTCCGCAGACTGGGCAGCGGGGATTTTTCCTCAATTCCATCTCATCGAAGGTCATGGTCTTTGTATCCAGAAAGAGCATCCGGCCGGTGAGCGCTTCTCCAAAGGCAAGAAGCAGCTTAATCACTTCTTCTGCCTGAATACAGCCAATCATCCCCGGCAGAACACCCAGCACTCCGTAATCTGCCGCATTCGGACCTTCCCCCTGCGCCGGCTGCTCCGGATTCAGGCAGCGAAGGCAGGGACCTTCTGGCGAAAAAACTGTCACCTGCCCGTCATATTCGCAGATTGCGCCGTAAACCTCCGGCTTTCTCTGACGGACAACGGCATCATTTAACAGATAACGGGTATGGAAATTATCCGTGGCATCCACAACCACATCGTACCGGGAAACCATGGCATCCGCATTCTCCTCTGTCAGCCCTTCCGGATAAATCTCTACCGTAAGTTGAGAATTTCTCTCCCGAAGACGCTCCGCGGCTGCCTCTGCCTTGGGTCTTCCCACATCACTTTCCCGGTACAGCACCTGACGCTGCAGATTACTTACATCTACCGTATCGAAATCGGCAATCCCGATGGTTCCGATCCCGGCAGCCGCCAGATACAGACAGACCGGAGATCCCAGACCTCCGGCTCCAACCACCAGAACACGGCTTTCCGCCAGCTTCTTCTGCCCTTCCTCCCCAATCTCCGGCAGCATGATATGACGCTTATATCGTTTTTCATCCACACTTATTTTTTCCATTGTCTTTTCTCCGTACCTTCTCCTTCCCTTTCGGCTTTATTTCTGCTTATTTCGGTTTTTCAGCAGATTCTTGGCAGCTGCTGCCCGGCAAGTCTCGACAGAATCCGGCTGCCTCCCAGTCCGGTCCGCAGAATCACCTTTCCCGGATGAGTACTTTTTACCGTTCCGATGCGTGCCGCCTTCTCTCCGCCGGGAACTGCATGCAGGGCGGAAAGCTCTGCCTCCACATCCCGTTCCGGCACCACCAGAAGCATCCGTCCTTCGCAGGCACAATAAAGAGGATCCAATCCCAGAAGCTCACAGGCGGCAGAGACTCCTTCCTCCACCGGGATCGCATTCTCCTCCAGTTCTATGGAAAACATCATCCCGTCCGTAAATTCATTTAAGGTGGTAGCCACACCGCCCCGGGTGGGATCCCGCAGAATACGGACCTCCCCCGAGCGAAGCGCCGCTTCACTCAGCACATGAAGGGGCCGACAGTCGGAACGACAGGCAGAGCCGCCGGATATTCCGGCCCGGGAGAGCATCACCGCAGCCCCGTGGCAGCCCACACTGCCGCTGACCAGCACCGCATCCCCTTCCCGGATAGCAGTTCTTCCCGGCAGAAGACTTCCGGACTCCTTCCACCTCTGCGCCGCGTCCGGCAAGACATCCCGCCGGATGCCGATCCCCGCCGTATTGATATAGATTCCGTCCCCCTTGCCCCGTTCCACCACCTTGGTATCTCCGGTCACCACCCGGACACCAGCCGCTTTGGCCTCGGCGGCAATGGAGGCAATAATCTCTTTTAAATCCGATACAGGAAAGCCTTCTTCCAGAATAAAGGAAAGACTGATATACTTTGGCAGGCCCCCGGCCATACAGATATCATTGACCGTTCCGCAGATGCACAGCTTTCCGATATCTCCGCCCGGAAACCGCCAGGGGGAAACCACAAAGCTGTCGGTGGAAAACACCAGACGTTCCCCTCCCGCAAGCACTGCCCCGTCCCCCAGTTCATTCAGGGCCGGATCGGAAAATGCCGGAAGCAAAAGAGCTTCGATCAGTTTTGCCGTCTTCTCTCCTCCGCTGCCATAATCCAGGGTAATGATCTCTTCTGTCATGATCTGAAACCTCCTATTGATTTAATCCTCCCATTTTTTAACCGTCAGAGGAACGGTACTTCCAGGCTGCCGCACAGGCCCCTTCCCCGGAAACCATGCAGGGGCCCACCGGATCCGCCGGGGTACACACCGTTCCAAACAGCGGACACTCCGCCGGTGTTTTTACCCCGCGGATAATCTCCCCGCAGCAGCAGCCCGGCGGCTCTTTCCCCACACCCACTGTAACGGAAAACTTCTTTTTCGCATCCCAGTCCTCGTATTCCTTTCGGATTGCCATGCCGCCGTCCTTCACTTCGGACAGACCTCTCCAACGGCAGTCACAGGGTTCAAACACCTCATCTATCAGCGCCAGCGCAGCAGGATTGCCCTCCGGCTTTACCAGGCGGACATATTCATTGATAAGCCCTGCCTCCTTTCCCGCTGCCATACGCACCAGCTCCAGCACCGAATACAGCAGATCCGCCGCCTCAAAGCCGCCAATGACCGCCGGGAGACCATAGTCCCGGGGCAAAAAGGAGAAGGAATCCGCTCCGGTAATCGCAGCCACATGGCCCGGGCACAGAAAACCATCCACCGCAAAATCCGGTGCTTCGATCAGAGAGCGAAGCGCCGGCTCCGTCCGCTTCAGCAGGCAAAATACAGAGAAATTTTTTTGCTTTTCCTTTGCCGCTTCCCGGATACAGGCGGCAGTTCCCGGAGCCGTTGTCTCAAAACCGACACCCAAAAAGACTACTTCCCGTTCCGGATGCCTTCTCGCCAGCTCCAGCGCGTCCATAGGCGAATACACCGCCTCCACCGAAGCGCCCAGCGCCTTCCGTTGAAGCAGATTGTCCCCGCGGCGGCTTCCCGGTACCCGAAGAAGATCTCCGTAGGTTGTAAGTATCAGTTCCGGCCGCTTTGTCAGCGTGAAAGCCGCGTCCAGCTCCTCTGTCGGGGTCACGCAGACAGGGCAGCCGGGGCCGGAGATCAGCTTCACATTGTCCGGAAGAAGGCTGCGAAGGCCCGTCCGGGCAATGGACATGGTATGAGTTCCGCAGATTTCCATCAGGCGCAACGATTCAAATTGCCCGGAAAGCTCCGTAAGCTTTTCCAGAAACGCCGGAACCTCCT
>JAEDOC010000170.1 GCA_016302185.1 Clostridium sp. | reverse complement strand
GAAAAGGAGGAGGCGGAACAATGATTGCGGTATTAAAACATGAATTACGGCTGTATTTCCGTTCACTGGCTGCCTATGTATTCGGTGCTTTTCTGCTGGCTTTTGTGGGAATCGGCGCCATGCTGTACAACATTCAGGCGGCGGTCAGCAATTTTGAGTTTGTATTAAACTTCGGCAGTCTGGTTTTTGTGGTAATTGTTCCGATCCTGACGATGCGTGTCATCGCGGAGGAGCGAAAGCAGAGGACGGATCAGCTGCTGTATTCCCTGCCGATTACTACCACACAGGTGATTGTGGGAAAATATCTGGCACTGCTGGTGGTTTATCTGATTCCGCTGTGCGTCATCTGCCTGTATCCGCTGATTTTCTCTCAGTTTGGAGATGTCTACCTTCTGACCTCCTATGGCTCCATTCTGGCCTTTTTTGTGATGGGAGCAGCGCTGATCGCCCTTGGCGTGTTCATCTCTTCTCTGACAGATAATCAGGGCTTTGCCGCCGGTCTGGGGATCGCGGTGATTCTTCTCAATTATTACAGTGTCAGTTTGTCGGAATATATTTCCTCCACAGCGCTGGGATCTGTCATTGCCCTCTGTGTGCTGATTCTTCTTCTGGGTGCGCTGATTGAGCATCTGACGAAAAATGAGAATCTGGCCTGCGTGGTCACTCTGATTTTACTGGCCGCAGTGATGGGCGTGTATTTCCTTGATTCCACAAAGCTGGTGGGGCTTCTGCCGGATGTGGTTTCCAAACTGTCGCTATTTAAACGGTTTACGGATTTTGTAAATGGAGTATTTGATATGACTGCGATTGTATATTATTGCACCTTCGCCGTATTTTTCCTGTTTCTGTCCGTGCAGTCTCTGGAAAAAAGGAGGTATAACTGATGAAAAAGTGGAATGTTTCAAAGCCTTCCGTACAGAAGGAGAAAAACAAAAACGGAAATGCGCTCCGCGGCGGCTCCTATTCTCTGATTCTGTCCGTCGTGGTACTGGCGATTCTGGTGGTCGTCAATATTCTGGCATCGGCACTGCCGGCATCGCTTACCAAATACGATATCAGCTCCTCCAAGCTGTATTCCATTACCAGCAATACGAAGGTAGTGGTAAACGGGCTGGATCAGGATGTGACAATTTACTGGATTGTACAGTCGGGAAAAGAGGATACGGTAATTGAGAACCTTCTGGCTAAATATGACAGTCTTTCGGATCATGTGACAGTAGTGAAAAAGAATCCGGATGTATTTCCTACCTTTGCGGAGCAGTACACAGAGGATACGGTGAAAAATAACAGTCTGGTGGTGGAATGCGGGGATCGCAGCCGCTACATCAGCTATGATGATATCTATCTTCAGGAGGCAGATATGTATTCTTATACACAGAATACCTCCTTTGATGGAGAAGGCGCCATCACCTCGGCCATTGACTATGTGGTCAGCGAAGAGCTGCCCCAGGTATATGTGCTGGAGGGTCATGGAGAGTCTGAGCTTCCGTCTGCCTTTAAGGATCAGATTGAAAAAGAAAATATGGAGTTAAATTCCTTTTCCCTGTTAAATGAAGATGAGATTCCGGAAGAAGCCGCAGCAATTATCATCTATGCACCGGCCAGTGATATTTCCCCGGAGGAAAAGGATCTGCTGGCGGAGTATGTATCCGGCGGCGGAAAGCTTCTGGTGATGGCAGGACCGACGAAGGATGCCTCTCTGGATAATCTGTATGGCCTGTTGTCTGACTATGGTGTGGAGACGGTGGACGGCATTGTCGTAGAAGGGGACAGAACGCATTTCGCCTTCCAGGCACCCTACGTGCTGCTTCCGGATATGGCCAGTGACCCGATTACCGATTCTTTAATTGAAGAGAAATATATTCCGATTCTGCCGTTGTCTCAGGGGTTGACGGTAAGCGGCACCTCCGGAAATGGAACGGTAACTCCGCTGCTTACCACTTCAGAGGATGCCTTCAGTAAGCTTGCCGGGTTTGATATTTCTACGTATGAGAAGGAAGAGGGAGACATTGACGGGACGTTTGCGGTAGCAGTTTCCGTTGAAAGCAATGGCGGCGGTAAGATGGTATGGTTTGCGTCCTCCCATTTCCTGGATGATATGTATAATGCATATTCCTCCGGAGCCAATGGTGATTTAAGCATGAATGCACTGTCTTCTCTGGTGGGCGAGACAGAGGCCATGGCGATCCGCAGCAAATCACTGAATTACAATTATCTGACGATCAGCTCCTCTGTTTCTTCCCTGCTGAAGGTATTGATGATTGGTGTGTTCCCGCTGGCTTACTTAGGCATCGGTATTTGTGTGATTCTGAGAAGAAGGAGAAAGCAAAATGAAGCGTTCGAATAAGCTATATGTTCTGTTGGGAGTTCTGGCAGCGGCCTGTGCGGTAACGTTTGGTGTTACGAAGCATGAAGAAAAGAAAGAGAAAATCAAAAACAGCGATGAAACGATCCTGGAGGTACCGGGGGATTCGGTAAAGACCCTGTCCTGGAAAAACGAAACGGACACCTTATCCTTCCATAAGGATGAAACATGGAAGTATGACGAAGATGATGCATTTCCGGTGGACGAAGAGAAAATAGAAAACATGCTGGGACTGTTTGAAGATTTCGGGGTTGCTTTTACCATTGAAGATGTGGAGGATTACGGACAGTACGGCCTGGAACAGCCGCAGTGTACCGTTAATTTCGCAACCGGGGATCAGTCCTACGAAGTGAAAATCGGAGATTACAGTAAAATGGATTCCCAGCGCTATGTTTCCATCGGAGACGGCAATGTCTATCTGGTAAAAGTGGATCCTCTGGAATTCTTTGATGCGAAGCTGAGCGATGTGATCGATCAGGACGATATCCCGGCCTTTGATGAGGTATCCGGCCTTCAGTTTACCGGCTCAGATACGGATTACACTGTTACTTATGAGGAAGACAGCAAAAATACGTACTGCGCGGATGACGTCTATTTTACAGAGAAGGGCGGCAAAACCGTTCCGTTGGATACTTCCCGGGTAAAGGGCTATGTAAAAACGGTTCAGAATCTGGATCTGACCAATTATGTTACCTACAAAGTGACGGATGACGAACTGAAAACCTATGGCCTGGATACTCCGGCTCTCACGATGAGTATTGATTACACAACAGAAGCTTCCAAAGAGAAGGGAACGGAAGAAACCTCCGGTACCTTTGCCTTAAGCATCAGCTGTGATCCGAAGGATCAGAAGAAATTAGAGAAGCTGGAAGCGGAAGAAGCAGAGAAAAAAGAAAACACGTCGGAGGCAGAAGCATCGGATGAGGAAGACAAGGATAAGGATAAAAAGGAGGAGATTAAAGTCTATGCACGGGTAGGAGAATCTCCGATTGTATATCAGATCACCACGGATGAGTACGAAAGTCTGAAGAAGGCTTCTTATAACGATCTCCGCCATCCGGAGGTACTGTCTGCTGATTTTGCGGATGTAAACCAGATAACGGTATCACTGGAAGGAAAGGATTATACGCTGACTTCTGAAAAGAAGGGAAAGGAGCGCACCTGGTCTTATCAGGAGAAAGAGATTGAGACAGATGAGCTCCAGAAGGCGCTGGAGAGCTTAAAAGCAGACAGCTTTACCGAAGAAAAACCTGCCGATAAAGAAGAGATCCGTATGACCGTTACTTTGGATAACGAAAATTTCCCGGAAGTAACGATGGAATTCTACCGCTATGACGGAGCAAACTGTCTCGCCGTGGTGGATGGAGAGCCGGTTTCCCTGGTGGGACGGTCCGAGGTAGTTGATTTAATCGAAGCGGTCAATGCGATCGTGCTGGAGAAATAGAGATTGTATTGAGTAACTCAGGGAGCGTCGCGTAAGCCGGCGCTCCTTT
>JAEDOC010000001.1 GCA_016302185.1 Clostridium sp. | reverse complement strand
CCGGTCTTTTTTGCTGCCACGGCCTAAGAACTTCCGAATTTCCTGCAATGAATTCCCCTCCGGCATCTGGTTCCAGAAGATATCTCCGACTCACTACGCCGGGCGTTAGCTGGCGCGACGCCCTCATTTCCTGCACTACACCTTTAAACGATCTCCACCTGGCACATCTTCATGGCCCTCAGCGCATTCTCATGGCTTTCCGGAGTTACTCCTGCACAGCAGGCCTCATTGACCGCAATCGGAGTGCCCGGAAGCACTGATTTTAACAGGAGTGCATTGGCAATCACGCAGATGTCGGTACAGAGTCCCAGAAGTTCAATCCGATCGTACTCCACGGTCTGTACATATCGGGCCAGTTCCACACACCCGAAGGTTGGTTTTTCAAATCTCTTTCCGGGATAATTCTGAAGCCCATCGGCCAGCTGCCAGCCCTCGCTTCCCTTCAGGCAGTGAAATACTGGCAGATTCTTTCCTTCCAGCGTCTCCAAATAATTTTCATAATGCGTATCCAGCGTGAAGACCACATCCTGCCCTTCTGCCACATACTCCTCTATCCGTTTCTTTACCGCCGGTACAATCGCCTGTGCCTCGGGAGTTCCCAGAGAGCCGTCGATAAAATCCTTCTGCATATCAACAACAACCAGTAATTTTCTGTTCTCCATCATCTTCCATCTTCCTTTCACATGATGTCTCTGTTCTGCATTTTATAATATTAACATGGATATCCTACCATATTTTCCCAAAAAATAGTATTGACAAAATATATAAAAAGTATTAGGATAAGGACAAAATTAAAACTGTTGAGAAAGAGGAGTACGTTATCTGACGAAATCACAGAGAGCCGTGTCACGGTGGAAGCACGGTATGGAGTGGATAGCTGAATGGACTTTTGAGGGCAGCCCTGAATTACAGTATGGGCTGACGGAAACCGCAACCGTTATCTGGCGGCATATATGTTAGTATATGATGAAGTGGGCTTTTAGCCAAGATGGGTGGTACCGCGGATTGTAAGATTCGTCCCAGAGACAGAGAATATCTGTTTCTGGGATTTTTTTATTTCCGAAATAACTCCCTGCTCCGGCAGGTGGAAGGAAATCACCAAAAAGGAAGCCTTCTCCCTCTCCTGACAGAAGAATTTTTACATTAATCTTATCGTAAATGGAGGAAAACACTATGAAAAAGAACACAATCGCAGCAATCGTATTATCCGCAGCAGCAGCTATCACCCTGATGGGATGCTCCAGCTCTGAAACCAAGGCAACTGAGGCAACAACCGCAGCCGCTGAAACAGTTGCTGAGTCCGAAGCAGACAAAGACACAGAGGCAGCCGCTGAAGCAGCAGAGGGTTCCTACACGGTCGGCATCGGCCAGTTCGCCGTTCACGGTTCTCTGGACAACTGCCGCGAGGGCTTTCTGGCAGGCCTGGCCGAGGAGGGCATCGAGGAAGGAAAGAATTTAACTGTTCTCTATGAGAATGCCAATGCGGACGGCGCCATGTCCAGTCAGATCGCAGCCAATTTCCTGGCAAAGAAAGCAGATTTAATCTGTGCCATCGCAACTCCCATGGCTCAGAGCTCCTACAGTGCCGCAAGAAAAGAAAATGTTCCGGTTGTTTTCACCGCAGTGACCGACCCCATCGCCGCAGAGCTGGCTGACGCAGATGGCAAGCCGGTTGGCGAGGTGACAGGTACCAGCGACAAGCTTCCGGTTACCGCACAGCTGGAAATGATCCGCGAGGTTCTTCCGGATGCAAAGAAGATCGGTATCATGTACAGCACCAGTGAAGTAAACTCCTTATCTGCCATTGAAGAGTACAAGGCAGCCGCTGCCGACTACGGATTTGAGATCGTAGAGAGCGGCGTTTCCACCACCGCTGATGTTCCGCTGGCTGCCGATCAGTTAGTGGAAAAAGTAGACTGCATCAACAACTTAACCGACAATACCGTTGTCAGCGCTCTGCAGGTCGTTCTGGATGCCGCAAACAAGAAGGGCATTCCGGTGTTCGGAAGCGAGGTAGAGCAGGTGAAGGTTGGCTGTCTGGCATCCGTTGGTCTTGATTATGTAACACTTGGAAAACAGACCGGTCGCATGGCAGCTAAGATATTAAAGGGTGAGGCAAAGGCCAGCGACATGAACTTTGAAGTAGTTGAGGGCGGCGCTTTCTATGGAAATACCAAGGTTGCAGAGGAGTTGGGAATTACCCTTCCAGAAGCACTGGTTGCCGAAGCTGCGGAGATGTTTGACACTGTCCAGCAGTAAGGAATACTATAGAATAGAATTCACAGGAATTAAGAAGCAATACATTGGAGGTTTGCCATGTCTATCCTGATTGGCGTATTAAATGAAGGTTTTATCTATGCACTGATGGCTCTGGGTGTTTATATCACCTACTCCATTCTCGATTTCCCGGATCTGTCCGTGGACAGCACCTTTCCGCTGGGAGCTGCAGTTACTGCAACACTGATCCTGGCAGGGGTTCCGCCGTTTCTGACCCTGTTTCTCTCCTTTGCCATCGGCGCTGCGGCAGGCATGGTCACCGGACTGATTCATGTGAAATTAAAAGTACGGGATTTGCTCTCCGGTATCATTGTAATGACCGGTCTGTACTCCATTAATTTAGCCATCACCGGAAACAAGGCGAACCTTCCGATTTTCAGCAAGGATACCATTTTTGAAAATGATTTTATCTTCGGCCTTCCGGAAGCCGTCAGTGATTACACCACGGTGATTATCCTGTTCCTCATCGTTCTGGTGGTAAAGGTGGTTCTGGACCTTTATCTGCAGACACGGTCCGGTTATCTGCTCCGCGCCGTAGGCGATAATGAAACTCTGGTTACCTCGCTTGCTAAGGACAAGGGAAGTGTAAAAATCATCGGTCTGGCACTGGCCAACGGCCTGACCGCCCTCTCCGGCTCCGTCTACTGTCAGCAAAAAGGCTTTTTTGAGATCAGCATCGGTACCGGAACCATGGTCATGGGACTGGCCAGCGTCATCATCGGAACCAAGGTATTTGCCCGGTTCGGTAAGATTAAGGCTACCACAGCTGTAATTCTGGGAACCATCGTCTACAAGGCCTGCGTTTCCGCCGCCATGGCCATGGGCTTAAAGACACTGTACCTAAAGCTTATCACGGCCGTTTTCTTCCTCGTCGTCCTGGTGCTCAGTGAAAACAGAAAAAAGAAGGTGAGATAAATGCTGGAATTAAAACACATTGAAAAATATTATAATCAGGGAACGGTCAATGAGATGTGCCTGTTCGAGGACTTCAATCTGACCATCAACCACGGAGAATTTGTTTCCGTCGTGGGCAGCAATGGTTCCGGCAAGACCTCCCTTTTAAATATCATCTGCGGAAGCATCCCGGTGGACAGCGGCCGCATCATCATCAACAATAAGGACATCACGAAAATGCCGGAATTCAAGCGCCAGCGCACCATCGGCCGTGTCTATCAGAATCCGGCCATGGGAACCTGCCCCAATATGACCATTCTGGAAAACATGGCGCTGGCAGATACCAAAGGAAAGCCATTCAACCTAAAGAAAGGCACCGACCGTCAGCGCATCGATTACTACCGTGAGCTTCTCTCCACTCTTGGTCTTGGGCTGGAGGATAAGCTGGAGGTCAAGGTCGGCGTTCTCTCCGGCGGACAGCGCCAGGCCATGGCTCTTTTAATGTCAACCATGACCCCCATTGAATTCCTGATTCTTGACGAGCACACCGCAGCTCTTGACCCCAAAACTGCCGAGATTATCATGGAGCTGACCGGAAAAATCGTAAAAGAAAAAGGCCTCACCACCATCATGGTCACCCACAATCTCCGATACGCCGTCGAATATGGCAGCCGCCTCTTAATGATGCATCAGGGGCACGCCATCATCGATCAGAGCGGCGAAGAAAAGGCACAGACCAGAGTAGAGGATCTGTTACAGAAATTTAATGAGATCAGTATCGAGTGTGGAAATTAGAACTCGTATTGAGAATTTGGGAGCGCCGCAGCCGGCGCTCCTTTGCGTTGGTTTGAATATAAAAGAATTTCCGCTTCTCCGGCGCCTGTAAAGAACCTACTCCCACCGGAAGAATTTCACAGCGATCACACTGCAGAAGAATGCAATCAGCAGCAGAAAGAGAACTGCACCGGTTACATTCTCCGTCGGAAGCCCAAGCACCGCATTTTTCAGTATCTTTATTCCCTGTGTCAGCGGCAGAACATTCACTATTTTCTGCATGGCATCGGGCATTACTTCATACGGAAGCGTGGCCCCTGAAAAAATAAGCATGGGAAAGTATAATGCACTGGCAATCACCCCGGCAATTTTAGAATCCTTTGCAGTGCCTCCGACCATCATTCCGATACTGAACATTGAAATCATCACCAGGAAATATCCGAGGAAAAACCATCCAAAGCTTCCACGCATTTGAAAGCCAAAGAAACCGGCGGCCACAAGGAACAGGCTGAGCAGAGATACCAGCGCGTAAATTACATACATTGCTACCTCTGCCATCAAAACAAGCCCCGGCTTTACCGGTGTGACATGATATCTTTTCAAAATCTGCTTCGAGCGATAATCAGAAATCACCAATGGCAGCCCCATCACTCCGCCCGCACAGATTGCTATACTGCACAATGCACCAAAAGACTGATCCAAAAAGGTATACTCTGCCCCCTCAAAGGCAGGCTTATGTCCAAACACCACACCTAAAATGATAAGTACCACTATTGGCATAATCACTGCAAAAACAGGCATGTCCATTCCCCGAAGGCTCATTTTCAATTCATTCTTTACTAAAGTTCGAAATGCTTTCATGTCTCTCCTCCTCATCTGTATACCAAAGATATGCGTCTTCAAAATGCTTTTTTCCACTTTCTGACTTTGCTTCTTCAACCGTTCCCCGGAACACCGCTTTTCCTTTTTTCAGTATCAATATTTCATCACAGAGGATCTCAACCTCATCCATCGAATGAGAGGTAAGCAAAATCGATAACCCCTGTTTCTTCAGTTTTTCTAAAATACTCCACACATCTCTTCTTGCTCTCGCATCCAGTCCTGTGGTAAGTTCATCTAAAAATACCAGCTCCGGATTCGGGATCAGCGCAAGAACAAGAAACAATCGCTGACGCTCTCCCCCGGACAGCTCTTTTACATACGCCTTCTTCTTATCCGCAATTCCAAACGCAGTTAACAGATCTTCATAGTTTTGCGGCTCCTTATAGACCGAAGCTGTCATCTCACAAAGCTCTTCCACCTTAACCAGCTCCTGATATTTCGATTCCTGAAACTGAACTCCTACCCGCTCAAATACCCGGGTCCGGTCCCTGACTGGATTCATATCCAATATACTGACTTCTCCGCTATCCATTTTCTTTGTTCCCAGGATGCACTCTATGGTGCTGCTTTTCCCTGCACCATTGGCTCCAAGTAACCCGAATACCTCCCCTTTCTTTACCTGAAAACTCAGAGTGTCTACCGCGGTCCTGGCACCATACTTTTTTGTAAGAGTCTTTACCACTAGTGCATTCATTGTATTTTCCTCCTTCACTCGTTCTTGAAAAAGAATAACACCGGACAAAAGTCTGGTGTTATAGTGGAGGGTTTATATTTTCATTTGTTTGATTTCTTCCATTAACAGGATTACTTCATACGCATTCTCTATGGCTTTTTCAAGGGAATCAATTAACCGGTCGCACGCGGAGATAATATCCTCCTCATCCTCCGGAGTATTCAATAGCGTCAGAATATCCTTTTCCGTTTTCTGCACTCCGCTTTCCAGCCTGTTCAGCATTCGCAAAATAGCAGCTAACGAATAATTCGCGCACCGGAGTGAACGGATAATTTTCAAGCGATTCATATCACTGGAATCATAGACCCGATAGCCGTTCTCCTTCCGCTTCACGGTAAGCAGTCCATTCATTTCCCAATTCCGGATGGTGTCAATCGTTAAACCCAATTCCTTCGCTGCCTGCGCTCTCTTATAAAAAACACCGGCTCTTTCCGGTTGCTGATACAGAGTTTCGCATAATCCGGCAGCCTCCTTTGCATGTTCCATTTCCTGCTTTGCGATTCGGATATACTCCCCAACTAACTCGATCGCTTCCTCCCATCGGTAAACCGCTGACAATTTCACAGCACGTATCATCCGCTTTCGGAGTCCTGCCTGCAATACTTCGATCTGAAGGGCTTTTTTTACCAAGACAAACTGCCTGACATGAACATCCGTATATACACGATATCCATTCTCTTTTCAGGCGGGCTATTTCACAAGGTATCACGGACTTTTTTCAATAGACTGAGAAAAATACCTTGTTCTGTTATAGTCAAGCCGGACAACAGCATTGTTTCTGCTTGCTCCATATCCTGCTCAGCACGTTGGCAACATTCGATTCCCTGCTGTGTAATACGTATCATTTTGATTCGTTTGTCATCCGGGCTGCCAAAACCTTCTACCAGCCCTTTTTGCTCCAATCGGGTCACAATTCCGGCAGCAGTGGATTGCGCAACTCGAAGCCTGCGCTCCAATTCCTTTAATGCCATTTGTTTTTCCGATACTCCGTTAAGAATCAGCAATGCGCTGCACTGTGCCATTGTAATATCATGAACACGCATAGCGTTATTTGCGTTTTTTTCCAATTCATCATGTATCTGCTTAATCAGGGCACCACATGAGTTTTGGTCTATCATATTGCCACCTCCCGTCAGCAAAATAATAGCACGCTTTTGTTTTTATGTCAATAGTGTCGTCATATATCAGCATTCCGGGACGGGTAAATTCGCCATTTCGATATTCTTTTGTCCTATATACAACGCAGCCCTCATCTGTCATCACTCCTTTGGAGGAATTCGTTCACTTATTATTTTCACAATAAAATCAATATCATCCTCGCAGTTCCCGGAAATCCATGTTTTTATAACTGCCACTATTCCATTCATGTAAAAGGATAATAAATATTTCTTTTCCTTTTCTGAAACGGAGAACCTGTCCATGATAGGACTAAGCACATGTGTAAACATCCTGTGATAGGTATCAGCTAATCGAAGTGCGTTGCTTCTCTTCATAGCAGTCAAAAAAACTCTTTGATGTTCCTTTATGTATTCCAGATATGCTCTCAGATAATCCGGTGTTACCAGATACAATTCCTTTATATCCGCCACATCAATTCTCCCTGCAATACTCTGACCGTTTCCATTGAAATATTCCAGGAAACGCTCATTCATGTAACTTACACTTTCTTCCAACAGATCTCCGATAGTTTCATAATGAAGATAGAAGGTGGAACGATTGACACCGGCCCTTTCACATATTTCCTTTACTGATATATATTCAAAATCTTTTTCTTCCAAAAGCTCCATAAAAGCTTCATCCATTTTTATAGCAGTATTAAAATATTTGCTCTCTGACTTATTCAAAAGTCCACCTCCCTTAATTTATTTACTGCTTATCACTTATTTCTTTTGCGAGCTGCATAATTTCAAATGCATATTTTTGCTTGCCCTTTTCACGCATTTTCCTGTAAATCGGATAGTTGATCCCCATAAGTACAAGACCAATGATTCCAACGAAAATTCCGATTACCATAGAAGCTGTAGTTCCTGAACCGATCACCTTCATGGAAAGGCACATACCTGCTCCCATAATTAATGATGATACAATACCAAACGTATAAGTAAAAATCTCTGATGGCAGTTTCGCCTTGTTATCCAGCTTTCTTAACGCAACAACCTTTGATGTGTCCTTTGGTGCATATTCGTTTGCTATCGCCTCTGCAAAAATCTTATCTGTATTCATATAAAAAGAACCTCCATAATTGTTTTTTCAGGGAAGCAGTGTGCATCTACCTCATCTGATAAGCCAATTATACGAGGTCATTTTTTATGATTGAACAACACGTTCTGTAAATTGTGTTGATTTATAAAAATCATTCTTTCCTTCTTTTGTCGATAGACAGCAGAAACGGTCCGGAGGCCGGGCAGCGGACTGTTTCTGCGTCCATATCCCAATTTTTCCCAATTACATCCCTATCGCCTTCGGCTTCACCTCTTTGGGAATCGGTGACACGAATGGCTTATGATCCAGCTTCTCCGCCAGCTCTTCTTTCGCCTCGGCGATCTGCTCCGGATGGTTGATGAGATCGATGGCGGTACCGGCCAGCACCTTTGCCGCATAGAGAAGCTCCTTGTGAGCGATGCTTCCCTTGCCCTGAGAAACAGCCTGCCAGGAATGTGCCGGTGTACCGGCAGCCCAGGCTGCGGCTGTCAGCTGCGCGGTAGGGCAGACCCAGCTGACGTCTCCCACATCAGTGGAGCCGGGAAGAACAGAATTGGCATGGATCCGCGGGATCACAAAGTTGAGAATCGGACCATCCACCTTCTCTCTGACCTTTTTCGCCTCTTCCGAAGGCATCAGACGAAGCATGGGAGCCAGCGGATCGGATACAGGACCTCCGCCTCGGACTGTACCACATTTGGGGAAAAACCGCCGGTATTGGTGATTGCATAGTGCATCCGCACCTCCGGAATCACATGTTCCCGCAGAAACTGCACACCGATATTCATCAGCTCCACAGCATCCAGCGCACTGCGCCCCAGGTGGGGAGCTGCAGCGGCGTGGGAGCTGATTCCCTTAAATTTATAATTGACCTGATAATTGGCCAGACTGCTCTCATACCAGGCGCAGGTATAGTCCATGGGATGCCAGGTCAGGGCAAAATCCAGCTCATCAAAGACGCCGTCCCGGGCCATAAATGCCTTGCCGGAACCGCCCTCTTCTCCCGGACAGCCAAAATAAATCACCGTTCCCTCTTTTCCGGTGCTCTCCAGATACTGTTTGATTCCGTATGCCGCCGCCATGGAGCCGGCACCCAGCAGATTGTGGCCGCAGCCATGCCCATTACCTCCCGCGATGAGCGGTTCTTTCACTGCGCTGCAGGCCTTCTGGCTTAATCCGGCCAGAGCGTCAAATTCGCCCAAAATACCGATCACCGGCGTTCCGCTGCCCCAGCGGCCGGAAAATGCAGTGGGTATTCCCGCAAGATTCTCCGTCACTTCGAATCCCAGCTTTTTTAATGTCTCACACTGAAATCCGGCGGACTTTGTCTCACGGAAGGCCGTCTCCGGCACCTCCCAGATCGCATCACTCATTTCAAGGATCGCGTCGGAGGCCTGTTCTATAGCCTCAAATACTTCTTTTTTATTCATATGGCAGACTTCCTCTTCTTTCATAAATTATTTTTGGGTTCTCTATTCATTTATCCTTTTACATCACGAATCTTTCTGTTTTTCCAATAATTTCTCAATGATGGTTTCCCATTCCTCCAGGCTCTTCGAACCTCTGACCGTGGAGGTCACCTGTCTTCCCTCGCTGTCCACAAACACAGTGGTGGGAACCACAGATATCTGCGGTAGAAGGCGCCTTGCCAGATCTCCCTCCGGGTTGAGATGCAGATACGACGCACCGGTTTCCTCTACAATCTCCTTTGCCGTCTCCAGCTGTTCTTCCACCAGTGCACCATCATAATCCACTAAATCAGAACAGATGCCAACCACCTGAACTCCCTTTTCCTTCCACTCTTCATTCAATTTTCCCAGATCCGGCATCTCATTGATACAGGGGCCGCAGAAGGTAGCCCAGATATTGATCATCGTCAAATCATATTCTTTAAAAATGTCCTCCGAAACCGGATTTCCCTCGAAATCCGCGGCAGTAAATTCTTCAAACGGGCCTCTGGGGCGCTCCTTCTGCTCCGCTGTCTGTTCTGCCGTCTTCTCTGTCGCAGACGTCATTTCCGCCGCAGCAGCCGTCTTCGCTTCTTCCTTCGGCTGAGCTTCGCCGCAGCCCACACAGACAGACAAAACAAGAGCGGCTATTACCGCAACCGACCATTTATTTCTCATAATGATTCATCCCCTTCCCTATCCGGTTTCCACCATTATACAATAAACGGGCCGCAAGTAAAAGCCGCTCTTTTCTTTTATTTAATGTCAATTTTGTTAATATCCCAGCTGTTCCAGAACAACCGACGGTTTCTCCAGAAGCACCAGATCCGCATTCTGATCAGAGTAATAGGGTTCCTTATGAATAATCACCAGGTTTTTACCGGTATAATATCGGATGTAGCTGGAAAATACCTCCGACTGCAGGCTGGTGTCCAGAAGCAGCAGAACCTCTGCCTTCCCAATCTCTTCCGTCGTCCGTGTCATGATCCGGCTGTCCACCATCTCACCGAACAGGGAAACCAGCGGACGAATCACCGAATGGCAGATCCGGCACTGCGGAATCGAGCCGCCCTGTCTCATATCCTCCAGGGAATAGTATTCCCCGCAGTGCGGACAGCGGTTTTTAAATACACTTCCATGAAGATCGATCACATTCTCACAGCCGCCCCTTCTCTCCTGCTCAAAGATATTGGCGCTGATGATGCATTGCAGGCGTCCGGCCCGCTCCATGGAAGCCAGATGTACACTGGTTGGCCCCGGTTCGGGAATCTGACTCAGCATCTCTTTCTCATAGAATTCAAAAAACTTTGCCGGTCGTGTATTATAATAAGCACTGGAGAAAATCTCCTCTGGAGATGAACCGTAGGTTTTCTCGATTTCATACGCCCGTTCCGGCTTTTTGATGCCGATAAATCCACCCTCGGCCATAATGCCGGACCCACAGAGCGCAACCGTATAATTACTTTTGTCCAAAATCTGTTTTAACCGGATAATATCATTCTCCATAACTTCTCCCTCCCGTTTTTCTCCAAGCGATACTTTTTTCCCTCAAAAGCAAAACCGCAATTTTCCTGATATTATTATAATTGATTTCCATTGTAATTGCAACGAAGCTGAAGCAAAACGGTTGACCGCTAATCAAAGAAAAGCCTGAAAAAAGGAACTCCTCGAAAGAAGTTCCTTTTCAAATATTATATTATTATTTCTTTTCAACAGAAAGAACTTCTCCGACAAACGGATCAATCTCTGATACGGTTCCGGTATAGCTTACCGTTACATTATCCCCAACCTTTACCTTATCCAGTCCATTGGGTTTTTCCTCAAACGAAAATGCATAGCTTGCGCCGCTGCTTTCGGTTACCACAAACATAAAATCCTTTATTTCCTCCATGGTTCCTTCCAACTGAAGCACTTCCTCTGCTGCTTCGGATTCTTCAGATGCTTCGGTTGCTTCCGTTGCTTCGGTTACTTCCGCTGCTTTATCTTCCTCTTCATGCTTCTCCGAAGCAGTGCTCTGCTCTACACTTGACGTTGCGTTCGGTTCCGTTTTTGCGGAACATCCAACAGTCATTCCCATGCTCAATGCTAACATAAGCATAGCAGCAAACTCTCTTTTCTTCATCATTTAATCATCCTCTTTTCTTTCAATTTATAATAATGTAGAGAACAAAACATTTTTGATCTCACCATCATTTCAATACATTATCAATAACAATTGCCTTCCTGACCGACTCGGAGACTTTTTTCTGACCACAGCATAGATACTGTAACACATCTATCTGCCAATGTTTTCTCTGAAAACACGGAGAGAAATCATAAAAGATGAGAAAAACCTGCAAGCAAAATGCGATACGCATTTCACTTGCAGGTTTTGAAACCTAACAATCGGAAGGGGATATCATCGAATTCAGAAATTGACTGAAAATAACTTCTTCATATTCACAAATGGCGTTATCAATTGCCTGAAGCTCTCTTTTTCCCATTTCTACAGTGATCGGAATGATTCTGTTATTTCCGTTCTCTTTCATATGTGAGCGCACCAGGTTTTCAAACTTTTTTTCCAAAACGATAACACAATTCTTTTGCGAATATAAAAATGAAACATCCTGTACATTAACCAGCAAAGGTTTGATTTCGGAACATCTGGATGAAAAAAAATACTCCATCGTCAACTGCATCACTTCCAGTTCGGCATTTTGATCAGAGATTACATACATCGCTACCTTTGCAGCCCTTTGACGAAGAATGAATTCAATCTGTAAGGTAAGGTAATAAATATGTGTTCGGTCAATCGCATTGTTCAATCCATTTTCTGTTTTCCATCTTCCGATAATATCAGAAAGCGCTTGATACAGAAGCTGGGTAGAGCGATTCTTGTGCGAATCCATATAAAAGTGTTCATCCGGAATCAGGCAGCACAGTCCCTGCAACGTCTTTTTATAAAAATAAATGAATGTTGTTCTGATTGGATGGGAAGCCTGGATCTCCTCTCCCAGCATATCTTTTACGTATTCCATCAGATTTTGAAATAACGGATCCGAATAAACCAATTCATGTACTTTTAAAATCTCTTCCTGCGTCCACTGTTCTGCAAAGAGGCAGGAATTGGTGCAGCAATATACCAGATATAAATAGTCAAAATCATTTTCAGAAAATCTGATTCCAAGCGACGGTTCCAGTTTCCTTTTAATCGTCGTTTTCATTTTGTCATATATAAATATTTCTTTTAGCTTTTCAAAATGATTATTTTGAGGGATTGGAACGTCATATTCTTTCCGTTTCCACGCAAGAATAAACAAATATTCGAAATAATTATACTCATTCTGCATCCGCTGAAGGTAATCCATATCGATGAGCTTATTTGTCGACAAAACATACCTTCGTATTAATGAAATATCATGCTCATTAATATCACAGCAATTCACACCATACTTATAATACAAAAGAGCAATCAAAAAACGAATTCTGTACTCCTCACCGCATATCTTATTTTGGTCAATATCCAAATCAATCGATTTTAGATACTCTTTGCAGGATTGTCTGATTCGATATGCATTTGCCGTACTGATAAAATATTGCTCATAAAAATCTGAAAATGCCCGATTTCTCTTATTGGTAATATAAAACTTCATGCACATCAGGATATTTGAATTTTTGCATATTATGTGTACTAATGACGTAAGATTATTATCCTTTTTATAGTGTATTGATAAATTAGACATCGCATTCACTATTTCTGCATGATTGATTATTTCTGCATTGATTTCAGTGATCAACAGAGTAATCCCCGCCATACTTAAGTGCAATATTTCGCTCAACTCTCTGCTGGTAACAGAATTCCGCGTATGTATAACATAAAGGATATTTAATTTATTTCGAATTGGCTTTTCCAGATAATCATGTAACATTTTATCGACCGTTTTTCTATTTCGTTTTTATTCCTTCAGAAAACATTTCACTCCATGGCCGCCGCCCAGATCTGTCTCCGCCGGGCGCTCCGTACGGCAGCGCTCACAGCGTTCGGGACATCGGTGATAGAAGCAGCAGCCGGTAAACCCGGCAGGAATTTTCTCTCCGATATCTGCCACCGCTTTTTCCTCGGTGTGGGGATCTCCGTCAAGAACCGCATCCAGAAGAAGTCTCGTGTAAGGATGCGCCGGGGAATCATAGACCTCGTCCGCCAGTCCGCTTTCCACAACCTCCCCCTTGTAAAGAACCGCCACTCTGCGGCAGATTCTCCGGACAATATTTAAGTCATGAGAAATGAAGAGAATGGTCATCTTCTTTTCCTCGTGAAGCTTTAAAAGAAGCTTTAAAATCTGAGACTGTACCGTCACATCCAGAGCAGAAACCGGTTCGTCAGCAATGATAAATTTGGAATCCATCAAAAGCGCCGTGCCGATACTGATTCTCTGGCGCTGTCCGCCGGATAATTCCCTGGGTTTCCGCTTTGCAAAGGACGGCTCCAGCCCCACATCCCGAAGCATCTTGGCTACCATTTCCTTTCGCTGCCGTGCATCTGTGATACCCCGCAGCTTTAAGGGCTCCTCCAGAATCCAGCCGATACTTCTGGCCGGGTTTAAGGAGCTGAAGGGATCCTGAAATACCATCTGAGGACGCAGACCCTCTTTCACTTCCACCGTACCGGTATACTGGTCATGGAGTCCCAGAATCGTCTTGCAGAGAGTTGATTTTCCGCAGCCGCTCTCGCCTACAATGCCCAGGATCTCGCCGTTTCTGGCTGTTAAGTTCACATCATGAATCACATGCTTTTTCTCTTTTTTGCGGAAGAGTCCATTGTTTACTTCGTAAAAGACATTTAAATCCCGCAGACGAAGAACCTCTTCCTCCGTCCCGCCAAAGGTATCTCTGTCCGGGATAGAAGCCACCAGATGTCTGGTATATTCATGCTTCGGATGCAGAAGAACCTCTTCTGTGGTTCCTTCCTCCACAATCTCTCCCTTGTACATGACAATGACGCGGCTGCACAGCTCCCGGATGACGTTCAGATCATGGGAGATAAAGAGAATGGAGGTATGCTTCTCCCGATGGATCTTTTTCAGCAGGCGAAGAATCTGCGCCTGCACAATCACATCCAGTGCCGTTGTCGGCTCATCAGCAATTAAAAGGCTGGGAGAACAGACCATGGCCTGGGCCAGCATCACCCGCTGCCGCATTCCGCCGGACAGCTCATGGGGATATTTCCTGCATAGGCCTTCCGCGTCCGTCAGTCCCACATCCTCCAGCGCTTCGATAACACGGCGGTGAATCTCCCCCTCAGAAAGCTTCTCATGAAGACGCAGGCTTTCTCCCACCTGTCGCTCAATCTTCATCACCGGATTTAAAGAGGTCATGGGCTCCTGAAATACCATGCCCATCTCACTGCCCCGCAGCCTTCTCCTCTCCTCCGGCGTCATCTTCAGCATATCCTGTCCACGAAACAGAATCTCCCCATTCGGAATCTCTGCTTCTTTTTTCAGAAGGCCCATCAGTGCCAGCGCACTCATGGATTTTCCGGAACCGGATTCCCCAACCACACCGAGGATCTCACCCTCCCGGATCTGGAAGCTTACATGCTTTACCGCCTCAAAGGAAGAATTTCCTTCCGGAAAGCGGATGGTTAAATCTTTGATTTCTACGAACGGACGCATCGCTTTCCTCCTTTATTCCTGAAGGGCACGCAGGCCTTCGCTGACCATGCTGAAGCCCAAAATAATCAAGATAATCGTCACACCCGGAGCAATCGCATACCAGGGTGCATTTAAAATATAAGATTGTGCCTCATAAAGCATCCGGCCAAGGCTTGGCTGGGGCGGCTGGATGCCCAGTCCCAGATAGCTCATGCTGGCCTCTGCAAGAACCGCATTATTAAAACCAATGGCAGCCGCTGTCAAGATGCTGACCGCCGCATTGGGCAAAATATGAGCAAAAATAATACGAATATGACCTGCCCCCATGATACGGACACTTTTGACAAAATCCAGCTCCCGGCAGCGAATCACCTCGCTGCGCACGATACGGGCAAAGCTGGGAATAAACAGAATACCCAGCGCAAGAATGATATTGTAGCTTCCCGGTCCCATCAGGCTGATAAAGATCAGCGCCAGAAGAATACTGGGGAAGGAAAGCAGCATATCGTTGAACCGCATCACCACATTATCTATCCAGCCGCCGAAATATCCGGTCAAAGCTCCTACCAGCGTTCCGAAAAAGCAGCCGATGGACACGGTGCAGACGGCTACAAAAAAGGTACTGCCGCTTCCATTCATCACACGGCTTAAAATATCTCTGCCAAAATTATCTGTTCCCAGAAGATGCTCTGCGCAGGGCGCCAGGTTCACCGCCGTGGAATCCATGGCAGTGGGACTGTAAGGAGTCCAGAACTGTCCGATCAGCGCAATCAGCAGAAAGACAACAGTAATGGCGGTTCCAATGATTAAATTCCAGTTCTTTTTTTTCATCTTCCTCACCTCTTATACCGTCTTCACTCTGGGATCCAGGAACTGATATAACACATCTACAATAAAATTAATGATGACCACCACTGCCGTCACATACAGCACGATGGCCTGCACCACCGGATAATCTCTAGTGGAGATGGAGCTGATCAGGAGACGTCCGATGCCGGGCACACTGAATACCTGCTCCACCACAATACTGCCTGCCAGAATCTCCGCAATGACCATCGCCAGGAAGGTAACCACGGGAATCATGGCATTTTTCAACACATGTCCGTACAGCACCGCCGTCTCCGTATTACCCTTGCTGCGGGCGGTCCGGACATAATCCTTATTCATCTCGGAAATCACCGAATTACGTAAAAACTTGACCACCATGGCAATCTTGGGGAGTGCCACGGCCAGCGCCGGGAAAAAGAGGTACTTCGCCGATGCTGTCAGATTCTCTGCAGGCGAAGTAAAATTACCCGGCTGGAAAAAATGGAGAATCAGTCCGAACACGTAAGTCAGGATGATTCCCAGAAAGAACGCTGGAACTGCCATCAGAATCTGCGTGACCTGATTAATCAGAAGATCCAGAAAGCTTCCGGAAAAACGGGCACACAGAATTCCCAGCGGAATCGCACAGACAAGAATAATCGCCAGGGAAATCACCGCTAAAAGAACGGTAACCGGAAGGCGATCCGCCAAAAGAGAGCTGACGGTAACATCCTGATACCGGTAGGAGTCTCCGAAATCCCCCTGCACCGCTCCGGAAAGCCAGCGTCCGTACCGCTCCGGGAGAGGATCATTTAATCCCATCTCCTCCCGCAGAGTTTCGATCTGCTCCTCCGTGGCGTCCTTGCCCAGTCTGGAGAGTGCCGCATCTCCCGGGATCACAGAAAAAGCAGTAAACGACAGGAAGGATATGAGCAACAATGTGATAATGAGAGTCATCAGTTTTTTTAAAAAATATTTCATAGGTTCCTCCTGCGTTTACTGCCTGTATTCTGTTTTTATTTTCGATTTGATTTTACTCTGCTACCTGATAAATCAGGGACATGTCTTCCGCTGCCGTCGGATAGAAGGTGTAGCCGGCAAATTTCTTATTCACCGCTACCAGATTGGCCGGATCCTCGATATATACGCTGGCGGCGTCCTCGGCCAGAATCATCTGTGCCTTCTTGTAAAGCTCGACCTTCTTTGCATCATCGATGGTCTCGTACGCCTCGGTAAATACCTGATCGAACTCCTCATTGGAGTAATGCAGGAAGTTCTTGGGATCACCGGTCCGGTACTTCATGATTAAATCACTGGGTGCCAAGGTTCCGTCAAAGCCGATGACAGTTGCCTGGAAATTGCCTCCCTTGTAAACTTCGGAAAGCCAGGTACTCCACTCCACCTGATTGATGGTGGTGCGGATGCCCACCTGATTCAGCTGCTCCGCCAGAATCTGCGCGGTATCCACATGCTGGGAATACGCGCTGGGAACGGTGATCTCCAGATCAAAGCCATCCGCATAGCCTGCCTCTGCCAGAAGCTCCTTCGCCTTCTCCGGATCGTAGCTGTACACATTCTCTGCTTCCGGCTCATAGTATTTGGCCAGCGTCGGGATGAAATGAGAACCAATCAGATGGCTCTTGCCGTCGAAGATAAAGTTGTTGACCGCGCTTCTGTCCACCGCATAGCAGATCGCCTGACGAACCTGGGTATTGCCCAGAGGCTCATAGCCGCTGTTTAAATACATACCGTGAACCAGGTTCATATAGCCTTCCACGATGTTGTACTGATCGCCCAGAGTCTTCGCCTGTGCAGCGGTTAAGTACTTTAAGATATCGATGGTGCCTGCCTGCAGCTCCACAAATGCGGTATCCACATCGGCAATGAACTTGAACTCCACCTTGTCAAGACTGGGAAGTCCCTCCTGCCAGTAGCCCTCATACTTCTCCATCACAATATTCTGTCCGGGAGTGTAGGAAACAAACTTGAATGGGCCGGTTCCGATGGGGTGGCCTGCCGGATCCTCGTTGGCCTCAGGGATAATGGCGATGGTCATCATCGGAAGAAATTCAGAATAGCTCTCCTTCAGATCAACCTCCAGTGTCTTCTCATCTTTTATTACCACGTCGGATACAATAGAAAATGCGGAGGATTCGCCCTGAATCTCCGCATAACGATCGATGGAATATTTGACATCTTCAATGGTCACCGGTGTGCCGTCATGGAAGGTAATTCCGTCTCTCAATGTGAAGGTATATACCTTGGCATCATCGGAGATCTGCACATCACTGGCAACAGCCGGCACGATATCACCGGTTGAAGTGGGCTTTACCAGCCCTTCGTACAAATTGAAAACCACGTCTCTAGTTCCTGCGTCCGTTTCTACATGGGGGTCAAGACTAGCCAGGTCCTGTGTCATACCGAATACAACACTTCCGCCCGGTACTGGTGTTCCTTCTGAAAGAATATTACTGCTTTCTTCTGCGGAGGTCTCCGGTGCAGCTGTCTCTGCCGCCTGGGTGTCCGCTGAGGTGCTTTCTGCCGTCTTGCCGCCTCCGCACGCGCAGAGTGCCGCAGACATCAGAAGAGCCATTACTCCTGTAAGAATCTGTCTTTTTTTCATAAAAAACTTACCTCTCGAATTCGTAATAATCTCTCATTATTAAATTGTCCTTGAACATTGTATCAGATCTGCCAAAAAAAGCAACCGTTTTTTCCTAAAATTCAGCTTTCCGCTTCCGATCCTCCGCAAAAATTGCTTCCCGGATCACTTCAAAGTCCACCGGGCGGTAGCCGGTACGTTCCACACAGGCGCAAAAGCTCCGGGAAGAGCAGTCCCGGTACGCCGGATTGTTGTGCACATGGCCAAAAATATTGGCATAAGGGGAAGCCTCATTGACGTAAAGCGGTTCATGGGAAAGCATGTAATATTCCTGAAAAATCACCGGAAGCGGATAGATCTCATCAAAGCCCATGGAATACCAGTCCCGGACGGTAAAATCCCTGTCGTGATTTCCCATAATCAGAATCTTCCGCCCCTGAAGCCGCTGCAGAATGGACTTGATTTCTTCCCGTTTCAGGCCGCTGGCAAAATCTCCCAGATGGTAGATCGTATCCTCCGGCCCCACCGTCTGATTCCAGTTTGCAATCAGAGCCTCCCGCATCTCCTCTCCGTTCCGGAACGGCCGTCCCTCATATTTTACGATGGATCCATCATCCCCGAAATGGGTATCCGAAATCATAAAAATCTTTCCCATACGTTCTCCTTTTCTAATCCTCCAGTTCCCACGATACATGACTTCCGGCGGCATCCTTCGTCACCGCCAGCTTCCGCCCGATCTGCTCTTTTAACTCCGTCACATGGGAAATAATTCCCACAAGGCGGCGATCACCTGCCAGCTCCTTAAGGATCCGGATCGCTTTCAGCCGGGATTCCTCATCCAGAGAGCCGAAGCCCTCATCAATAAACATGGCGTCCACCCGGACGCTGCCTGCCGTATTCTGGATCACATCCGCCATCCCCAGCGCCATGGCAAGAGCCGCCAGGAAGGACTCTCCGCCGGACAGGGTTTTCACATCCCGTACCCGATCGGTTGTCAGGCTATACACGTCTAAGTCCAGTCCGGCTTCGCCCTGTTTTCCCAGTTCAGAAAGCTCCCGGCACTGCAGCAGAAAAGCGCCGTCGGTCATCCCCTTCAGTCTCCGGTTCGCCGCCTGAATCATCTGCTGAAAATACTGGCGCTGGATATAGGTCTGAAAATCAAGCCGGGCCGATCCGCTTAGCTTACCGTCTGCTGTCATGTACAGAACATCCACCTGCTGCTTTTCCTCCCGGATCCGTTCCCTCTCTTCCAGATGCCTCATTAAACAGCGCAGCGCGTCCTCATTGCGGCTCCGTCTGGCCAGCGCCTGCGCATGATGCTCCGATCGTCTTTTTTTCTCCTGTGTCAGCTCCTGTATACGACGACGAAGCTCTTCTTCCGGAATCCTCTGCAGCCCCTCCGTCTCCGCCCGACACCGAAGGACGATCGCCTCCGCCTTGGCATATTCCTTCTGATACTGCTCCAGCTGTTCCCGCATTCTCTTTTCTTCCTCCGGCGTACAGAGTATCCGGTGTAATTCCTCTTCGCTTCCCTTCAAATCACTGGAAGCCAGTGCCTCCCGAAACCTCTGCCGGAGCAGAAGCGCCTTCTGTTCCAGTTCACCCAGTCTCGTTCTTTCTGATGCCAAATATCCCTGTTTTTCCGTCCTCTGGTTTTGCAGCGTTTCTGCCTCCTGCCTTGCCTGAAGAAGCGCCCTATCCAGCTTCTCTCTTTCCGCTTCCAGAATACGGCTCCGTTCCACCGCTTCCTTTCTGGTCCCCCACAACAGATTTTTCCGCTGCTGCTTCACTTCCAGCTCAGTCCGCTGCAGCCGGAGCGCCGCCTCACGATAGTCTGCCGCTGCCTGTTCCAGAAGCACTGCCGTCTTCTCTCTTTCCTCTCCCAGTCTCTGTAAGGTCTCCCTTTCCTCGTCCAGTCTCTTTCGGAGATTTTCTAATTCCCTTTTCGAAAATTCAAGACGCTTCTTCTCCTGTTCGCCCTCTTGCAAGAGACGGCTTATCTCTGAAAGCTTTACAGACTGCTGCTTCGGCTCCCTGGAAGTACAATTCAGTTCCCGGCTGCACAGATCCTGTCTCTGCCGCTCCAGCTCTTCCAGGCGTGCCCGGGTCTCCATACAGCGTCCGGAGCTGTCGCGAAACTGCTCTTCCCGGAGATCCCGCTCGGTTCTGGCTTCCTCTACCTGCTGCTCCGTCACATCCTCCGCCCGCAGCACTGCTTTGTCCGGATGGTGCGTAGAACCGCAGACCGGGCAGGCCGTTCCTTCTTCTAAAGAAGCGGCCAGGATTCCTGCCTGCACCGACAGAAAGAGGCGGTTCTTTCCGGCATAGTCCTCCTGAGCCTTACGACAGAATTCTTCTGCCTTTGAGGCCTCGTGCTGCTCCTTTTGCAGCTGTTTTCTCAGCTGCTCCGCCTCCTGTTCCATCTGTAAGAGACGTTCCAGCATCCTTGTTCTCTGATCCAGCCGTGAAAGCTCCTGTTCGGTCAGATTTAACTCCCGGACCGTTTTTTCCCAGAGCCCCGGATCTTTTCTCAGACAATCCATCTGCTGATCCAGCTTGGAAAGCTTCTGGTGAAGCTTCTCCTCTCTGCCGCTTTCTTTCTGTACCGCCCCGGCTTCTCTCTGTCTTCTCTGCTCCAGAACGTCCAGCTGTTCATAGGCCGGCATCGCCTCCTGAAGCTTCAGAAGTTCCCTGGTCAGCTCCGTGCGGCGGCTGTTCACAAGCCTCTCTGCGCCGGTCAGGCGATCCCTGGCCTCCTGAAGCGGTGCTTCCAGCCTTGTAAGACCCTCCATAAGCCTTATTACCGTCTTCTGACAGCCCTCTTTCTCCGTCTCGGCCTCTATGGCCAGCATTTCCTGACGATTCAGTTCTCTGGCCTCTGCCAAGTACTTCAAATCCGCCTGCTGCCTCTGCCGGCTCTCCTCCTGCTTTTTTAACACGGACAGGCGGCTTTCGGCCGCTTCCAGCTCGTCCAGTCGTTCATTCTGCCGGTGAACCGTCTCCAGCTGATGCTCTGCAGAGGATACCGCGCGCAGCACGGCCTCCTCCTGATCTCCGGCATCTCTCTCCAGCTCGCGGCTCTCCTCTACCACAAGGGTCAATACCCGTTCCAGCTCCTTCGCTCCGGTCTCCAGATGCCCCGCTGCCTCCTTCCATTCGGCCGCATGGGAGCTTTCCTCCGGCACCTCCACTCTGCCAATCTCATTCCGGCACAGCAGCTCATTGTCCTTGAAACGGACATACAGCGCATTGCTTCTTTCCTTCAGCTTCATCTGAATCCGCCGGTAGATTCCGGTCTGAAAGATACGGGAAAAAATTTCTCTCCGTTCCCGGGAAGAGGCATGGAGCAGACGGATGTATTCTCCCTGGGCAATCATTGCAATCTGGGCAAACTGTCCCTGATCCACTCCCACGATCTTCCGGATCTCCTCATTGATTTCCGTAATCCGCCCCGGCTTCTCGCTTCCATCCGGCAGAATCAGGCTGACTCTGGCGGGAGAGGTGATAATACTCCTCTCTCCCTCCTTGTTTTTCCGCTTGCTGACTCTCTGATAGGCCGGGCTGCGGCGAATCTGATACGTCTCTCCCTTTTCGGAAAAAATCAGCTCCACATACGTTTCCGCACTTTCCGGCGCATACTGGCTTCGCATCATGGTTCCTTCCCGGCTGCTGCCGCTGGGCTCTCCGTAAAGCGCAAAAGAAATGGCATCAAAGATCGTTGTTTTTCCGGCTCCCGTATCTCCCGTAATCAGAAACAGGCCATGATCCAGCCGCTCAAAATCAATCTCCGTCACTCCGGCGTAGGAGCCAAACGCCGACATCACCAGCTTACATGGCTTCATCTCTCCTCTTCCTCCTCCGCTTCCGTGATAATCTCCCGCATCAGCTGTTCCTGTTTTTCCGTCATCGGGCAGTGGCGTACCGCTTCATAAAAGCGGGAAAAGGCCTCCAACGGGCCGGGAATCTCCAGCTCTCCCAGCTCCTCCTGCAGCTTTCTTCTGGTTCTCTCATTCTCAATCCGAATCTCCAGAATCCGGTGATATACCTCTTCCAGCTGTTCCCTGAAATCAAAGGGTTCCTGCTCCTCCTGCAGCGTCAGGCTGACAAAATCTTCCTTCCAGTCCGCTGCCATCTCCACCAGTTCTTCCAGACTGCCAGACAGCCGCTTTACACGCCGGCCTGCAGACAGAGGCAGTGTCCGAATCAAAAGAGGCGTTCCCTTTGCTCTCAGTTCAACCACCGTCACCGCTTTCTGATGATGCTCTTCACTGACGGAATAAATCCCCGGGCTTCCGCAATAGCGAAATCTCTCTTCTCCCACCTTCTGGGGGCCATGCAGATGCCCCAGTGCCGCATAATCAAACTGCTCCAGCGCCGAGATATCGATCGCATCCAGTCCTCCTGCCATCAGAACCGAGGTCTCAGAATCACAGGTTTCCGGATGCACACCGGACGCGGTAAAAAACTGATGCGCCAGGAGCACATTCCGCTCCGCAGAGTTTACCGTCTCCCGGGAGAGTACCGCGTGAAATGCACTGTCATAATCCGTCACCACTCCTGCCTCAAAGAGGTGTCTCACATAGCCCGGCTTCAGAAAGGGGCAGAGATAAAAATGCACCGGTCCGTACACATCGGTCAGGGTCACCTGGGTAAGGAACTCATCCATCGTCTGCGGCGGCAGCGCCCCGATATGAATCCGGTGGCGGCTCAAAAAGGAAGACGCATAGGAGAGCCGCTCCGGTGAATCGTGATTGCCGGAAATCACCAGAATTTCAGCCTGCTTTGCCGCCTCTGACAGACCTGTAAGGAATCGGTCAAAAACCGTAACTGCCTCCGCCGACGGAATGGATTTATCATAGATATCCCCACAGAGAAGCACCGCGTCCGGCTGTTCCTCCTGTGCGTAATGAATGATCTGCTGAAAGATCTGCTCCTGGCTCTCCCGCAGGCTGTAGCCATTTAACTGTTTTCCGATATGCAGATCGGAGAGATGAAATAACTTCACGAAATACGCCTCGCTCTCTCATACGTATGGGAACTGTCCCATCATGCAGAAAAGCTGCCGCACGCACCGCGCCGGCAGCCTTCTTTCCTTAATCGTTGATAATCAATGCCATGAATACCAGATCTGTGTCTCCCTTATTGGCCATTCCGTGACCGAAGCCGTCCGGCGTAAAGGTTCTGTCTCCCACATTTACCTGACGGATGGTTCCGTTGTCATTGTACTCTCCCTGACCCTTGATAATATAGTAGGTCTCGCTGTTTCCATGATGCTCATGATAGCCAAGCGAAGAACCCGGCTCGATGGTCACCTCGGCAAACATCTTGCATTTACCGTTTAATTCCTGGTCATTTAAGATATGCTTGATAATTACACGGCCGGTTCCGCCGTTGAAATTCTCCTTGATTACTGTCTCCATCTCCTGCCTCCTGTCATTGAAATGTTCTGTTTGTCTAAAAAATATTATACTCAAATCCTTCGCAGAAATCAATCCTCATCTATTGTAAGGCAATCTTCAGCTCCAGCTCCTCATAGGGAATCACCACCTGTGGAAAGCCCTCCGCATAGGAGGCAATCACGTAAGGATCATAGTAGAATGCAATACCCGCTTCCGTTAAGAAAAACGGACTTTCATAGCTTACATCGTCAGAAACGGTGTGTTCCAGATCCTCCGGCGATTCAAAGGCAAAGTTAGTTTTCTCCGCCAGCGCCCGGAAGGCTGCCCCCACCTTCTCCTGAAGCTCCTCCACCGGGGTCTCTACAATATCAGAGAGTGCCAGCCTTGCTCCGGTTTCCCGATCAAAAACAAAATATTCCCGAAACGGCATTCCATGGGCACCTCCGGTATATTCATACCCGCTGGCCATAATGCTTAAATACCGGTCACTGCAGTACGTAATTCCCTCACTTCCGTCAATGACATAAGTCAGGGTATTGGAGCGGCTCCTCTCTGCCTGCTGATGGATCCACTCCTCGTCTTCTGCGGACAAATTGGAACCGGCAGACTGAATTATCTGCTGCCTTCGTTCTTCCATAGTCCGGTTCATTGCCTCCACAGCTTCTCCATCCCCTTCAAATACCATCTTTTCCGTATACAGTTCTACTGCTGTATAAGCCCCGCAGGCACAGGAGATTTCCTCATGCTCCCCTTCCACATGCCCCAGCTTCAGAATCGGAGACTGGAACAGTGCCGGCTGTAACAGGGACGGTTCCTCCTGTCCCACCTCTTCTTTTCCGATATACACGCCGTAATCAGAGAGCTGCTGACCATAGACACAGGTACCGGATGCATAGAAATTACCGTAATACGTATATTCCCCTGTCATTCCCGGCTCTTCCTTCATGGTCATGATCTCTTTCGGCTCGCTGGTTCCCGCTGTCTTCCGATCGGCCGCTATCTGATAAAATGCTGTATCCCCGGTTACAAGTTCAGAATCCCGGTACTCCATATAATAGAGTACACCGTCCCGGTACTGTACCGGCTGCGGATTGCCCGAGGATTCAAACACCAGCGTCTTCTCCAGGGAATCCGCCTCATAACGCCAGCACTGGGTATTCCCGCTGCCGTCGCTGAACACGGCAAAAAAACAGTTCTCCGCAAATAAAACCGAGGAAGTATTGGTCACCTCCGTCACTTCCCGTGGATTGCTTCCGTCCGTGTCCGCAATCACCAGACAGGTATCATTCTGCACCGGCATATAGCCGCAATGATCCAGATAGTAAGGCAGTACTCCGAAGAATAATTCCCGGCAGTCATCCGGAATCTGGCTGTATACCGTCTCCGTCGGAGACAGCTCGCCCTTGGTTTTCCCATCGTTATCCAGCGCATATACAATATTCATATCATAGCCGCGGATATACAGCTTATCCTCCGATGCGTAAATCTCTGTCGGCAATGCCATCAGATCAGACAGATGCTCCTCCGTTCCCATCTCCAGATCCATCCGGTAAAGTCCGAAAAAGCTGCTCTCGCCCTGGGTTCCGGATACACTGACATCATAGTAGAGGCCGCCCCGGTACACCCAGAAGCTTCCGTTCTCCTCCCCGTCTTCGAATTCACGCAGAAGGGTCAGCGCCTCTGTCTTCTCGTCAATCTTGTAAATTCCGTTCTTATATTTAAAAAACAGATGACCTCCGGATTCCACCATCCGGTTGGCACTTCCCTCGGCCGTCGCCGTCGCTTCCTTCCAGTCCATCTTCTCCGGCTCTTCGGCTTTACTCTCCTTCGCCTCCGTACCTGCCTCCACCGAGGAAGACTCCACCGGCTCTGCCTTCCGGCAGCCGGACAGAACCACCGGAACGGTCAGAAGCGCCAGAGATGTCATCAGCACTGTCATGCGCGCCATGCCGTTTCTCTCTGTTCTTTTCTTCTTCATCCTATGACACTCCTTATATTTGCAAAAAATCTTCTTTAACAGTGTACCCTGTTTTTCAGGCCTTGTCAAAAAAAGGACAAAGAATTAAAGGAAACGTAAGAAAAAGGAAATCAATCCATGGGAACCAGCCCTACCCGGAAGGAATACAGGAAACTCTCCTTCACGTTTTTCCCGGTCATCTGCTCTAACGCTCTCCGGTAATACTCCAGCTGTGTCTGATACCGCTTTTTCAGCGTCTCTCCTTCCGTCACATAATCCGTCTTATAATCCACCAGAATCAGCGCCCCGTCTTCTTCAAAGAAAGCATCGATGATACCCTGAATCAGAATCCGCTCCCCGGAATCCCAATCTCCCATCTCCCGGGCCGGAATTCCAATCACGAACTGTTTTTCCTTCTTCAGGCAGCCTTTCCCGGCTGCCCTGCGCATCCGAAGCCCAAGGCTGCTGTTCAGGAATCTTACCAGATCAGAAGCCTGAATGCTGTCTGCCGCCTCTTTCGCCAGCCTGCCTTCCTGTACAAAGGCTGAAAGAGATGCGCTTACAAGTTCTTCCGTCACTGCCCCTTCTGTCAAAGCTCCTCCAAAGGTAAAATCCAGAAGCTCCAGCGCCCGGTGATATGCCGTACCGCGTGATGCTCCCTGCAGCGGTTCTCCTTGTCCTTCCATAAAGGCAGGAATCGTGGGCAGCAGCAGAACTGTTTCCTCCAGTGTTTCCTCCATCCCCGCTTTCTTTAAATCAGAAACCGACATTTTGGTATTTAACACCATATCCGCCTTCCAGGGATAGGAGAAAGAATGGGAAGCTTCCAGCTTCTGTCGAAACTCAGGCGCAAATACCTCCTCTTCTCCGATAGAAAGAAGTTCCTCTTTCCTTGCTTTTTTCTGCAGTTGATCCCCAATTTCACGTCCCAGCTGCCCTGCAGCTGTCTCTTCCCGGACATCGATTCTGACACTTCCCTGCGCCATACTCATGAGAATCCAGTCCAGATACCCCGAGGCTGTGGTTAACAGCGTATATGGCACCTGACCGTTTTCCAGAGTAATATGGCGGTATTTCTCCAGTCGTTCCGGCAGATTTTTTATCGCTGCCGTCAGGATCAGCTTTTCCTTCGCCCGCGTCATCGCCACATAGAGCACTCTCAGTTCTTCTCCCAGCGCATCCAGCTCCATCCGCCGTTTCATCACATTTTTCTTCAAAGTCGGCCCCTTCAGCCGTTTCTCCACATCCAGATAATCGGTGCCGATTCCCAAATCCGCGTCAATCAGCATCGCCCCTCTGGTATCCTGCTTATTAAACTGCTTTCCCAGCCCTGCCACAAAGACAATAGGGAATTCCAGGCCCTTGCTCTTATGGATACTGAGAATCCGGACCGTATTACCCTGATCCTCCGATACGGAAGCTTCCCCGAAATCTGTGTTGTATTTCTTTAATTTTTCAATATAACGGATAAAATGGAATACGCCCCGATAGCTGGTGGCCTCGTAGGCCGCCGCTTTCTCCACCAGCATATCCAGGTTGGCACGGCGCACCTCTCCTCCCGGCAGAGCCGTCACATAATGGTAATATCCGGTTCGGTCATAGATACGATAGAGCAGTTCATGCATGGGAAGATACACCGCACAATTCCTTAGTTCAGAAAGCAGCTTCAAAATCCGCTGAAGACGATGAACTGTTTCCGGATCCCTGTCGATCTGACCCGCACTCTCTTCCTTTTCTGCCTCTTTTGTCTCTGTCTCTTCTTTCTTCACATACTCCGTTACCGCCGCATAGAGTCCTGTCTCCTGCTTTGCCTCTGTCTGACGGCGATAAAAGGCCGTGATATGGGCCAGCTCTTCATCGCTCAGCCCGGCAAACGGTGCCTTTAACACCGACGCCAATGGGATATCCTGCATGGGATTATCGATCACAGACAGCAGATTCAGTACAGTTTCCACCTCTACCGTATCAAAATATCCGGTCCTGGACTCCGCATAGGCCGGGATTCCCTGCCGGGACAGCACCTCCGTGAAGGTCTCCGCCCAGCCGGACACACTGCGCAGCAGAATTACAATGTCTCCATAGCAGGCCTTCCGGTACGCTTCTGTCTCCTTATCCCACACAGTGATTCCGGTGTCCGCATCCGTCATCTCCCGGATCCTCGCGGCGATCATCCCTGCCTCCATCTCTCTTGCGGTATAATCAGACACATCCTCATCCAGCTCCTGCAGGGTCTCCTGGGAGACATCCATCAGAAGCAGCTCAGGCCGCAGCTCTTCTTCCCCTTCTCTCGGCTCAAAGACTGCGCCGGGATACAGGGCGGTTTCCTCCGTGTATTCGATATTGCCCAGCTTTTCCGTCATAATCCGGTAGAATACATCATTGATACAGGAGAGAACCATTTCCCGGCTTCGGAAATTCCGGTGCAGCTCGATTTTCTGATGACAACTCTCCTCCTCTGTATAGGAATGGTATTTTTCCAGAAACAGCTCTGGCCTGGCCAGACGGAATTTATAGATGCTCTGCTTTACGTCTCCCACCATAAATACGTTTGGGGTGCCGAACCGCTCCCGGCAGATGCATTGCACCAGCGTCTCCTGCACCAGATTGCTGTCCTGGTACTCATCCACCAGAATCTCATCATACTGCCGGCTCAGCTCATCTGCCACCGGCCCCGGCAGATGCTTCTCTCCTTCCGTCAGAATCTCCAGCGCAAAATGCTCCAGATCGTTAAAATCCACCACCCGTTTTTCTTTCTTTTTCTCCTGGAAACGATGTTCGAATTCCTCTGCCAGTTCTAAAAGCATCAGAATCCCGTCCCGGCTTTGTTCCAGATCCGAAAGCACCCGTTCCGGTGACTCGAAGACATAATCCTCCTTCATCTTCTCCACTGCTTTTTTAATGCGTTTGCGGCATTCTGCCACCGCATCCTTTTTTTCCGGATCCACTGTACTGTTTTTTCCTCGTATCGCTGCCAGGCGGGAAAACTCCATTCGTTCCAGCGCTCCGCTGAAATCCTCGTAGGAGGTTACGGCAGACAGGATTCGTTCCACGCCGGCCAGATCCTCCAGAAGCATGGGAAGATAGGGCTCCGGCCCGTTCTCCTCTCTGCACAATGCAATCGCTTCGGTCAGCTGCCATTTCCATTCCTCCGCCTGCATCGCCGCATCCTTCAGTAAAAAACGCATCCATTCCGTCTGCTGCAGTTCCTCCAGCGTACTGCTTTCCGCCTCTTTTCGACATCGCTGCAGCCATTCCTTCGGCCAGGGATTGCTCTGCGCAAAGGTATACACTTTAAGAATCAGATCCTCGATTCCGCCGTCCGCCTTTCCCACGGCGTACGTATCCACAAATCGTTCAAATCGACCGTCTGCTGCCTGGTAATATTCCTCCGTCAAATCTCTAAGAACATCCGTCCGCATCAGAAGCATTTCTCCCTCATCTCCGATCCGGAATGCAGGATCAATGTCCAGACGGTCAAAGTGCTCCCGCAGAAGATGAAGGCAGAAGCTGTCAATGGTGGTAATCTGCGCAAATTCCACCAGCACTGCCTGCTGCTGCAGATGATGGTTTTCCGGCTGTTCCAGAAGCTTTTTCTCAATCGCTGCCTGAATCCGCTCCCGCATCTCCGATGCCGCCGCCCGGGTGAAGGTCATCACCAGAAGGCGGTCGATATCCATCGGATGTTCTCCTTCCGTAATCATCCGAATCATCCGTTCTACCAGCACTGCCGTCTTTCCGCTTCCCGCTGCCGCAGAGACCAGAAGACTCCGGTTCCGGCTCTCAATCACCGCCAGCTGTTCCCTGGTCCATGTCACTGCCACCCTTCCTCTCCTCCTTTTTCTTCAACACGCTGATCGATCTCCGCCCAAATCTCCTCCGGGCTTAAAGAATCAAACCGCCGGAAACGGAACCCGTCCGTTTTGGCATCAAAACCGCAGACACTGTGGTACGGGCAGTAATCGCAGGCAGTCCTGGTGCCATCCTTATAAGGGGACACCGAGATACAGCCGTCCAGAATCTCCCGGCCCATTTCCGTAAGCTTCCGGTGGACAAAAGAACCAAGTGCCGCAAATCTCGCCTCACCTGCCACAGAGGACTTCCGTTCCACAATCTCTTCATTTTTCAGGGAAACAGGCACCACTGTGGAATCCACCGTACCTCCCTCTCCCGGAGCCAGACGGTGATCCAGATGGCCCAGAGCCTCGGGACGCCCGTTAACCAGGCCGTTCATCCGAAGCTGTTTCAGTATCTCAGCCCTGGTCTCCTCCGGATCCTCTTTCGGTTTCCGATCCGCCATCGGATCCTCGATGTTATAATAGAACAATCCTGCCGGAACCACCTTTTTTTCCGGAACCTGGCGCTGTACCTTTTCCACAGCCGCATCCATATAGACCACCAGCTGCAGTTGCAGCCCGTGATACAGATCGGTCACATCAAATTTCGTTTTTCCTGTTTTATAATCAATAATCTTGACATACAGCAGATCTCCGTCCTCACAGAGATCGATCCGGTCGATCCGTCCCCGCAGGTGGATGGCCTCATTCTGTGACAGAGGAATCTTCATTGCCCGCAGGTTATCCGCCGGGGAAAAGGTAACTTCAAAGCCGGACGGCTCAAAATCACCCTTCTTCAGCTGCTCTGTCAGCGCCCAGATGGTCCGGTCCGTAATACGCAGCACCTTTTTCTCCAGATACTGATTACGGCCGGAGCTCTTCATAATCGTATTTCCATACTCTGATGTTACCGCCGAGACGCATTCCGCAACCAGCTGCTTTCGATCCGTTTCAGAGATCCCGGAAAAAGAACGGTTTTCTTCCTTCATCCGCTGAAAATAGAGATCAATAGCCCCATGGAACAGATTGCCGATATCCGAAGCCTCCAGCTCGTACACCGGACGCCTGTTAAGCTCCAGTCCATAAGCCAGAAAATGGGCATAGGCACAGGCCGCGTACAGCTCCATCCGCGTGATGCTTCCCCGAAGAATCGTTCCGTAGATCTCCTTCGCCGCAGTCCGTCCGATCCCCCGATCCTCATAGGAATAGAAGGCCGCGTCCAGCAGATGCCGGATCTCTTCGCCATACTCCTTCGAATGAAGCAGGTATCGGTACAGCTCCAGAAACTCCGGCTTTTCCTTCTGCGTCTCATACTCCTTCATGCCTTCCAGCACCCACTCAAGTCCCAGAGGAAGGGACCAGGCAGCCAGCTGCTCCTCCCTGGGAACCACGATCTCCTTGTCAGGAAACAGGGTTCTCAGCTGTCCTATCAGGGAGGAGGGTTTTCTGCTCTTTCCGTCCGCCGACAGAAGCGACCAAGACAGATAGAGACGATCCGACGGCCTTGTTAAGGCCAGATAAAGGTAAAAACGCTGCAGAAAGCTCTCTTCCCTGGCGGTTGGCGCCAACTCCACATGACAACTCTTCAAGCTTCTGCGCTCTGCCTCGGACAGGATACCTCCACGCCCCGAGACGGAAGGCACTATTCCGTCATTGACACCAATAAAAAAGAGAACGCGGATCTCAGGAAGACGGGTCCTTGTGATATCACCCACTACGACCCGATCCACTACTGCCGGGATCAGTCCTACCTTAATCTCAGCAAAGCCGGCATCCAGAATCTCTGTATATTCTTTCCGTCCGGTCTGTTCCTCCCCAAGAAGAGCCGTGATCCTGTCAAACAGATCCATCACCAGTCCGTAAACCTGGCTGAATTCCTTTTCCAGGCTTACTTCTCCCTCCTCACGAAACTGCTGCTCATACAGACGCAGCTTTTCCTCCATCTGCAGCATTTCCAGAAAATGCACCAGAGCCTCTGTTCGCTCCCGTACGGTAATATTTCTGCGGGAAAATATCTCCTTCAGAGGAATCAGCGGCGCCAGAACCGCCTCCCGAAAGGCATTCAGCTCCGCAAGGTTCAGAAGCTCCGCTCCACGGTACACCTCCTCCCAGGGCTCAGACCATCGCTTCCATCCGCGAATCCCAAGGGCCAGCACATAATTCTCCATCCGGCCTATCAGCTCCTGCTCCCTCTTCTTGTCGTAGGTCTCCGGTGCAAGGGGCAGCGCCAGACCGGTCTTCACATAGCGAAACATCGCCTCATAAGAAAAATTCTCTCCCAGAAGCTCCAGCGCCGCTCTGAGAAGCTCCACCATGGGATTGCCCAGAATATTTTTTTTCTGATCCAGAAAACAGGGAATCTGATTCTCCCCAAACTGACGAATTACTTCCCTGGAATACGTCTCCAGATCTCCGGTAATCACTGCGATCTCACGGTAACGGTAGCCCTCTTCCCGAACCAGGCGGCAGATCTCCCCGCACAGGTACTGCACCTCTTTTAACGGAGACGCTGTCTGTGCCAGAACCAGACACTCGGACGGCTTCGTCCATACCTGTTTCTTTCCGGAAAAACGGAACAGATTCTGTTCAATAAAAAGAAGCTCCGGGCTGTTCCCGAATCTCTGGTTCTGCGCCGAAGGAAGAAGAATATCCTCCTCTCTTTTACAGCCGGCCGCTGCCGCCAGATCAATAAGCTTACAGATCGTATGGCGGCTCATATGAAAGATATGCTCCTCCCTTCCCTCCCGGTACGGTTCCTCTTCCGGATCCATGGTCACTGTCACCGTTACCTTTTTGCAGTGCTTAAACAGAAGCTCCAGAAGCTGATACTGTACCGGTGTAAAGCCCGTATAGCCATCCAGGGTTACCACACTGTTCTTCACCAGCTCCGATTCCGGAAGACGGCGGCAGAGAAGCTCCAGAAGCTCTTCCTTGGCAATCATCTTCTCTCCCGTATACTCCTGGAACGCCTGGTAGAGCACCTGCATGTCCGAAAGTTTCTGCCGAAGCAGCGGGCTCTCCGCCTCCTTTGAAAGCTCCAATAGCCGTTCTCCGGTAATTCCGTACTGGAAAAACTCCGAAAGCATGGACTTCAGTTCACTGATAAAACCTGCCTTCTCTAAATGACTTCCAAAAAGCTTCAGATCCTTTTTCACGCCCGAAGCCACCTTTCGCAGCACCATGGACTTTCCGCAATCATCCAGAACCGCCAGCTGTTCCACCGCCAGCTCCTCAAAGACACGGTAGGCCAGCCGCTCAAAGCTGACAATATCAATATTCATAACTCCGTGTCTGGGATGAAGCTCCACGATCTCTTTCTGTGTCTGCATAGTAAACTGTTCCGGTACCAGCGCAAAATAGCGGCCTTCCGGCTGCTCTATGGATTGCCGGATCAGATCCTCATAAAGCCTTCTGGTTTTTCCCGCACCGGAGCCACCGATAATAAACTGTAATGACATGCTCTTTCTCCATTTTATTCAAATCGTTTCCTTACCCCAGCAAACTCTTTTATAACGGAAAAAGGCCCTTCCAAAGGAAGGACCTCTTATGTTACAGATTAATCATCCAGTTCGTCTTCTCCGACCAGTTCATCATACTCCTGCTCATCCAGAAGCTCATCGAACGCATCGGCAACGATCTCGTACTCATCATCATCCTCGATATTCTCCAGATTCGGCTGTCCATCCTCATCCTCTGTGTAGCGGTACAGGTATACCTCTCCGTCCTCCGCTTCTTCATCCTCAATCGGAAGCAGGGCAATATACTCCTTATCGCCTGCCGGGAAAATGGTAAGTACAACACATTCCAGTTCCTTGCCGTCATCCAGAGTCAGCGTCACTGTCATCTCTTCACCGTCCATCTCGTCCGGAGTTAAATTCTTTTCTTCTGCCATAAGATACCTCTTTCTTTGGTCATTTTTTCTATCTACACTTTAGCAGAGGCCGGTGGAAAAATCAAGGATTATTTACGCCTGTTCTTCCTCACTGTTTTTTCCGGTCTCTTTTTCTTCCGGTTCCTCCCGATTCATGTCCTCCTCTCCGTCACACGCATTCCGATATGCCGCCATCTGTTCCAGCTTTCCCGGTGCCACCACCCCTGCCTGCAGCCGGCGTTCAAGCTCCCGGTTCAGCCGTATGGCCTGAGCCGCATCCGAATGAAACAGGACATAAATACAAAACACAGATTCCGTAAACTCCATGAGGATTGCCAGCGTCAGCAGAAAAATCAGCGGGTACGGCAGCCAGAAGCTCATGTCCAGAAGGGAGACGCCTCCATAAATAATGCTTCCGGTCCGGAACAGCAGCATGAAAACCGCAATCATTCTTCCGGACTGCAGCATATAGCTGTACCAGACATAAAAAAAGAAAGGACTGATTAAATTGACCACCGCGTTGATCAGCGGCATCTCATACAGAAGCGACATGGCCAGATAAAAAATACTGTACAGGATCCGGACCCCCGTCAGAATCCGGACAATCATCCGAAGTCTCTCTTCCATCTCTAAATACCCCGGATTCTCCTCCTCCAGCTGCCGAAGGCATGCCTCTCTATCTTCCTTTGTAATCACACGGGGTGTGTTTCTCATTTGTGCCATCCTCATTCTCTGCTCGTTCCTTTCTCTTTTGGTCCTGTATCCCCCAATAACAACCAGTTCTAGTATTCAATGCCTCTTCTGGCCCGGATTCCCCTGGCATACGGATGACAGACTTCCTTCATCTCCGTGACGTAATCCGCACGCCCCAGAAGCTCTCCGGGCATTCTCCGTCCGGTAAAGACCATCTCCAGGTTCGGCGGCCGGCGATCCACACAATCCAGCACCCCGGATAACTCCAGAAACCCGTGTTCCAGCGCGGCTGCAGCCTCATCCAGCACCAGCAGCACATCCGCATCCGTCTCTCTGCTTTCGCATAAGCTCACCGCCATCTCCCAGGCCTCCTGAAATTGTCTATTGCAGTTCTTGGCGGTCTGCCGCTTCTCTTCCACGGTCATCTGCCAGGTAAAACCAAAGTATTCCGTACAGGGCAGCACATCCACACCCGGAATCCTGCGAAGGGCATGAACCTCCCCGGAATCCTCATGCTTTAAAAAGCGCACAAGAATCACCCTTCTGCCGTTTCCGGCCATCCGCAGTGCCAGTCCGACGGCAGCTGTTGTCTTTCCCTTGCCATCCCCGCAGTAGATATGCACCAGTCCCATCGTTCTACCTCCTGTCGCTTTTCTCAATTCCCAGATATTCCTTCACAAACCTGGAACATTCCGCCGGCTTGTGATACCTCTCTGTTACATAATATACGTGCAGCCGCCGCTTTGCCCTGGTCATGGCCACGTAGAACAGCCGCCGTTCCTCCTCTACATCCTCAGGAAGTACCGCCCGGCTGTGGGGCGTGATCCCCTCGTTGGCATCCAGAATATACACTACGGAAAATTCCAGTCCCTTGGAGCTGTGCATCGTCGCCAGGGTAACCGCATCCGCTTCCGATCGCCGCAGGGCAATCTGTCGTTTCAGCTCCTCACCGTACTCCCGGATATGGGAAAACCAGTCTTCAAAGGTACGATAGGACGCTGCGCTCTCCCGGAGCTGATCCGCCGTCTCCAGAAGCTCCTCCGGCTTCATCCGCCGAAATCGGGCATACTCTTCCAGATATTTGTCATACCCCATCCCCTGACGGATATAATTCACCGCCGCCAGCGGGGACATCCGGCTCACTGCCTTTAAATCGTATTCCAGATTCTCAATCCGATCTGCAATCCAGTCCTTCTCCTGATAATAAGCCCGCCAACGTTCAAAGGACACTGTCTCCTCCGGCAGGCTGTCCCGGCTGATGTACCGGTTCGGCCGATTCATAATCTGCAGAAAATCACTCCGGCTCCTGCTTCCCATAGCCAGGCGGATATAGGTAAGGATATCAGAAGCAATCCAGTGATCATAAAGATTCGGCACTGTATCCCTGGTACAAAAGGGGATATTATATTCCATCAACTTCTCCATCAAAAACCGGGGGCAGGAATTCGTCCGGTACAGGACCGCCATCTCTCCATACGGAATTCCTGCCCCTGCATAGGCCAGAAGTTCTTCGGCAATTGTCCTGTTTTCCTGCGCCGGTTCCGGAAATTTCCGGGTAATTACCCCCTTTCCTCTGGCACCCGCCGTTCGGATAGCCTTAGGAAAACGCTTCTTATTCCATTCAATCAGCCGCAGAGAGGCGGCAGAAAGCTCTGCCGTACAACGGTAATTCACATCCAGAAGAACCCGTTTTGCCTCCGGATAATCCTTCTCAAAGCCCAGCATGATCTCCGGTCTGGCACCACGGAAACGGTAGATAGACTGATCGTCATCTCCCACAATGAATAAATTCCGTTCCGGTTCTGCCAGCATCCGTACAATCTCATACTGGATACGGTTAATATCCTGAAATTCATCAATCAGAATATAACGGTACCGCCGCTGCCAGGCAGAAAGAATATCCTTTCTCTGAAGAAACAGTTCCAGACACATGACCATCATATCATCAAAGTCAATCAACCCTTCCGCCCGCATTCTGTTCTCATAACCCGTATACAGACGCCGGAAGATCTCATCGGGACAGTTTCTGGAATAATAACAGCTAAGGTCGATCCGTTCTCCCTTTACCGAACTGATCTCCGTAAGAACGGACGCGATAAATTCATTTTCATCCTCAGGCTCCATCTCCTCCTTCTCCAGAAGCTCCCGAAGAAAGGTCTGCTGCTGTTCCTCCCGGACAATATTGTCCGCCGTATACCGGTAGGCCAGCTTCAGAATTCGGAAGAACACGGAATGAAAGGTGCCAAAGGCCACGCCGGAAGAATGACCGGCCAGCGATTCATACCGTTCCTTCATCTCCGCCGCAGCCGCTCTGGTAAAGGTAATTACCAGAATATCCGACGGCCGGATCCCGCAGTGTTCGGTCAGGAAACGAACCCGGTGGGTAATTACCGTTGTCTTGCCCGAACCCGGTCCGGCCAATACCATCATCGGCCCTTCCCGATGGCAGATCGCCGTCTTTTGTGCTTCACTGAATCCCATTCTTCTTGTATCCTTACCCTATTCTTCTCTGCTGCGCCAGGCGCAGCTGTTCTGAAAAAGGAGTGCCGCCGTTCTGCAGCACTCCTTCTTCTGTACGTTCCTGTGTCGGAAGCTCCGACTTATTTGCTTAACAGCTCGATTCCCTTGCGGATACGGGTCAAAGACTCTTCCTTTCCAAGAACCTCCATGATCTCCGTCGCACCGGCCGGTGTCATCTGCTTTCCGGATACCGCGATACGGATCGGCCACATCACAAAGCCGGTCTTCACACCCTCTTTCGCCACATAGGCAGATAAGGTCTCAAACAGCGCATCGTTGGAGAAATCCTCCTGCGCTTCCAGAAGAGGAAGTACATCTGTCAGCACTTTCAGGGAAGTCTCTTCCGTTGTCTTCATCTTCTTATGAACATACATCTGCGGATCATACTCCGGCAATGTCTCAAAGAAATCAATATGTCCCTCAATATCCGGGAATACCTCAATTCTGGTCTTCACCATAGCTGCAATCTTCTTCAGATCCAAATCCTTCGTAATTACCTTTTTCAGATACGGCTCTGCCATCTCATAGAAGCGGTCAAACTCCATCTTTTTAATGTATTCGCCGTTCATCCAGCGCAGCTTCACCATATCAAATACCGCCGGAGACTTGCTGATCTTCTTATAGTTAAATTCTTTAATCAGCTCGTCCAGAGAGAAAATCTCCTGATCGTTTTCCGGAGACCAGCCCAGAAGCGCTACAAAATTCACCACGGCCTCAGAAACAAAGCCCTGGTCAATCAGATCCTGATAGGAGGAATGGCCGCTTCTCTTGCTCAGCTTCTTATGCTCCTCATTGGTAATGGTCGGACAGTGTACATAGACCGGAACCTCCCAGCCGAACGCCTCATACAGACGGTTGTATTTCGGAGAAGAGGAAAGGTACTCATTACCGCGGACCACATGAGTAATCTGCTGTAAATGATCATCCACCACGTTGGCGAAATTGTAGGTGGGGAAGCCGTCGGATTTAATCAGAACCATATCATCCAGCTCCGAGTTATCCACGGAGATATCTCCGTAAATCTCGTCATGGAACGTAGTAGTTCCCTCACTGGGATTATTCTGACGAATCACAAAGGGTTTACCGGCCGCCAGATTGGCCTCAACCTCTTCCTTGGAGAGATGGAGACAATGCTTGTCATAGGTCATAATCTCCTCACCGTTGACGGTTCTCTTTAAGCTGTTTAACCGCTCCTGATCACAGAAACAGTAATATGCCTCTCCCCGGTCAATCAGCTCCTTGGCATACTTCATATAAATGCCGGCCTTCTGACGGTCACTCTGGATGTAAGGGCCAACCGGACCGCCGATATCCGGACCTTCGTCATGCTTTAAGCCCGTATCCTTCAGCGTATCATAGATGATCTCTGTCGCGCCTTCTACAAACCGTTCCTGATCTGTATCTTCAATACGTAGAATATAATCTCCGTCCTCATGCTTTGCAATTAAATACGCATATAATGCGGTTCTCAAATTTCCCACATGCATCTTGCCGGTCGGGCTCGGTGCATATCTGGTTCTGATTTTTGTCATAACCTTCACACTCCTATTTGTTTTTTCTACTATATCATATCCAGCAGCCTACAGGCAAGCTGGAAATAGATCATCATACTGCAGGTATCCACAATGGTGGTAATCAGCGGAGCCGCCATAATCGCAGGATCCACATGCACTACCTTGGCAATGATCGGCAGCGCACAGCCGATCGCCTTGGCAAAAATAACGGTAAAAAAGATACTGATCACTACAGTCAGACAGATCATATTATTCCCCGGGTACTGAAGCATCAATCGTACATAATTGATGAGGCCTAAAAACAGGCCGCAGATTACACCAACCCTGATCTCTTTCCAGATGACCTTCAGAATATCCGCCGGCTCCACCTCACCAACTGCCATACCACGAATGATCATGGTACTGGCCTGGCTGCCGGAGTTACCTCCGGTTCCCATCAGCATGGGAATAAAAGTGACCAGCAGCGGAACCGCAGCAAAGGCCTCTTCATAAGCCGACAGAATTCCGCCGGTGATCATACTGCTCAGCATCAGAATCGTCAGCCAGGGAATCCGGTTCAGGGCCAGACGGAACACACTGGTCTTTAAATACGGCTTCTCACTGGGAATCATCGCGGCCATCTTCTCGAAGTCCTCGGTTGCCTCCTGCTCCATAACGTCCATGACGTCATCAACCGTGATAATACCAACCAGCCGTTCCTCTGTATCCACAACAGGCAGAGACAGCAGACCGTATTCATTGAAGGTTTCTACCACCTTCTCCTGATCCTCCGTGGTATGCGCCTTCAGCACATTCTCGTCCATGATGTCTCCCAGCTGGGTTTCATAGGGATTCATCAGAAGATCCTTGACTGTTACCACGCCTTCCAGATGGCGCTTCTCGTCCATCACATAACAGGTATAGATGGTCTCCTTGTCCACACCGTACTTCCGGATATAGGCAAAGGCCTCCTCTACCGTCATATTCTTCTTCAGGCCCACATATTCGGCGGTCATCACGCTTCCTGCACTGTTTTCCGGGTAATTTAAAAACTGATTGATCAGCTGCCTGGTATCGGCACTGGAGTTTACCAGCACACGGCGCACAATGGTCGCCGGAAGCTCTTCCAGCATATCAACCGCATCATCCACAAACAGATCATCGATGATCCCACGAAGCTCATAATCCGTAATACTGGTAATGATATGCTGCTGCTGTTCCACCTCCAGACAGGCGAATACATCCGATGCCAGATCCTTGGGCAGTGTCCTGAATACGACTACCATCTTTTCCGGATCCAGTTCTTCTATGAAGGAAGCGATGTCCACTTCATTCATCTCTATCAGAATCGCTTTCGCATCCCGATAGCGCTTCTGTGCCACCAGTTCCAGAAGCTCTTCCTCTTTCTTCTCGTCTTCTAACATCTGTTCTCCTTCCAAAACTCTGTGTCATTTTGGAACCTCAACAAAGTCTTTTCCGTTCAAATTGTCCTATTTCATTATAATAATTCGGTAAAAAAATAGCAATCTTTTTCGGGGAAAACAGAGGTTCAAATACAAAATTTGTAGTATGCGGAGATGTCAGACACGAAAGTATCCTTCAGCTGCTACCGCATCAGATAATACCACGGCAGGAAAAGATACCGAAGCCGTGACAGAATCGGTACAAAAACAGACAAATCCGCAAAAATAGGGCAGGAAATCAGACTTCCCAGAATAAAAAACGGGATCAGACCGGATATCACCAGCGGGTTCCGGAGCAGCACCAAAAGAAGTACCGAAAAAAGCACGGTTACTCCTCCGTAAAGAACCAGTGCACCGCATTCTGCGCACAGCTGCCCGAGATTTCCGGACACTGAGAAGGCCACAAGCACAGAAGCGCAGGAAAGCGCTGTCATCGCAGCGATGGAAATCGCCTGCATTCCCCGCTGTTTTCCGGCTGTTACCGCTGCATAAAGACCTCTCTGCTCATCCTCAGCCGCTGTCACAGCAGCCGCCAGTCCCATCACAAAGATGAAAACCGCACCAATGCCCCGTACCGGAAAGGACACCTTCATCTGCATCTCCTCCGCCGCTGTACCATCCACTGTTTCATAGGCAAAGGAAAAGGTGCTTCCATCTGACAAGGCCTTCTCATAAATCGGCTCTATCTCCTCCCAGAGGTCCCCGTTGCCACTCTTCCCCAGGGACGTAAAGGGCTCCCCGCTCCACACATATTGCTCCAGAAGCTCTCTCCCATATACACGGAACAGAGCGGCAAAAACGCATTCCCCGGCCAGATCCGCGGCCACGGTAGACGGCGATTTTGTCACACGAATAGCACTACGGTAATTCTTCTTCTCCAGAAGCTCCCTCAGTCCCGCTGGAAACGAATACCCACATTCCGCCCTGCCAGCCGCCACATCCTCCTTCAACTCTTCCCTGGTTTCGCAGAGATAAAATGCGAAAGCACTCTCTTCGTTCAGCAGCTGTTCTGCCACCGCTTCATTCCATTCATCGCCATCCGTAAAAAGCGCAATGGCAATTTTTCCGGAATCCTCCTGTTCCACTTTTTGAAAACAGGCTGCCCCCACAGGAAAAAGCAACAAAAGAAGCACGAAAAACGGCCGCAGAACGACTCGCTTCCAGGAAAGAAAAAACCAATACCTCATTTGTTTTCCCATGATCTTCTCACTCCCTTCCGCCGGCCGCCGCCGAAACCGTATAGCAGAGCCCCAGGGTCAACAGCAGGTTTCTCATCACCTGACTTGATCCCGTAACCATGAAGCGAATCCCATCCATCAGGAAGGCTGCCGGTGTCCATTCGCCGATACGGCTGACCGCTTCCGGCAGAAACACAGATGGAAGCAGACCGCCGGAGATGAATATCATCACTGCTGTTGTCGTGAATAGGAACAGAATTGCCGCAGCCGTATTCCGGCAAAGTTCATAAAACATCTGAATCCAGGCCGCCGCTGTCATGCAGATTAGGATCCACATTGCCGCATTCCCGATGGAGCGCTCCACATATCCGCGGCTGACACACCAGAGACAAGGAAGCAGAGATACCAGAAGAAGCAGGCTGCCCAGGCAGAGAAGGCGTACTGCCGTCTGCTTCCACCGTCCGATCCCCAGAAGCGTAAGCTTCTGCCTGAGCACCGGGGAAAGAGGACGACAGAGCGGCGCCGCCGGAATTCCAAGAAATAAAAGCAGCATGACTGCGGAGGAAATGGCAAAATAGACTGCCGTCCCCACATCTTGCACAGCACTGACCGTCTCCTGCCGGAAATAAACAGAACGGCTCAGCGCATAGCTTAAAAACAGCCGGTTCAATTCCTCCTCAGCCAGAGGAACCATCGCTCCTGCCCCCTGCGCATAAAGATACGCATCCGCCGCATAAATTCCAGCCTGAGAAGTGTCCAGAATCGAGCTTCCGGCCTCCGTCAATTCCCGGAACACAGCGGCTTCCAACCCCGAATGCTCCGAAAAAACCACTGTTACCGGCAGGTTCGTTCCGTCCATAATTCCTTCGACCAGCCCCTCCGGCAGCTTCATCAACGCAAAAATCTCTCCGTTTTTCAGCCGGTGAAGGCCTTCTTCCTCCTCCAGATAAGTAAAATGACAGAGACTTCCCACACTGTCCAGTGATTCTATCATCTTCATCGCTTTATTCGCCAGCACATCCTCCCCGGGCATCACCACACCAACCTCAATAGTCCGGACAGAAGACTCTCCATACAGAAGTTTACCGGCAGAAAAAGCAATTGTGCCGGTAAATAAAGCCAGCACAATTGCTCCTGCGAAAAAATAAGGGACACTTTTTATGGTTTTCTTTAATTCTAATGAAAGATACACGAAAAATGTACGCATACCACTCCTCATCCCAATTATCGGTAGAATTTCATCATCAGACCGAAGATATTACCCGTCATCTCGCTGATCACACCATTATAATCATCCTCTGTAGCCGCCAGAATATCAAAGTTCTCTCCCTCCGGGAAGGCCACCTCTCCGGTCAGAGGACCGGCCGCATAGCTGCCGGAAAGCTCAAAATAATCCTCTGCACCGGTCAGCAGCGGAGATGAGAATCTGACAGAATCCAGACACAGCTCCAGGGAAGTTCCCTTCTGCAGATTCTGTACATAGCCGGTCGAGGTAATGGACAGCTGGCTTTCCTCCCCATCCAGAAGATCCAGAGATACCGCCAGGCTGCCGTCCGCGATCTGATAGCTTCCGTTATAAATAAAACCAAAGCTCTCTTCTCCGCTCTCCAAAGTTGCGTTCAGATCACAGAACCAGGTATTTCCTGCCTCGTATCCGCCGGTTTTATTCAGCGTGAAAGAGATGGCACTGTCGTCGGCATCCGTGATACTCACATTGTTCATATTCAATACCGCAGTCACGTTGGAAATCATGCTGTAGCCGCCTCCGAAGGTAACCGAACCATCCAGAGCCACCTCCTGATCCTCCACCTTTGCGATGGTTGCAAAATCAAAGCCGGCCATGGTTCCGCCTTTTCTGACATAGACATTCAGTGTTACATCTCCCATGGATGCTTCCAGCTGGCTTAATACATCATCAAACTGTGCCTCCGCATTCTGCCACAGTTCCTTCTGCATCTCCTCCGGAGACTGCGTCAGAGACGGAGCCTGAAGCTCTGCCATGGTATTCTGCAGCTCTGTTACCATCTCCATGTAGGAGATAAAATCGCTCTTTAAGGTTTCATCATTCAGGAAGAATTCCTTGGTCGTTCTGGCAAACTGCACCAGCGCGTCCTTCGTCACCGTGACATGGTAGCCCTTGCAGCTTTCCGTGGAACCATCAATAATGAAATCCTTTTTCTCTGCCTTCTCCGCTGTCATGGCAGCCTTCAGATCATCGATGGCCTTGCTTCCTTCTTTATAGCGATGCCACAGTTCTTTCAGATCAAAAAGCTCTTCTCCTTCCGATGCCATCTCCGTGCATTTCTCCAGATAGGTGCTCAGACCGGTGATATCCACACCGTTCTCCTGTAAGAGACTGCCCAGATACGGAGAAGCTTCCAGCTGACCTTCCAAATCGTCCGCATAATTCAATGTAAATGCCCTGGAGGAAAGCTCCGGAATCGCGGCTGCCACCTGGGTTTCATCCAGATAGAGCTCCATGCCGGCCAGATCCATATCCGCATAGCCAAGACCGATATCCATGGACAGTTTTTTCTGATCCACATCATTTTTCACATTTACTCTCATCTTGCCGCTAGCCAGCTGATTCACTGTCTCATCCGAAGCACCTGCAATGGTGGCCTCCATGGAAATCTCACCGGACTCCTTCGACAGCTTCTCCATCAAATCGCTGATTCCAAAAATCTCTTCCGCCGGGTTCGTCTGACCCTCCGCGGTAATACTCTTAAACGCGTCAATGACTGCATCCTTCGGATCCACCCGCTGACTCATGGCATACGCACCGGCTGCCACCGCCACTACGGCCACAGCTGCCGCAGGGATCACCCATCTCTTTCCCTTTTTCGGAGCAATTGTCAGCTCTTTGCCGCAAAATGTACAGAATTTGCTTTCATCTTCTATCTCCTGATTACAAAACGGACATTTCATTCCTGTTCCTCCCTCACTTTTTCCCTGTTTGTCAATAGTATAACACACAATCCATTCTTCCGGGATACAGTTTTTCTTATTGTAAGATTTTGTCGATATTCTTAAGATTTTACAGTGCACAGACACCATCGGCCCGCACTAAAACCGTGCAATCAATTCTTCCGCGGAGCTTCCCGCCGCCACCGGCTCCAGCACACCATTCTTCAGCAGAAAAAGCCTTGTACAGACGGAAAGCTCCGCCATCTCATGAGAGGTCAGAAGGACAGTTCCTCCCTGTGCTGTATATTCTCTGATATAACGGAGAATCTCCTCCTTCGCCGCCAGATCCAGTGCAGCTCCCGGTTCATCCAGAATCAGCACCTTTGCCCGATCCGCCAGAGCAGAAGCGATGCTTAACCGTTTTTTCTGACCTCCGGACAGCTTTCCCGCCGGAGTGGACAGGAATTCAGTCAGGCCCAGTTTCTTTCCCACGCCATTTTTTAAATCCTCTTCCATCCGCAGTTTATCTCCGCGAAACCAGAGACGGTAGTTGTCCCTTGCAGAAAGCTCCGGAATCAGGGGGCTCTCCTGTGGAACATAGGCAGCATACCGCTCAAACAGGGCTCGCTTTCCCACTGCCTCTGTTCCCTCAAAACAGATGCTGCCCCGATCCGGCCGGTTTACTCCGGCCAGAATCGACAGAAGCGTGGTTTTTCCGCAGCCATTTCCTCCGACAATGCCAATGCATTCTCCCGTCCCCGCCTGAAAAGACACGCCCCGCAGAATCTGTTTTTTCCCGTACTTTTTATATAGCTCTCTGACCTCCAGCACTCTGTCCTCCTCCTTTACCGCCCGCCGGGAAACGCCACCTGCAGTTTCCTTCTGTAACAGCAAAAAGCTGCCGCAGCCGAAATGTCCTTCCGTCCCGCAGCAGCTTTCCTGCTTCTATCATTCTATCAGTCTGTTCAATTGTAACAAATGATTATTCCTGATCAGCTTTCTCGCTCTTAGAAGCCAGATCGCCCGGCTTCATGCTTAAATTGATGCGGCCCATCTTGTCCACTTCAATTACCTTCACGGTAACCTCGTCACCGATATTTACCACATCCTCTACCTTTGCCACACGCTTATCTGACAGCTTGGAGATGTGAATCATACCATCCTTATTGGGAGCCAGCTCAACGAAAGCACCAAAGTTCATGATGCGGACAACCTTACCGGTCAGAATCTGACCTGGCTCGATCTCGGTTACGATACTCTTGATTATTCTGACTGCTTTATCAATCATCTCCTGATCGGTTCCGCAGACAGATACGCTTCCGTCATCCTCGATATCAATCTTCACACCGGTATCCTCGATAATCTTATTGATTACCTTGCCCTGCTTGCCCACTACATCGCCGATCTTCTGCGGATCGATGGTGATCTGAACAATCTTCGGTGCATACTTGCTGACTTCTTTTCTCGGTTCGGAAATTACCGGTGCCATAACCTCATTGAGAATGTACATTCTTGCCTCTCTTGTCTTGGCAATGGCCTCCTCAATAATCGGACGGGTTAAGCCGTGGATCTTAATATCCATCTGGATGGAGGTAATACCCTTCTCGGTACCGCCTACCTTGAAATCCATATCGCCAAAGAAGTCTTCCAGACCCTGGATATCGGTCAGAACAATGTAATCATCATCAGTCTCACCGGTTACCAGACCACAGGAGATACCTGCTACCGGACGCTTAATCGGAACACCTGCTGCCATCAGAGACAGGGTAGATGCACAGATACTTGCCTGAGAGGTGGAACCGTTGGACTCCATGGTCTCAGATACGGTACGGATTGCATAGGGGAACTCTTCCTCGCTGGGGAGTACCGGAATCAGGGCTCTCTCAGCCAGTGCACCATGACCAATCTCACGGCGTCCCGGACCTCTGGACGGCTTGGTCTCGCCTACGGAGTAGGACGGGAAGTTATAATGATGCATATATCTCTTGGTTGTTTCATTCTCATCCAGACCATCCAGTCTCTGTGCCTCGGAAAGCGGAGCCAGGGTACAGATGTTTAAGATCTGAGTCTGACCTCTGGTAAACATACCGGAACCATGGACTCTCGGAAGCACGTCAATCTCAGCTGCCAACGGACGAATCTCTGTGATCTGACGGCCGTCCGGACGCTTGTGATCCTTTAAGATCATCTTGCGGACGGTCTTCTTCTGGTACTGGTATACCGCCTCACCAAGAACTGCCAGCCACTCCTCGTTCTCTGCAAATGCCTCCTCCAGACGCTCAGTAATCGCCTTGATATTGGCTTCTCTCTTCTGTTTCTCATCAGTGAAGACAGCTTCTTCCATCTCCTCCGGCGGAACGATCTCCTTGATTGCGGCGAACAGCTCTTCCGGAACCGCACAGCTCTCATAGGTGTGCTTTTCCTTGCCGCACTCTGCTACGATGCTGTCAATAAATTTAATAATCTCCTGATTTACTTCATGTGCTTTGAAGATAGCATCGATCATCACCTGCTCCGGAACTTCCTTCGCACCGGCCTCGATCATGATAACCTTCTCTCTGGTGGAAGCCACTGTTAAGGCCATATCAGAAACCTTCTTCTGAGCGCTGGTCGGGTTGATGATAAATTCTCCGTCAATCATACCAACCTGAGTGGTTGCACACGGACCGTCAAACGGGATATCGGAAATGCAGGTTGCAATCGCAGAACCCAGCATAGCGGTATACTCCGGACTGCAGTCCGGATCTACGGAGAGCACCAGATTATTTAAAGTAACATCATTTCTGTAATCCTTCGGGAACAGCGGACGCATCGGACGATCAATCACACGGGAAGTCAGAATTGCATTCTCTGATGCCTTTCCCTCGCGCTTATTGAAGCCTCCCGGAATCTTGCCTACCGCATACATCTTCTCCTCAAACTCCACGCTTAACGGGAAGAAATCAATTCCGTCTCTCGGCTTGTCCGAAGCGGTAGCGGTAGATAATACGGTAGTATCCCCATAATGCATCAATGCCGCACCATTTGCCTGCGCAGCGACTCTGCCTACATCAACCGTCAGAGTTCTGCCGGCCAGTTCCATTGAAAAACTCTTGTACATTTCAAAATCTCCTTTCTCTTACTTCTTCACTTTTTTAAATCGCTGTTATGCAGAAGATTCCGAAACTACTGCTCTGTACACAAAGCCGGAAAGCCTTATGTATACAGCAGCGGTCTCGGGTAAATTCTTCTCCATAAACAACTAGGGTGGATTGCTCCACCCTATGTTCTTTCCTTACTTTCTGATGCCTAATTTCTCAATTAAAGCACGATATCCTTCCAGATCTGTTTTCTTTAAGTAATCAAGAAGACCACGTCTCTGACCTACCATCTTTAACAGACCGCGTCTGGAATGATGATCCTTCTGGTTGTTCTTTAAATGCTCGGTAAGCTCGGTAATTCTTGCAGTAAGAATTGCAATCTGAACCTCCGGTGAACCAGTGTCGCCCGGCTTTCTGCCGTACTCTGCGATAATCGCTGCTTTCTTTTCCTTTGAAATCATTGTGATTTCCTCCTTAATATAATTATTCTCACCGTATGCTAAGTTTATGTCAGGAGTCTTCAAAAAACCGAGCACCGGCGTTCTCATACCGAAACAGTATACCATACTCTTTTTTTAAAGTAAACTGTTTTTTCTTAAAACCGCAGGAAATCTTTCCGAAGCTTCAAAAATCCCAGGTCAGGACGCCGGTCCACTGGCCTTTTCGGTATTTCCGCTGTCTGATCCCGGTCCCGCCGGCGCCTGCGTCGGGGCTTCCGTGGGGGCCTCGGTCGGTGCCTGCGTCGGAGCTTCCGTCGGCTTCACTGTGGGGGAATCCGCCGTCTCCACCGGAGCCTCTGTTGGCGCCTGGGTCGGCTTCACCACCGGCTGTTCTGCCGTCTCTGCCGGTGCCTGCGTCGGAGTTTCCGCCGGTGCCTGTGTCGGGGCTTCCGTGGGGGCTTCCGTTGTCGGTTCCGCCGGTTTCACAGAAGTACTTCCCTTCTCCGTTCCTTCCAGGTGATAACAAAGGACCGGATCTCCCGCCGAAATATTCTCAAAAATCTTTTTCGCCACCTCATGCGGCAGATTGATGCAACCGTGGGAACCATTGGTTTTATAGATCGTTCCGCCGAAGGAACTTCGCCAGGTAGCATCATGCAGACCGATTCCTCCATTAAACGGCATCCAGTAATCCACCGGTGTCCGGTAGTTTTCTCCCTTCAGTACCGCGTCTTTCTGCTTATAGGTAATCGAATACGAGCCTGCCGGTGTCGACCAGCCCTTGGACTGATTGCCGGACACAAAATCCGACTCCACCACCAGCTTTCCATCTTTATAGAAATACAGATGCTGTGCTGTTAAATTGATTTCTACATACGTACTGCCGTAATCATTCTCCCCATGGCTTGCCGCCTTCTGGCTGTAGACCGGCTCCCTCGTCTGGCTCTCCCCGGAACGAAGAATCGCCGCCAGTTCATCCGCTTCCGCTGACTGGTTCAGTTTCCAGCCGTAGCTGCCGCCTGTAATCTTGATTGTCTTACCGTAGGATGTTTTCAATGTTTTGGCCTTGTGTGCCGTATTATATTCCGCCGCCAGTTCCTCCACATAACGGATCACCTGGCCGGAATCTACAGAGACATTTCCGGCTTCATCCGTCACAATCCACTCATGAATCCGATCCCCGTTCAATACCTCTGTCCTGTCTCCAAAACGATATGTCACTGTCACTCCGGCATACCGGTTCATCGCAGCCAGCCGTTCCTGCAGCGCCGCATCCTCCGAAGTGATGTCTACCGCTTTATAGACCCCTGCCTCTTCCAGGGACAGCTGCTCCTGCAGATTTCGGATCCCTTCCTCCACCGCAGTCCGCAGCGCCTCCTCCTGTACTACAGTACCCTCTGTCTCCGGGACAATGGTATATCCCTGTCCGGGCACATAATCAGAAATCCTTGCGTTCTCCGGCTCCGTCTGATTCTCCGGCTGCAGGCACGATAAAGCCTCTATCTGCTGTTCCAGGCTCTCCTCCTCATAGACAATCATCGCCTCTATCGCATGTACATCGGAGCGAAGCCCCATCTGATAGAAGCCCCACTGATAGGGGTTCTGAGCCGCCAGAAGCTGTTCCAGTGCACCGTTAAACTCCGGATGCAGACCAATGGATTCACCGGTAATCTGCTCCTGGGCCCCGTCACGCTCAACCAGCGTAAGTACATAGCCATTCGTTCCCTCGGAAATCAAATTCTTCACCTCAGCAACGGTCATCCCGGAAACATTCATTCCGTTAATCTGCGTATTGGGGAAATAAACCCGTTTATAACGCTGTGCCATACCGGCATAGCTTCCTCCGGCGGCCAGAAGCACTGCAGCGGCAATACCGGCGGCTATCAGAAATTTCTTTTTCTGACTGCCCGGCTTCTGCGCCCGATCCGTAAGCTGCGTTCTTTCCCTCTTTTCTCCTCCGGCATCTCCAGCACCCTTTGCACGGCTTCTTCCCCGGCGGTGGAACTGCTTCTCATCCATCATCAATACTCGCCCTCTCCATCTTCAAAGTTACAAAAAATTCTGTCCCGTCAAAATCATTGTATTCACTCTCAAATGAAATACGCACACTTCAACTCTTACATTGTAAATAACATCCAATGTAAAGTCAACTTACGAAAGTTTAAAGATTGGCACTCCCCCATATGACTTTGCCTCATAAAAAGAGCCGGTCATCCAGATGCGTCACGCTTACATGCAAGCATAACAGATCTGAATGCCGGCTTCTTTCTTACCGTTCAATCCTCTTATTCCGCTTATTTAAAAAGACCCTTTTTCTTCGGCTTCTCGTGTTCCGGCGGGGTTACCCCGTTCATCGCATCATCAAATTTTCGCAGCGCTTCTTTCTGCGCCTCGGTCATCCGCTCCGGAACTGAAACAACCAGAGTTACGAAATGATCACCGCGCACGTTGCGGTTGCGCAGGGAAGGTACTCCCTTGCCCCTCAGACGAATCCTGGTATCGGTCTGGGTACCCGGCTTCACCTCATACTCCACTTCGCCGTCCACCGTCTTGATGCGGATGGGCCCGCCAAGAGCGGCTCTCGCGAAGGAGATCGGAACTGTCGAGTAGATGCTGGTATCCTGACGTTTGAAGATCGGATGCGGAGAAACCACTACCTCCACCAGCAAGTCCCCTCGCTCGCCGCCGTTAATTCCCGGCTCGCCGTTGCCCCGATCCCGCAGGCTCTGACCGTTATCGATACCAGCCGGAATGGTCACCTTGATCTTCTTTCTTCTGCTGACAAAGCCGGTGCCGTAGCAGTCCGGACATTTCTCTTTAATGATCTTACCGCTGCCGCCGCAGTCCGGGCAGGTCTGTACATTCTGCACCTGACCAAAGAAGGACTGCTGGGTATACATGATCTTACCCTTGCCGTTACACTTGGTACAGGTCTGCGGCTGAGTTCCCGGCTTGGCACCGGTCCCGTTACATTTATCGCAGGTTTCTTTCAGATTCAGATCCAACTCCTTTTCACATCCAAAGATAGCCTCTTCAAAGGTAATCCGGACACTGGTTCTCACATTGGCACCGCGCATCGGTCCATTGCTGCGTCCACGGCTTCTTCCTCCGCCGAAAATATCTCCGAAAATATCCCCGAAGATATCTCCCATATCTGCACCGTTAAAATCAAATCCGCCAAAGCCGCCGGCTCCTCCGGCTCCTCCGTCAAAAGCCGCATGGCCAAACTGATCGTACTGTCTTCTCTTTTCCGGATCACTCAGCACACTGTAAGCTTCCGATGCTTCTTTAAACTTCTCCGCTGCCGCCTCATCGCCCGGATTGGCATCCGGATGATACTTTTTAGCCAGTGTTCTATATGCTTTTTTCAGCGCAGCGTCATCCGCATCCTTCGGAACGCCTAAGACTTCATAGTAATCTCTCTTGCTCTCCGCCATGGAAAGAACTCCTTCCTAAACCCCGCAAAGGGGCTTGGGCAAGAAAGCCCAATCCCCATCGCGTTTTTTCTATCTAACTTTTTAACTTTACACCTCTTTGAAGTCGCCGTCAACCACATTATCATCATGCGGTGCGCTGCCCATGTCCGGACCTGCCTGCGGGCCTCCCTGTGCTCCCGCTGCTCCCTGTGCTGCCTCATAAACCTTGGCAAACAGAGCCTGCGCGCTGGTCATCAGTTTCTCCTTGGCTGCTTTAATCTCTTCAACCTGAGCATCGGTCATCTGCTCGATCGGAGCCTTGTTGATGGCCTCTTTTAAGGCATTCAGATCAGCCTCTACTGCGGATTTATCGCTGTCAGCAATCTTGTCACCCACTTCTTCCAGTGCCTTCTCGGTCTGGAATACGATAGAGTCTGCTTCATTTCTGGTATCAATTGCTTCTTTTTTCTTCTTATCCTGAGCTTCATACTCGGCCGCCTCTTTCACAGCCTTGTCGATATCGGACTCAGACATGTTGGAACCGGAGG
>JAEDOC010000034.1 GCA_016302185.1 Clostridium sp. | reverse complement strand
TTGATTTGGTAGATAAAAATATGCTTATAGCAGAAAAACGAGGGCGCTGGACGACTTATCACATAAATGCAGAGTATGAGATTCAGCCAGAACAGATGAATTGGGCCGATATATCAATTCCAAAAGTTGATTTGAACAAAACAGATCAATTGATCTATCAATTTGTTCAAGCGAATGGCATGATAACGACACAACAGGTTGTGGATATAATTGATAGTATTTCTACGACTCAAGGGGCTTCGGTTGCAATAAATAGACTTATAAAAAAAGGATTATTGAAAAAAGTTCAACAGGGAAGACATGTATTTTATGAGATACAATAATATATCAACTGGATTGATATATTGGAGTTAATATATGAATAAATAGTTGATATGTCAGTTGAATAATCAACAGATAGCCATTGATTTGCAGGATACTGGAGGGGAGAAAGCACAGAATGAAAAAGAAGAACAGGATTGTGCTGGCGGGTTTATTATTATTGTTGCTGACGATGACTGCCTGTGGCAAGGAGGCATCAGGGACCGCAAAGCCGGCGGAGACGGCGCAGGGAGAAGCTGCGGAGACGGATCTGAACGGGAAAGCGGAAGAAACCGGAGAGAGCGCAGCGGAAAAAACACCGGATTCTGGAGAAAACCCGGCAGAACCGGAGAACCTTTCCGAAATTGAACGGTCGGTGCATGTTCCGGTATATCTGGAGACGGTTGGCAGAGGAATTTATGATGGTGAAACCGGAGTGCAGAAGGTATCGAACCGGTATGTAGAGTTGTCATTGGATGAGGAGACAGAAAAGAGATATCCTCAGCTGGCAAAAGCATTTCAGCAGCACAATAAGGAGTGTGCGGCGGCTGCGCAGGAGGTACAGGATCAGCTTCTGAAGGATTATGATGAGCTGAAGGAATTGGGATCGGCTGCCGTGGAGGATATGTATTTATCCGACGAAATTTCCGGAAAAGTACTGCGGGCGGATTCCAACGTCATCAGTATTTTCCGTGATTATACTTCTTACTGGGGCGGTGCTCATGGGATGTATACGTATTCCGGTGTAAATTTTGATACGCAGACAGGAAAGGAACTGCTGCTTACCGATGTGGTCAAAGACACGGACACCTTTTTTCAGCAGGTGGATGAAAGGCTTCAGGAACAATATGCAGACATCTATGAATATATGATTCCTATGGATGAATATCTGGATGGATTGGATCTGAAGGATAAAAACTCAGTGGCCTGGTCCGTGGACAGTGAGGGAGTGACGGTCTATTTTAATCCCTATACTCTGGGAGCCTATGCGATGGGGGCTCAGATTGTCAGTGTCTATTTTGACGAGGCACCGGAGCTGTTCGAGGCGCGCTATATGGAGACTCCGGAAACATATATGCTTCCCTGCCACCGGGATTTTCCGCGCTACATTGATACGAACGGGGATGGAAAAAGAGAGCCGGTGGAGATTGAATATGAGCCGGATGTTTATGAAGGAGAAGCGACCGGACAGTATCAGTGGATTGTGAAGGCGGGCAATCGTTCGGTTACCATCTCCGATTACTGCTATTCGGAAAACAGTTATGTGGTTCGCGCCAATGACCAGTATTATCTATACCTGTTTGAAACCTCGGAGAATGATTATTGTCTGCTGGCAACGATTGATTTAAAATTGATGAATTATGATCAGGAGCGGACCATCAATGCCGGAGAAGGCCTGGTTTCGTGGGACTGGAAGGAAGCAGAAGATGGCTATATCAACCGGGAGAAGGTCAGCGGATTTTCCAATCCGGATGATTTTGAACTGACAAACCGGATGGATATTCTTGGAACGATGGATGGAAGCAGGCATTATCATACGGGAGCAGATGGTTACCCGGTCAGTGATGAGGCATCGTACAGGGTTGCTTCCCAGATCATACTTCAGGCAAAGCAGGATGTGGACTGCGAGCAGGTGGATTCGGATGGGAAGGTTCTTAAAAAAGCTGTGCTTCTGAAGGACAGCTGTGTGCTTCTGGTCCGTACTGATAGCGAAACCTGGGTGGATGTTCAAACGGTTGATGCGGGAAAGGTCACCAGAGAGGATTATGAAGGATGGAGTGCGATATATGCGGAAGAAAAGCTGGAACCGAATAAAAACGAGCCGATTTACCGGATTCCTGTGGACAGTACGGATTATCCGAAAAGGATTAATGGAATAGAGGAAGATCAGGTGTTTGAAGGTATTCTGTATGCGGGATAAGCATTAGGAATTCAGTGAAAATAATAAAATAGCAAAAACAATAAAATGTGCGTCAGCAGATAAAAAAGTGATTGACAAACATTTATCCGTATGGTATCATACCATAGTGTTAACTGCCGAAGACAGCAGGTGCCGAAAGGCATAAGCAGAAAACGCCTGCCGAGGGAACATCACTGAAAGTAAAAGTATGTACCTCTTTGTCTTGGGACGAAGAGGTTTTTTATTTACCGAGCGTTTACCAGGCGGTTAGAAAATAAGACAGGAGGTAAACCATTCATGGCAAAAGTTGAATTAAAGCAGCCGGTTGTTGCTGAAATTGCTGAATTACTCGACGGTGCCAAGACTGCAGTAGTTGTTGACTACCGTGGACTGACTGTAGAGCAGGATACTCAGCTTCGTAAGCAGTTAAGAGAAGCTGGTGTAACTTATAAAGTATATAAGAACACCATGATTCGTTTCGCTGCAAAGGGAACAAAGTTCGAAGCTTTAGAGCCGAATCTGGAAGGACCGACAGCTCTGGCAGTATCTAAGGAAGATGCAACAGCACCGGCAAGAATCTTAGCTGAGTTTGCAAAGAAGGCAGACAAGCTGGAGATCAAGGGTGGTGTCGTTGAGGATACCTACTATGATGCAAAGTGTATGCAGGTTATCGCAACTATCCCGTCCAGAGAAGTACTTCTTGGAAGACTTCTTGGAAGCATGCAGTCCCCGATCGCAAACTTTGCTCGTGTTATCAAGCAGATTGCAGAGAAGGATCAGCCGGCAGAGGCTTAATCAGAAAGCTTATCCGGATACCGGAGGCTGGCAGGTGTCAGTTCCGGCATAATCAATTGAAACTGAAAACCGCATAGAGCGGGAGGCGCTGCGAAGATGCAGCGTACATTTAAAAGAAAAATTATAGGAGGAACATTAAAATGGCAAAATTAACAACAGCTGAGTTCATTGAAGCTATTAAGGAATTATCCGTATTAGAGTTAAACGAGTTAGTAAAAGCTTGTGAGGAAGAGTTTGGCGTATCTGCAGCAGCAGGCGTTGTTGTAGCAGCAGCAGGCCCGGCAGAGGCAGCTGAGGAGAAGACCGAGTTTGACGTAGAGTTAACTGAGGTTGGTGCTAATAAGGTTAAAGTTATCAAGGTTGTTCGTGAGGCTACCGGCCTTGGCTTAAAGGAAGCTAAGGAAGTAGTTGACGGCGCTCCGAAGGTAGTTAAGGCTGGCGTTTCCAAGGAAGAGGCTGAGGACTTAAAGACCAAGTTAGAGGCTGAGGGTGCAAAGGTTACCTTAAAGTAATTTTATCCCATATATTTAACGACCAAAAAGATGAGAAAACGGGCTGCAAGCTTGCTTGCAAGCCCGTTTTTTTATCTCTTTTCAGATTAGACAAAATGCTTTACAATAGGCAGAGAAGAAATAACTGCGATGGAAGGATAGTGCGAAGAGAAATATGGAATATATCGAAACAATGGTGGAAAACGTAAAAGAGGATCTGAAAAATTGTGAATATCTTTTGATTGGTCTGGGAAGAGAGTGGGAACGGGCGGATGCCGGAATGGCGGAAAGTGCCTATCAGATATTGAAGAAACTGACAGATGAAAAGAATTATTTTATTGTGACGACATGTACGGATGGGAGAATCTTTGACTACTTGCCGGACAAAGCCAGAATCACGGCGCCCTGCGGCAATGTGAACTGGGTTCAGTGCCCGGATGCCTGTACCAGGGATATCTGGGAGAAGGGAGAGGTGACCGACGGACATTGCCCGCATTGCGGCAAGGAACTGGTGTCCAATACGATTGCCTGTGATAATTATATTGAAGAGGGGTATCTGCCCCAGTGGAAGGAATATCAGGAGTGGCTGGCTCATACGCTGAATCGGAAACTTTTGCTTCTGGAGCTGGGGGTGGATTTCCAGGCACCGACAGTAATTCGCTGGCCGTTTGAAAAAACTGCATTTTTTAATCAGAAGTCTCATATGTATCGGGTAAGTCAGAAGTTTTATCAGATTACGGAGGAACTGAAGGAGCGGGCGTATCCGATAGAAATGAATTCACTGGAATTTATTCAGAAACTGGGGACAAAAGATTGAGTCGGACCTTTTCTTGTGTTAAAATTAGAACAAAAAGAAACAGCGAGTTCATTCTTTTATACAGAGGAGAAAACCATGGGAGCAATCAGCAATGACTGGCTGGCACCCTTGAGCGGGGAATTTAAGAAGCCATACTATAGAGAATTGTATAATACAGTGATGAGTGAATACCGGAGCCGTGTGATTTATCCGGATGCCAATGATATTTTCAATGCCTTTGATTTTACACCTCTTTCGAAGGTAAAGGTGGTGATTCTGGGACAGGATCCGTATCACGGACCGGGGCAGGCACACGGCCTTTGCTTTTCGGTGAAGCCGGATGTGGAGATTCCACCGTCTCTGGTAAATATCTATCAGGAGCTTCACGATGATCTGGGCTGTTATATTCCAAATAACGGATATCTGAAGAAATGGGCGGACCAGGGTGTCATGCTGCTCAATACGGTACTGACGGTGCGGGCACATCAGGCCAATTCCCATCGCGGAATCGGCTGGGAGCAGTTTACGGATGCGGCAATCCGTATTTTAAATGAGCAGGATCGGCCGATGGTATTTATCCTGTGGGGACGGCCGGCCCAGATGAAGAAGACGATGCTGAATAATCCGAAGCATCTGATTCTGGAAGCGCCGCACCCCAGCCCGCTGTCGGCATACCGGGGATTCTTCGGAAGCCGGCCGTTCAGCAAAACCAATGATTTTCTGGTGAAAAACGGAATGGAACCTATTGACTGGCAGATTGAAAATATATAAGAGAAGGGACCGGATATGAGTTTTGTAGAGATATTGAAGGTAATTGTGCTGGGAATTGTGGAGGGCTTTACGGAGTGGCTTCCCATCAGCAGCACGGGACATATGATTCTGGTGGATGAGATTATCCATCTGAATGTGAGTGAGGCCTATCGCCAGGTGTTTATGGTTGTGATTCAGCTGGGCGCGATTCTGGCGGTTGTGGTGCTGTATTTCCATAAACTGAATCCATTTTCTCCGAGGAAGAACGGTGCGCAGAAACGGGGAACCATCCGGCTGTGGATAAAAATAATTGTTGCCTGTATCCCGGCGGCGGTGATTGGACTTCCGCTGGATCATTTTATGGATAAGCTGATGAACGGCTATGTGGTATCGGCGATGCTGATTCTCTACGGTGTATTTTTCATTGTTCTGGAGAACCGCAATGCACATGCGAAATTTCCCATTGAACGGGTCGCGCAGATTTCCTTTCAGACAGCGGCTCTGATCGGATGTTTTCAGGTATTGGCCATGATTCCGGGAACCTCCCGTTCCGGTGCAACCATTCTGGGCGCGATGCTGATCGGCTGTTCCAGAAGTGCGGCTGCGGAATTCTCTTTCTTTCTGGGAATTCCGGTGATGTTCGGTGCCAGCCTGTTAAAGATTGTGAAATTCTTTATCGCAGGAGGCGGCTTTACCTTTGCGGAGTTTTTCTATCTGGTTCTGGGCATGCTGGTGGCATTTGCTGTATCCGTATATTCCATCAAATTCCTGATGGGGTATATCCGGAAGCATGATTTCAAGTTTTTTGGATATTATCGGATTGTATTGGGTATCATTGTACTGTCCTATTTCGGAATTTCAGCACTGGTGGGTTGAGTTTCGCGGAAAAGCTGCCAGCCAACCAGACAGAGCTCTATCCCCAGGAGAAAGATATGGTGTCGGACGGCGGAGAGGGGATTCAGCAGAAGCAAAAAGCCCAGAATCAATTCGATAAGAGCTTGAAGCCCTTTCGTGAGAAAGGGCTTTTTCTGCGAGAAGCAGTAAAGTGCAAGATTTAGTGCCTCAGAGCCTTTCATTAATCCCAGAATGCCCCATACGCTTCCGATCATGGCATCTGCATCTGCGTGATGAGAGAGAATGACGGCGCCGAGAACAATATAGACGATACCTCCTGCGGTAAGCTTGGTTTCCGGACTGCGGTATTCGCCGGTCCACAGGCCGTAAAGGGTGTGGTTTAAACCAATCAGGATCATAATCCCGCCGAGAATATACGGGAACAGATGGTGCACCTGCTTTGTAAACAGAATACAGGCAATTCCGGAGAGCAGAAGAAGCATTGCGAAGGTGCGGCTGATGGCCGCGTTGGTAACGCTTCGGTGCATTTTGTGATAGGCTTTCAGCGAGGGCGATTGTTCTATGATATCTTTGATTTCTTCTTTGTTTTTTCTTATGTGTTGTTTCATTTTCTTTCCTTTGAATTGTGATATATCCTTTCCAGAATCCGAATATAGTCTTTGGCGTCATCCGGCCCCAGTTCCTCTAGCATGCCGGCAAGCTGCAGGATCACCTCTCTGCGGTGCAGTTCGATTTTTTTTCTGCCCTCATCTGTCAGATGAATTAATATCTGGCGGCTGTCTTCTGGATCGGGCTGACGGAAAATCAGTTTTTTTTCTTCCATATGGTTCAGGAGCCGTGCGATCCGTGCGGTGCTGACAGACAATTGTTCACTCAGCTCTTTTGGGTGCACGGCGGTGCCCTTTGAGTTTAAATAATTCAGGGCGAAGAGTTCACCGCGCATCATTTTTGATAATTTCTGATCGGCGGGAACCTGAAGCAGCTTTGATTTGATATTCAGGAGCTCGCCTGCAAGCATTTCATAATACATCCTATCACCTCATTCAATTATATTATTACTAACATTGTTAGCAATAATAACGTAAAAAAAAGAGAATGTCAAGCGGGAAAATAAAAAACAGGAAGCCGTTTTTTCGTTGGCTTCCTGTTTTGTCAGTAAAACAAGCGATTATGCTTCTCTTATCTCTGTACACGAGCTCCCGCGCCGCCCATGATAGCTTCTACTTCCTTCTTGCTTGCCATGGTGGTATCACCCGGAGTTGTCATAGCCAGTGCGCCGTGTGCTGCACCGTAGTTTACAGCCAGCTCTGCGTCGCCGGTGGTCATTAAGCCGTAGATTAAGCCGGATGCGAAGGAATCGCCGCCGCCGACACGATCCATGATCTCCAGACCCTTGTAGTCTTTTGCCTTGTAGATCTCGCCGTCTGCCCAGCAGATTGCGCTCCAGTCATTTACAGTTGCGGTCTTAACCTCACGAAGAGTGGTAGCTACAGCCTTGAAGTTCGGGTAGGTCTTTGCAGCCTCGTTGATCATCTTCTTGTAGCCGTCTAAGTTCAGAGTCTTTAAGTTCTCGTCGTTGCCCTCGATCTCGAAGCCTAAGCAGGCGGTGAAGTCTTCCTCGTTGCCGATCATAACATCAACATACTTAGCGATTTCTTTGTTTACTTCCTGTGCCTTCTCCTTGCCGCCGATTGCGCTCCACATGGACGGACGGTAGTTTAAGTCGTAGGATACGATGGTGCCGTATTTCTTAGCGGTCTTGATAGCTGCCAGAACGGTCTCACAGGACTGCTCAGAAAGAGCTGCGTAGATACCGCCGGTATGCAGCCAGCGAACACCAAGCTCACCAAAGATATAATCGAAATCAAAATCTGCCGGAGTTGCTTTGGAGATTGCGGTGTTTGCACGGTCAGAGCATCCAACCGCACCACGGATACCGAAACCTCTCTCTGTGAAGTTGATACCGTTACGGCAGATTCTGCCGATACCGTCAGTCTTCATCCATTTGATCAGAGAGGTATCAACGCCGCCCTGGTTAATGAAGTCTTCCATCAGCATACCAACCTCGTTGTCAGCAAAAGCGGTAATAACTGCGGTATTCAGCTTGAAGCATTTGCGAAGTCCACGGATTACGTTGTACTCTCCGCCGCCTTCCCATGCGCGGAAGCTTCTTGCAGTACGGATTCTGCCTTCGCCCGGGTCAAGACGAAGCATAACCTCGCCCAAAGATACGGCGTCAAATTTGCATTCGCTGGCCGGTCTTAAGTTTAAATTCATAGTGGTAACTCCCTTCTTTTTAATAAATAGTTTTGATAATATTAGTTCTAAGTATGCCCTTAGCTGTCTTAACAAATTCGTATATACGATATAGTATCGTAATTACAAATTAATCTTAACATTCTCAGCGAATTTGTCAATAGATTTTTTACCGTTTTTTGTGATGTTTTCAATCTTATACACATAAATATAGCAGGAATGGAGAAGAGAGGTAAAGAACGGGAAAAATGAAGAAAAAGGCCCGCATTTTTATGGCGATTTTAATTCTGGATATGTTTCTTGGAGGAATCTGCCTGTCAGCGGTTGTTCCGGAGGCCGGATGTCTGTCGGGAGAATCTGCGGAGGCATACGGAGCGGTGGAACAGGGAAATTCAGCGGAGTCTCCGGTCGGAGAAGAAAGCGAATGGAAAAGAACCTCGGAGCGGCTGTTGGCGCTTACCTTTGATGACGGACCTCATGAGAAATATACGAAAAGGCTTCTGGACGGTCTGCGGGAGCGAAAGGTGAAGGCTTCCTTTTTCCTGGTAGGGGAGAATATTCCGGGAAACGAGGAGCTGGTGCGGCAGATGGCGGAGGATGGTCATTTCATCGGAGTTCACTGCTACAGCCACGTCGATCTGACGCAGCAGGATATTGATACTTCCTGCAGGGATATCCGCAAAACGGCGGATATGATTGAGAAAATTACAGGAAAACGGCCGGAATATATCCGTCCTCCTTATGGAAAATGGAATGAGGCATTGGAGGAGTGTGTGGAGATGCTTCCGGTTTTCTGGGACATCGATACGCTGGACTGGAAAAGCCAGAACAGCGGAAAGGTGCTGAAGCATATCTGCAAAAATGCGGGAAAGCATCAGGTGGTGCTTTTGCACGATGTATTTTCCGCTTCGGTGGATGCGGCGCTGGCGGCAGTTGACACGCTGGAAAAGCAGGGATATACTTTTGTTACAGTAGAAGAATTATTAATTGATTAGAGGGAAGAGATGGATTTATTTGATTATATGAGAAGCACCACGATGGAGACGGAAGCACCGCTGGCATCCCGCCTCCGTCCGTCCACACTGGATGAGGTGGTGGGACAGAAACACATTATCGGAAAGGACAAGCTCCTGTATCGGGCGATTAAAGCAGATAAGCTGGGGTCCCTGATTTTCTACGGGCCGCCGGGTACCGGGAAAACCACTCTGGCCAAGGTCATCGCGAATACCACCAGCGCCCGGTTTGAACAGCTGAATGCCACCGTGGCGGGGAAAAAGGATATGGAGCAGGTGGTGAACGAAGCGAAAGATGCTCTGGGTATGTATGGGAAGAAGACGATTCTGTTTATCGATGAGATTCACCGGTTTAACAAAAGCCAGCAGGATTATCTGCTTCCGTTTGTGGAGGACGGAACAATTCTCTTGATCGGGGCAACGACGGAGAATCCTTATTTTGAAGTAAACGGAGCGTTGATTTCCAGATCCCGCATCTTTGAACTGAAGCCTCTGGAAAAGGAGGATATTAAAGAATTGCTTCACCGGGCGCTGACGGACCGGGAGAAGGGAATGGGAAGCTACCGGGCAGTGGCCGAGGAAGAAGCATTGGATTTTCTGGCGGAGATTGCCGGTGGAGATGCCAGAGCGGCGCTGAATGCGATTGAATTGGGAATATTGACCACAGATCGGGCAGAGGACGGCCTGATCCATATTACGCTGGAGGTGGCACAGGAATGTATCCAGAAGCGGGCAGTGCGTTACGATAAAGGAGGAGATAACCATTACGATACAATTTCTGCTTTTATAAAAAGCATGCGGGGGTCGGATCCGGACGCAGCGGTTTATTATCTGGCCCGGATGCTGTACGCCGGCGAGGATATTAAGTTTATTGCCCGGAGAATTATGATCTGCGCGTCTGAGGATGTGGGAAATGCGGATCCGCAGGCACTTACTGTGGCGGTGAGTGCAGCCCTGGCAGCAGAACGGGTGGGGCTGCCGGAGGCAAAGATTATCCTGTCTCAGGCGGCTTCCTATGTTGCCTGCGCGCCCAAGAGCAATGCAGCCTATATGGCGATCTCCGATGCGGAGGAGGCAGTGAAAGCGAAAGGAAGCTTCCGCGTTCCGCCGCATCTGCAGGATCGGCATTACAGCGGGGCAGAGCAGCTGGGACGAGGACTGGATTATAAGTATGCGCATGATTATCCGAATCATTATGTGAAACAGCAGTATCTTCCTGACGGGCTGGAGGGTGCGGTATTCTACCGGCCGTCCGAAAACGGTTATGAAAAGAAGATAAGAGAGTGGCTTCATTATCTGAAGGAGTCGGAAGAAAAGAGAGAAAAGGAGCAGATTTAAGTCGAAGAATGACGGAAAAACGGGAGAGAAGAGGAACAAAATAATTTGCATTTTAGAGAAAATGGGTTATAATAAAAAAACAGGAAAGATATCCCAGCGTTTCTTAGTTCTTAATATTTACCCCCGTAATGGACAATTTCACAAAGTAAGGAGAATTGAATGAGAGAAAAATTACAGACCCTGCCATTGTCTCAGCTGCGTGAGCTGGCAAAAGCACAGGGAGTGAAGAGTGTAACTACATTAAAAAAAGCGGAATTAATAGATAAACTTTGCGAGATCGCCCAGTCAGGGGATACCGGAAAGGAAGAAGCTTTACAGGAGCAGGAGGTCAGACCGTCGGAAGCACCGCGGGAGCAGACCGGAAGGCAGGCGGAAGCGCCGAAGGAACCGAAAAGGCAGTATCAGACCAGAATGGAAGAGGCCAGAAACGATTTTCAGGAGCTGGACAGCGGCATCGAGGCAAATGGTATTCTGGAGGTTATGCCGGATGGATTTGGATTTATTCGCTGTGAGAATTTCCTTCCTGGTGAAAATGATGTTTATGTGGCTCCGTCCCAGATTCGCCGTTTCAATTTAAAGACGGGCGATATTGTAAAGGGAAGCCGGAGAATTAAGTCGGCAACAGAGAAATTTGCAGCTCTTCTTTATATTAATACTGTCAATGGTTATCCCACCAGCGTGGTAGAACGCCGTCCCAATTTTGAAAATTTAACCCCGATTTTTCCAAATCGGCGTCTGCATCTGGAGATGCCGGGAGGAAAGAGCTCTACGGCGATGCGCGTGATGGATCTGTTATCTCCAATTGGCAAAGGTCAGAGAGGTATGATTGTATCTCCGCCGAAAGCCGGTAAAACAACCCTGTTAAAACAGGTGGCCAAGGCAGTGACAACCAACCATCCGGAGATGCATCTGATCATTCTTCTGATTGACGAGCGTCCGGAGGAGGTTACGGATATCAAGGAAGCAATTGTGGGTCCTAATGTGGAAGTAATCTATTCTACCTTTGATGAGCTGCCGGAACGTCATAAGAGAGTATCGGAGATGGTAATTGAGCGGGCCAAGCGTCTGGTTGAGCACGGACGGGATGTCATGATTCTTCTGGACAGTATGACCCGTCTGGCAAGAGCCTATAACCTGGTGGTTCCGCCCAGCGGCCGTACCCTATCCGGTGGTCTGGATCCGGCAGCGCTGCATATGCCGAAGCGGTTCTTTGGTGCAGCCCGGAACATGCGGGAGGGCGGCAGCTTAACGATTCTGGCAACAGCGCTGATTGAGACGGGAAGCCGCATGGATGATGTCATCTATGAGGAATTCAAGGGTACTGGCAATATGGAGCTGGTTCTCGATCGAAAGCTTTCGGAAAAACGTATTTTCCCGGCACTGGACATCCTTCGTTCCGGTACCAGAAGAGACGATCTCCTGCTTACTCCGGAGGAGAGCGAGGTGGTGGATATCATCCACAAAGCGACGAATACACAGAAACCGGAGGACTCGGTGGAGCGGATTCTGGAACTGTTCTCAAAGACCAGAAGCAATGCCGAGTTTGTGGAAATTACAAGAAAGAAAAGATATATTTAAAATTGCTTGCAAATCCAATATTCTTATGATATACTGTTAAGGCTGTATCAGAAGCAGCAGTTTTGACATCTGCGTGAGTCGTCCTTACGATTGATGGATTGCTTAAATGATGGAAGAGCAGTTCTGGATGTGCAAGGCTTTGATATATTGCACCGGCCGGAGAAAGCCGGAGGCAGAGCAACAAAAATAAGCGGTCGGAAATCGCGAAGGAAAAATCAGAGAGGTGAAAATCATGAGAGAAGGAATCCATCCAAATTATTATCAGGCAAAGGTTGTTTGCAACTGCGGCAACGAGTTCGTAACAGGTTCTACCAAGAAAGATATCCACGTAGAGGTTTGCTCCAAGTGCCATTCTTTCTACACTGGTCAGCAGAAAGCAGCTGCAGCCCGCGGACGTATCGATAAGTTCAACCGCAAATACGGCATCAACGCAGGTAAATAAGTTTGAACAACGTAAGGGTTGGGTTTTAGTGGCGACATTAAACTCAGCCCTTTTCTTTTCCTGTAGTATTTTTGTATAACGGAGAGAATGGAATGAAATATTCAGGAATTGGCGGTCAGGCGGTAATCGAGGGTATTATGATGATGAACCGTGACGACTATGCGGTGGCGGTGCGCCGGCCTGACGGTGAGATAGAAGTAAAAAAAGATAAATATGAGAGCATTACAAAGAAGGCAAGGCTTCTGCGTCTGCCATTTATCCGGGGAGTGTTCCGTTTTGCGGATTCTATGATTCTGGGGATGCGGACGCTGACTTATTCGGCCAGCTTTTTTGAGGATGATGAGGAAGAAGAGGAGCCGGGACGGCTGGAAAAATTTCTGGATCGTGTCTTTGGGGAGAAGCTGGAAAGTGCCATCATGAGCGTGGTGATGGTATGCTCTTTTCTGCTGGCGATTGCTATTTTCATGGTGCTGCCATTGCTTATCGCTAATTTCTTCCGGCAGTTTATTACATCGGAGAATGTGATGGCAATCTTAGAGGGATGTATTCGGATTGCTATATTTATTCTGTATATCAAGCTGGTATCCCGGATGGACGAAATCCGGAGAACTTTTATGTACCATGGGGCAGAGCACAAGTGTATTAACTGTCTGGAACATGGATATACGCTGACGGTGGAGCATGTGCGGAACAGCTCCAAAGAGCACAAGCGCTGCGGAACCAGCTTTATTCTGATTGTTATGGTAATCAGTATCCTGTTCTTTATGGTGGTCCGGGTGGATGGAGTATTTCTGCGGATTGCCAGCCGTATTGTGATGATTCCTGTCATTGCCGGAATTTCCTATGAGGTGCTGCAGCTGGCCGGCCGCAGTAATTCTAAATTTATGGATCTGGTCAGCCGTCCGGGCATGTGGATGCAGGGACTGACGACCAGCGAGCCGGACGATTCCATGATCGAGGTGGCGATTGCAGCGACGGAGGCGGTATTTGACTGGAAGAAATATTTGAAAGAGAACTTTCCGGAGACTGAGGTATGATTCTGAACGAAAGAATGGAGACAGAAGCTTCCGGTCCCACCTGGCGGCAGCTTCTTACCGATGGAGCAAGGATGCTGGCCGAAGCAGGGATTGCGGAGGCAGAACTGGATGCCTGGTATCTGCTTTCTGCGGCTTTTGGGATTGATCGGGTTCATTTTTATCTGGATCAGAACAGTGAGGTGCGCAGGGAACGGCTGGAAGCCGGATATGAGACCTACGTAAGCAGTCTGCACAGGCGGGCGGAGCGTGTTCCTCTTCAGCAGATTCTGGGAAGTCAGGAGTTTATGGGACTGGAATTTGCGGTCAATGAACATGTATTGATTCCAAGACAGGATACGGAGACACTGGTCGAAGCGGTGCTGCGGGACTGCGCAGATAGGGAGATTTCCCTTCTTGATATGTGTACCGGTTCCGGCTGTATCGCCATCAGCCTGGCGGTGCTGGGAGGTTTCCGGGATGTGACGGCGGCGGATATATCCAGAGAGGCGCTGGATGTGGCGCGGAAGAATGCGAAACGTCTCTTCCTGATTCAGAAAGGAACGGTGCGCTCACAGTCGTTCCTGGTTTCGGAAGAACCATGGAAGCTGGAACTAAAGACTTACGTGGCAGATGGTGAATCGTCAAAGCGGCGGCCTCTTGCCTCAGCTGTGCGGGAGGCGAAAGAGCGCAGGCTGACGCTGCTGCAGAGCAATTTATTTGATGCGGTGGAGCCGGATGTGGTTTACGATGTAATTGTTTCCAATCCGCCATATATTCCCTCTGCTGTGATTGAGCAGCTGGAGCCGGAGGTGAGGGATCATGAGCCGAGGCTGGCTCTGGACGGCCGGGAGGACGGACTGTATTTTTACCGGGCGCTGGCACTGGAATGCAGCAAGCATCTGAAGACCGGAGGCGCGGTGTATTTTGAGATTGGGTATGACCAGTCGGCAGCAGTGGAGAAGATATTATCTATTGCAGGTTTCGATGAGATAGAGACAATAAAGGATGAACCGGGACTGGATCGGGTGGTAAAGGCCCGCTGGAACCGGTGAAAAGAAATGGAGGAGGTACCCCATGTTTGACAGATTGGATGATTTGCTGATCCGCTATGAGGAGCTGATGGAGGAGTTAAACAGCCCGGAGGTAGCGAATGACCAGAATCGGTTCCGTAAGCTGATGAAGGAACAGTCGGATCTGACTCCCCTGGTGGAGACATATAAGGCATATAAAAAAGCAAAACAGGATGTGGAGGACAGCCTGGCACTTCTCGATGAGGAAAGTGACGAGGAGATGCGGGAGATGGCTAAAGAGGAGCTGGCTGACGCGAAGAAGCGGATTGAGGAGCTGGAGAAGGAATTAAAGATACTGCTGCTTCCCAAGGATCCCAATGATGATAAGAACGTTATCGTGGAGATCCGTGCCGGTGCCGGCGGCGAGGAGGCGGCGCTCTTTGCTTCGGAATTATACCGTATGTACGTGCATTTTGCAGAGCGGCAGCGCTGGAAAACAGAGCTGATCAATGTCAGTGAGAGCGGAATCGGCGGAATGAAGGAAGTGGAGTTCATGATTACCGGTCAGGGCGCCTATTCCAAATTAAAATATGAGAGCGGCGTGCACCGGGTACAGCGTGTGCCGGAGACAGAGTCCGGCGGCCGTATTCATACTTCTACCGCAACCGTTGCCATTATGCCGGAGGCAGAGGAATTTGATGTCGTGATTGATGAGAAGGATATCCGTATCGATGTCATGCGTGCGTCCGGTAACGGCGGTCAGTGCGTTAACACCACGGACTCGGCGGTTCGACTGACTCATATTCCGACCGGAATCGTGATCTACAGCCAGACGGAGAAATCCCAGCTGCAGAATAAGGATAAGGCATTCCGCCTGCTGCGTTCCAAATTGTATGATATGGAGCTGGAGAAGCGGCAGAATGAGGAAGCTGAGGCACGCCGCAGTCAGATCGGAACCGGCGATCGTTCCGAGAAGATCCGTACCTATAACTTCCCGCAGGGTCGTGTGACAGATCACCGGATTAAACTGACCCTGTATAAGATTGATTCCATTATGAATGGTGATCTCTATGAGATCATTGATAACCTGATCGCAGCGGACCAGGCGGCAAAACTGGCGAAGATGAATGAGAATGGATAAGAAAAGATGCGGCAGGAGGTAAATATGGAGAGACGTGACAAGGTAAATTACTATCTGGATCTGGCAGAGATGGTTTCCCAGCGAAGCACCTGCCTGCGCAAGCATTACGGCGCAGTGATTGTGAACAATGATGAGGTGGTTTCCACCGGCTATGTGGGAGCGCCGAGAGGGCGGAAGAACTGCAGCGATATCGGCCGCTGTATCCGGGAGGAGCTTCATGTGCCGCGGGGCGAGCGGTATGAGCTCTGCCGCAGCGTACATGCGGAGGCCAATGCGATTATCAGTGCGTCAAGAGAACGTATGCTGGGGGCTTCCATGTATTTAACAGGAGTGGATGCCCGTACCGGTGAATATGTGGAGAATTCCTGCAGCTGTTCCATGTGCAAGCGTATGATTATCAATGCGGGAATTGAGAAGATCTACATCCGCGATAATAAGAATGACTATCGTGTGATTGATGTCAATGACTGGATTGAGAGCGACGAGTCACTGGAAGGAAAGTTTGGTTATTAAGAAAATAAGGGGATTGCAGGGCAGAGGCTGATCACGGGTTCTGCAGTGCGTTCCCTTTTTGCGTTCCGGAGGGAAACGTATGAAGAAATGGAGAAGATGTCTGGAAGCTCTGCTGTTTCTTTTGCTGCTTGCTGCTCTTTTCGCTTTAGGAAAAAGGGGCTTTACTACCTGGAAGCAGAAGCGTCAGGAGGAGGAACTGCGGGAGCTTAGCCGGCAGCAGGAGACAGCAGCAGAACGGGAGCTTGTGATGGAAGAGGAGACGGAGGGAGAGACGGAGCTGTTGTATGAGAGCCCCATTGATTTTGATGCGCTTCGGGAGATCAATCCGGATATTGTGGCCTGGGTAGAGATTCCGGGAACACGCATTGACTATCCGGTGGTACAGACAGATGATAATGAGACTTATCTGCATCGGAGTTTTGAGGGCGGGGAAAGCAGCGCCGGAGCAATCTATCTGGACTGCGACAGTGACAGTGATTTTATGGGACGGCATTCGGTTCTTTATGGTCACCATATGAAGAACGGAAGCATGTTTGCGGAGATTGTAAAGTTCAAGGAAAAATCATTCTTTCAGGAGCATCGGGAGGTCATTCTCTATCTGCCGGATCGGGAGCTGCATTTAAGAACGATTGCTGCGCTTTACGGAGATGCCGGCGGAGAAAAGCGGCGGACGGTCTTTGCGGATCAGGAAAGCTTCAACCGGTATGTGGATGAGATGACGAAGAACTGCAGCTTTCGGGAACTGCCGGAGGGGAATTGTGAGTGCCTTTATTCTTTTGTTACCTGCAGTTATGAG
>JAEDOC010000169.1 GCA_016302185.1 Clostridium sp. | reverse complement strand
AAATGCTTATGTGCTGCCTGCACCTGTGACAGGGCGTTGTGTCCCCTTCAGGAGCATTCCCGGCAGGGAGAGAAGGTAACGTAAATGTTCAGCGAGTATCCGGATATCTTAACCGTGGAGAAGGCCTGCGAAGCCCTGAGAATCGGTTACAATGCCGCATACGAACTATTGAGGTCAGGTAAGCTGAGAGCCTATAAAAACGGCAGAGTGTGGCGGATTCCCAAGGAATCCTTGAAAGAATACATCCTGACCAGTTCCCTGGCTGCCGGACAAAAGGCATAGCCATTCCCGCGCCCTTACAGTATTTTTTTACAAGGGAAATAACAATACTGTAAGGGACCTCAGCGGGGAAGAGACACATTTCTCTTCCCTCCTTGCGGGCAATAAAAAATAGAAAAAACCAAATGAAAAGGAATCAAAAATATGGAAAAAAAGAAAAGAATTGTATTCTATCTAACAGATATAGAATATCAGAGGATGGAACAAAAAGCAAAAGAATGTAATATCAGTGCCAACGCCTACGCCAAAAGGAAGGCGCTGGATGAGGCGGATACTGTGAGGATAAAACGGGAAGCTGCCAAGACCATGGCGCAGCTGTATCACTGGTCGGATCTGACCGAGGATCCGACGGCGAGAGAGTATCTGCGCAGAGGAGGGGATCAGTTATGCCAGTGCTTAAAATAAAAACACAGGTGCACCCGGATTTCGCGGTATCCCAGGGAAAGTACCATGATGAGCAGGCCATCATGGATGTGGCGGACTATGTGCTGCGCAGTGACAAGGCACCTTCCCAGTTGGCCGGCGGGATCGCAATGAACCCGCTGCTGGCCAAGGAGCAGTTCGGGATTGTAGCCCAGGCCTATGGGAAGGACTTCGGCGTCAGGCTCCGGCATATGATTCTGTCCTTCGGGCCGAATGAACAGATCAGTCTGCTTGACGCAAAGAACATTGCCTACCAGGCAGCGGCTTATTATGGGGGTCAGTATCAGATTCTCTGGGGCTGCCATACGGATGGAAGCTGCCTGCACATCCATTTTGTGATGAACACGGTGTCCTATCTGACGGGCAGAAAGTATGATGGGAGCAAGGCGGATTACTATGGCTTCCAGAGCCATCTCAACCGCGTCCTGGAGCCCTATGGGCTGTATCTGATCACGGTCAAGGATACGGCATAAGCAAAAAAGAACGGGGGTTACTCCCTGCGAAGTAACCCCCTGGGCCCAGGTCAGGCAGCCGGATATTTCCGAAGAATCTTCTCGGCCATCTGCAGATATTCCTTTCTGGTGATGATGCCTTTTTCCAGAAGCAGCTTGTTCCAATAGTTCAGCACCAAATTGTTTGCCAGCGTGTCGGTTTTTTTCATAAAGCGTTCCTCCGGTTTCCAATAGTTTTGACGGATTTTCTGAGGACAATACATGGTCTTCAGAATTACGGAGATGTTCTTATCCGTGTAAAGTTTGAAAAACGAAAAAAGAACCCCTATAATGGGCAATAGCAGAGAGAACGACTGAAGACTGCGCTGCGTATGCTTGACAAGCGCGCGAATTTTTCTTATTATTTATATAGATAAAAGAAGAAATTTTAGAACATACAGGGTGTTGCATATGGGACAGAGCTATGTCAGTGATATCATCGGGGAGGACTACAAAAATTGGAATCCGGGGGATCGGATCCTGATCAGCACGGGCACGGGAAGCGGTAAAACCTGGTTTGTTCTGCGGGTGCTTCTCGGGGAGGCCAAGCGGCAGGGAAAGCACCTGGTGTACTTCTGCAACCGAAAATTTCTAAGCCTGCAGGTGCAGGCGAAGGCCAAGAGCATCCTGCTGAACGAACTGGGGCAGGATGTGGAAGGCCTGGCGGAATATCTGCATGTCCGCACCTATCAGCGGGCAGAAAAGGCCTTCGATTATCCCAACATCAGAGAGATTTGCGAGGACGGCAGTACGGGGCAGAATACGGAAGTCCGGGGAAAGGATGTCCTTTATTATGTGTTTGACGAGGCATTCTATTTTGTGATGGACGCCGGATTCAATCTGGACACCCATCACTGGTATGACAGGGCGGATATCACCGCCAACCAGCAGAGCATTTCCGTGTTCCTTGCCGCCACCCCGGAGCCGCTGCTAATGTATCTGGAATTCAAAGCGGTGAAAGGCAGCAGCCTGACGGAGCTGTGCAAGCGATATATGGCACGTTTCTTTCTGAATCAGGGAAACGATGTGGATCGCTGGATGGGATTTCTCAGCCCGCAATACCGCTGCCTGATGGAGCAGCGGAAAAGGGCGTCAGGAAACTATTGGCAAACCACCGAAATTGACCGGCAGATAAAAGGCTGTATCGAGAAGACGAAGCAGCAGAGCAGGGAACCTGCCCTTGAGCTGTTTGAAAAGGTGGAGCACGCATACCGATCGGAGAAGGAGCTTCTGACCTGCTGCTATGGAGAGGGCAGACAGCCGGAAGAGCAGTATGCCTATCTGGATACCCACTATTTCGATGATCTGGTGGTGCTGGCGCGGCTCATCAGCGACAGTGTCCGGGAGAATGTCCGGGCCGCATCCGAAAAGCGAAATCGGTGGCTGATCTTTGTCCGCACCAGGGAAGATGCCATGGTCCTTAAGGAAAATCTGCGTGTACTCAACCGTGATGCGGTGGTGATCACCGCCGACGAAACCCAAAAGTACGGCTGGACGCCTCCGGCCAGAAGAAGCAAGCGAAGAAAGGTCTTCGACGCGCTGGTACATGGAGAGCGGCAGGCCTGCGATATCCTCATCTCCACTTCCGTGCTGGATTCGGGCGTTTCCCTCCATGCCGAGGATGTCAGCCATCTGGTGATCTGCCAGCCAAACAAAACCAGCTTCCTGCAGATGCTGGGAAGAATCCGGGTGACAGAGGGCCAGCGTGTCAATCTCTACCTGCAATCCTTTACCCCAAAGCAGATGCGCGCGTATCGGAACACCGCCGAGCAACGGTTTCAGACGGTGGTACAGGCGCTGCTGCTGGATGAGATGGAACCGAGGAGCTTATTTCCCTTTGAGCCGGGCCGTGGGGAGAGGATGGGAATGGAACTGCTGAACGATTACGTCCCCTTTTTCCCGACGAAACTGCAGGAAGAACTGTACGGGAATCTGCACAGAGATCCAAATCGGGGGAATTACGTATACACCCAGCAGAGGAATGCGTATGAAAAGCCGGTGCGGAAAGTGAATCCGCTGGCGGTGCTCAACGCTTTGAGTGAGGTCTACTATGTGCGCAGGAGAATGCCGGAATTTGGCGGCGACCCATACTACTTCCTGAAAGAGCAGCTGTCATGGATCGGAAAAAGCTACGATCCGACCTGCTGGATCGATTACAGCAGCACCAGAGACGACATGTATGCCTATCTGGAGCAGAAAAGCAGGGACGCGGTTCCCATGGACGCGGATGCACAGAGAAGATTCCGGCTGGAATGCCAGGAGAAGCTCCAGACCATGCGAAAAGGTACCCGGGAAGCCGTCGAAACCGCCGCCCGCTTTCGCGGCGACAGCAGTCAGCTTCCCGGACTGCGGAAGCTGAACCGTACGTTTATCAGCGTGGATGTTCCCTTCCAAATCCGATCGGCCCAGAGCAAAAAGCGGATAAGAGATCCGAAAACAGGAGAATCCGCCGTGGATAACAAAACCTACTGGCAGGTGGTGCATCTGTCGCCGGAGGCTTGGGAAGCGGTGAAGGCGGAGGAGCGGCTGCGCGGCCAGAAGCAGACGGAAAACAGAGAGGCCAGACAAAAGAAGCGTCAGGAAGAGGAAGCGAAGATGTGGGAAGAAAAGGACAGGAAGACCAGAGCAGCCGGGCGCCTTGCGGTGGCGGTGATCCGCGACGGCAAGCGGGTCTTATAACCATGTCGCTAGAGTTGCCCTTTTGAATTGCATATTAT
>JAEDOC010000033.1 GCA_016302185.1 Clostridium sp. | reverse complement strand
GAGGAGAATTCCATATCCCGCAGCCAGTAGTCATGGAAGGCCCAGGGCATCGCGCCCTTCTCATGCATGGCCCGATGACTCTTTAAGAAGAATTCTCCAAAATCAATATCCTGCGGACATACCTGCTTACATAGGCCGCACTGATCACAGCTGGCAATCAGGCGGGTCGCCCAGGTACCGTCACGGGACAAGGTTCCGGGATGAATGGTGATATAAACCTCTTCGTAGATTCTCCGCGGTGTTTTCTCCCGAAGGCGCATGATATCACAGGCCTTCATGCAGGCATTACAGGAGCATCTTAAGCAGCGTCCAATCTCCGCCTCTGCCTCCTCTTTCGAAAAGCGCCCGCCTTCCGCCGGAAGTACCGGCTCTTTCTTTTCCACCTGAGATGCATCCATACAGATTTTTGTTCCCTTGGGAAGGAAGGGCTCATTCATCATCCCCGTTTTCAAATACCGTTCCATGGCATGGGAGGCATCCATTCCCTGCGCCAGCGCCTCCATCGTACCGGCGCCGACCACGCCGCCTCCGATAAATACTCCCGGCACTGTCGTGGCAAAGGCTCCGCCCGGATCCTGAGAAAGACCGAAGTCCGGGCCGCCGGTTCCCGTCGCCACATAAACCGCATCATATTCTTCTTTTATCCGATCCAGAGAGGTGATCTCCTCCCCCAGCCGCCGGTTCAACGTCTCGAACTGGAACTGATTTTCCAACTCCGCATCAAAGACCTCCGCATCCATGAAGCCGCGGGCATGACCTCCCAGGAAATTTTCCTTTTCATAAATTGTTACTTCATACTTTTTATTGCAGAGGCACAGCGCACAGCCCAGGCCGCTTAAACCGCCGCCGATAATCGCCACCGTCTTTCCTTTCGACGGCAGATTATAAGCATTTGGGGTCTTCCGCTTCGCAAAATCCACTGTTGCCTTTTCCATCAGGCCCAACGACACCGGACCATCCACCTGCGCCCGGATACAGGCCTTCTCACAGGGTCTGTCACAGAGCTCCGATACAATCTTCGGAAATCCCACCTTATTCTGATAGGCACGATAGGCCGCATTGTAACGCCCCTTTTTCCATTTATCCTCCAGATCCTTGATATCCAGTCGGAATGGGCAGGCCGCCTGACAAAACGGCGGTTCGTTCTGATGACAGCGCTCTGCCAGTGTCTGTTCAAACTCATTTAAAAAGCTCATCTCGTAACCTCCGGGTATGTTCCTGCTACTCCTCATTGTATCTATTTCGACGATAGCACAATATCCGCGGACAGTCAATCTGCCCGCGGATATTGCCATCCCTCTTTATTTATTTTAAAAAGATTAGAACGGACGCTCAGCGGTCGGATCATCCAGGGAGATGTAGAGGCCGCCCGGACCCGGCTGTACCGGATTCTCTTTGATGGTCTCCAGCTCCTCATACAGATCGGAACCTAAGAAGTACTTCTTCGGCTCAGCCGGCTTTTCACCCTTTGCGATAGCATCCAGACCAGCCTTTACCTTGGACGGAAGAGCCGGAATCTCATGGATGCGAACGCCGCAGGCATTGTAGATACCATTTAATACTGCACAGTGACCGGAAGCCTGGAATGCCTCAGATGCACCGGTAGAACCGAACGGACCGTCTGCTACATCGCCGTCCATATGGATTACATCGATATCATCCGGAATATCTTTGATGTACGGTACGCCGGCACCGAACATATTGGCATGCTTCTTCACATCATGGTAATCCTCGCTTAATGCGAAACCGATGCTGTGAGAGATTCCGCCGTATGCCTGTCCGTTTACCGCATCGATATTACCAACACGGCCTACGAAGTCAACACAGGTGAACTTAAGAACGGTGGTCTTACCGGTTGCGGTGTCAACCTCAACCTCAGCCATATTTAAGCAGTAGGTAAATGCCGGAGTCGGATCACCGATACCGGTGTTCGGATCCAGTCTGCACAGACCCGGAGTTGCAGTGGTCTCATAGCGGCCAAGATACTTGGTCTCGATTCCCTCTGCTACCATCTCATCATAGGTACGGAAGGTTCCGTCCTCTTTTCTCATTGCGTTAAGCAGCTTCTCTGCTGCAATCTTGGTTGCATTTCCGTCCATGTATAAGGAACGGCTTGCGCCTGCCATACCGGTATCCGGGCAAAGCTTGGTATCGTTCTGGATTAACTGGATATCCTCCGGTGTGATCTTTAACTCCTTTAATGCCTCCAGAGTTACCATCACAGAACCTACGGTACCGCCCTGTCCCATCGCATGCCAGGTATCATATTTCTTAATCTTTCCGCCCGGTGCCAGCTCCAGAGCAACCTCTGCACTGTCGGTAACACCCTCGGTTACGTTGAATCCGCCCCATGCAAGACCAACACCGCGGCGTTTCTCCGGTGTGTCAGCAGCCTTAGCGTCAGCAACGGCCTTCTCATAGATCGGACGCATGATATCCATCATCCGCTCCATCGGATACTGCGGATACGGATAGCTGTTGATGTTCAGCTCGCCCTCACGGCAGATATTCTTATAACGGAACTCGAACGGATCCATGCCCAGCTTCTCAGCCATCATATCCATCAGCGGCTCACTTAAGGTGAATGCCTGCGGAGAACCGTAGCTTCTGTATGCGGTACCGAAGGTATGATTGGTGTTTGCTACACGGCAAAGACCGGCTACGTTCGGAACATTGTACGGGAAGAATGCAAATCTCGGCGGTTTTGTCATAACATCGTCGCCGCCCCAGGAATATGCGCCGTGATCCAGACCAAAATCAAACTCAGCAGCGAGAATCTTACCGTTCTCATCGCAAGCCAGACGGCCGTTGGAGTAGGACGGGCATCTCTTGCCGCTGAAGTGCTGATGCTCTTCATAGCTCATGGATAAGGATACCGGCTCACCGGTTACTACGCAGGCAGCTGCTGCCAGAGCGATATCACCGGCATTGGTGGACCAGCCGAAGCTTGCACCGGTCGGGTTCATAATGATACGGTATTTATCCTTCGGTACGCCGACGCAGTTACCCAGACGTCCGATGGAAGAATAGGTACACTGAGATTTACACTGAATAGTCAGCATGCCGTCATCGCCCCAGTAAGCCTGAAGTACGCAGCCCTCGATGGAAAGGTGCGGCTCACGGCTGGAAGCAAAGCTTCCCTCAACTACATACGGAGCGTTGTCAATCATCTCTTTTACATTCTCTGCATCCTCAAGGCCAACACCCTTTAATACCGGCTGCTCGCAGAAGATGTTCGGAGTATCCTCATGGATACGCATTGCATCCGGCATCGCTGCCTCAAGGTAGGTTAAGTACTCCGGAAGCTGCTCAATATCTACGGTAACCTTTGCAGCTGCCGCACGTGCATGGCGATGGGTATCTGCAACTACCAGGGCAACAACATCACCCCAGCGATGGATCTTCTCATCCTGTAATACCTTACGGGACGGAGTAAGAACGGTACTTCTCTCATGGAACTGACCCTCAGCCATGATGTTGGTTCCGCCTGCTGCGATAATATCCTTTGCAAGAATTACCTTCACTACGCCGGGCATCTTCTCCGCTTCTTCGGTATGGATTGCCAGAATCTTTGCGTGATGAGCTACTCTCGGCTGAACTACTGCACAGTGCAGAGTTCCTGCCGGCATCTTCAGCGCCTGATCATCGCCGTAATCTGCAAGACCGCAAACCTTGCCCAGAGCATCCGGACGAACCACCGGCTTACCGTAGTACTCACCGTCTGCCGGATTCTTGAACTTGATATCCTCGATGGAGCACTCGCCGCGCATCACCTTCGCCGCTGCCATAACAGCATCTACGATCTGCTTGTAACCGGTACAGCGGCAGACATTTCTTGTCTTCTGGAACCAGTCACGAACCTCCTCACGGGTCGGGTTCGGATTCTCCTGAAGCAGTGCGTAAGCGGAAACAATGAAGCCCGGTACGCAGAAACCGCACTGTACGGCACCAAAGTTCATCCATGCTACCTGCAGCGGATGTAAATGCTGCGGAGTTCCGATTCCCTCGATAGTAGTAATCTCGGAATACTCCGGAACCTGAGTAATTCTCTTTGTACAGGAACGGATTACCTTACCATCCAGAATGACAGAACAGGATCCGCAGACACCGGTTCCGCATCCTACCTTAACGCCGGTCAGCCCTAACCGACGCAGAACATCAGACAGTCTGTCGTTCTCCGGATCACACATGAAGATACGATCAACACCGTTGATTTTCAGGACCATTTTTCTCAATTTCATGGTTCTTCCTCCTTTATCATAGGATTATAGTAATAAGATATTTATAATATTAAACAGCCTCTCCCGGCCGTCCAACATCCAAAATAAAAAGCGTTCTCCGAAGTTTATCAGTCTTGTTCCAGATTCTCTGACAACTCATCAAAATCAAATCCTGCATCTTCCAGAAGCTCTCTGGCTTTCCGGTAGGTATTCTCCACCATAGCCGGACAGCGGAACGCCTTGTTTGCCGGATTTCCCGCCAGAATGGTATCACAGTCAATTCCGCCGTAGGCCTCCTCATAGGTCTCCTGAAACCATTCCACCAGTTCAGGAATCAGCTCACTGACTGCCAAAGACGGTTCAAACAGACACAGCATCATGGCCGCCCCCGTTAATGCCCCGCAGGTCAAACCACTTCTCACTCCCAGACAAAGCGCTGCACTGGCCGCCTCCATCTGCGGATTCTTCTCTCCCTGGAGCTCGGTTCCCAGGGTCACTAACGCCTGGGCACAGCACTTCCCCGACTGAAGCAGCTGATTCAACCGTAAGATATCCTTCTCCATACGTATTTCCTCCGTAAACGCATTTCCATTCTAAGCATGAAAAAAGCTGCCGCCCGAAAAGGACAGCAGCTGCTTTATAGATCTCTACCATAATTTCTGAAACTACCGACGGAATTCACCAATTCTGTACGAAAAACACAGAAAAGAAAGCTCACCACCTCCGGTGCCCTCTTTTTTGTCTTTCCAAGTCAATCCCGCCGTTTCTCAACGGTATTTTCTTCTATTCGCAGAACAAACCAAAACGCTTTCCTTTTCAAACACGGAAGGCACTGCCGTTTCCAGCGGCACCCATTGGTCTTGCTGCATGTGAGCATCCTCATGTAGCAGCTTCGACTCGAAAAACTGATTGCTCTTTTATTTTATGGTTTTATGATACACCTTTTTTGAAATAATGTCAATCTTTTTTCATAAAATTGAAAATATTTTTGTTTTATTGAACTTATTTTCACGTTTGAAGAAAAAATCGTTATCTTTTTGTGAAAATAACGAGCTTTGCTTAAACTTCTCCCCTCGAACAGTTTTTAACACTTTTTACGAAACTTTTTTACATAGAAAAAGCTGCCCAATCTATGAGCAGCTTTTAAACCTAATTATTCAATTGACTCAAAATAATCTTTCCAGTAACCCTTGTTTTTTTCATATCAATAATCCGCTGATTGGAAGAACCTCTGAAATTCAGGGTAATATCTTTCAGCTCCTGCACGAATTTTCCATCCACAAGGATATCAATGTTATCAAGGATTTCATCCGTAACCTCCGTATATCTGCAGCCGCCCGGAACGAGATCCTTCTCATATAGAAATCCGGTATACATCCAAATTGTTTTCTCCGGAAGCTCCTTTTTCACGCGGCGGATCAGCGCTGCAACCTCCGGCTGATTAGAAAGTTCAAATGGCTCACCGCCAAGAATCGTCAAGCCGTCATAATACGGTTTGGCCAGTTCCTCCATCAGACTCTGTTCTGTCTCCGGCGTATAGACCAGACCATAATCAAAATCCCAGGTTTCCGGCTGAAAGCATCCGGGACAATGATTCGTACATCCCGATACAAAAAGACTTACCCGCATTCCCAGGCCATTGGCACAATCTGCGGTCATAATCTGTCCATAATTCATAATATCGTTTGGTTCTCCCGATGTCTTAACATCTGTCTACGGTTCCGCAGGACATATGCAGTACCCTGTCACGAATCTCCTGAGTCCGTCCCTGATTCCAGAACTGGGTTCCGATATAACCGCAGGTTCTCCGGGCCACAAACAACCGATCCTGATCCCGATTGCCGCAGTTGGGGCATTCCCACACCAGTTTTCCGGATTTATCCTCAACAATCTTGATCTCACCATCATAACCACAGCATTCGCAGTAATCACTCTTGGTGTTCAGCTCCGCGTACATGATATTTTCATAGATAAACTTCATCACAGAAAGCACCGCCGGAATGTTATTCTGCATATTCGGCACCTCGATATAACTGATGGCACCGCCCGGAGACAGCTTCTGGAATTCCGCTTCGAATTTCAGCTTGCTGAACGCATCGATCTCTTCTGTTACATGTACATGATAGCTGTTGGTAATGTAATTTTTATCGGTAACGCCCGGAATAATTCCGAACCGTTTCTGTAAGCATTTTGCAAACTTATACGTGGTGGATTCCATCGGAGTTCCGTAGACCGAATAGCTGATGTTCTCCGCTTCTCTCCACTCCTTACACTTATCATTCAGACGCTGCATTACCTTTAAGGCAAACGGTTTTGCTTCCGGATCCGTATGGGACTTGCCCAGCATCCGCATGCACATCTCATAGAGACCTGCGTATCCCAGAGAAATGGTGGAGTATCCGTTGTACAGCAGCTTGTCGATGGTCTCGCCTTTTTTTAAGCGGGCCAGCGCACCGTTCTGCCACAGGATCGGCGCCACATCCGATACGGTTCCCAGAAGACGCTCATGACGGCAGCGCAGAGCCCGGTGACACAGCTCCAGACGCTCATCCAGAATCTCCCAGAACCGATCCATATCTCCTTCCGAGGAGCAGGCCACATCCACCAGATTGATGGTAACCACACCCTGGTTGAAACGGCCGTAGAATTTATGCTTTCCATTCTCATCTCTCTGAGAATCTTCCACGGTCAGGAAGGAACGACAGCCCATACAGGGATATACCTCTCCGTTCTTTAATTCCTTCATGATCTTGGCGGAAATATAATCCGGAACCAGACGCTTTGCCGTACATTTTGCTGCCAGCTCGGTCAGATACCAGTATTTGGAGTCTTCGGTGATATTATCCTCATCCAGCACGTAGATCAGCTTCGGGAATGCAGGCGTAATCCATACGCCCTTCTCGTTCTTCACACCCTGCATTCTCTGAATCAGGACCTCCTCAATGATCATCGCCAGATCGTCTCTGGTACGTCCTTCCGGTACTTCATCCAGATACATAAATACCGTAACAAAGGGAGCCTGTCCGTTACAGGTCATCAGTGTAATCAGCTGATACTGGATCGTCTGAATACCGCTGCGGATCTCATCCTTCAGCCGGCGCTCAGTCACCTTATTGATGATCTCCTCATCCAGCGATTCGCCGCACTCCCGGCGCTCCTCAATCACACTGTTTTTAATCTTCTGACGGCTGATATCCACAAAAGGAGCCAGATGCGCCAAGGTAAAGGACTGGCCGCCGTACTGATTGCTGGCTACCTGAGCCACGATCTGTGTTGTTACATTGCAGGCGGTAAAGAAGCTGTGCGGCTTCTCGATCATGGTCTCACTGATGACCGTGCCGTTCTGCAGCATGTCCTCCAGATTGACCAGATCACAGTTATGCTCCTTCTGTGCATAGTAATCGGAATCATGGAAATGAATAATACCGGCCTCATGGGCATTCACAATCTCCTCCGGAAGAAGCACACGACGGGTTAAATCCTTGCTTACCTCACCTGCCATGTAATCACGCTGGGTGGAGTTAATCACCGGATTCTTATTGGAATTCTCCTGATTTACCTCCTCATTCAGGTGCTCAATCAGCGCCAGGATTCCGTTGTCCGTAGTGTTGGACTTCCGTGCCAGCTCTCTCTTGTAGCGGTAACGCACATATTTCTGCGCCACCTCGTAACCGCGCATCTCCATGATGCCGGTCTCCACCATATCCTGGATGTCTTCCACGTTCACTGCGTGGGTTGACTCCTGCACCCGGGAAGAAATATTATCCGCAATCGCGATAATCTGATATTCATTCATCTGATGAATCCGGTCCACGCCATTATTCGCTTTGGTAATCGCGTTAATGATCTTATTCTCTTCAAAACGAACCTCTTCTCCGTTCCTTTTGATTACATTGGTTGTTACTGTCATGTTCATACTTCCCCGGAACCTCCCCATTCCTATATACTCTCTATTTTCTCTCTATAGATACAAAATATTGTTTTGTATTTCTCAAGTCAGAACTATATATTGTGTTGCGTAGTTAAGTATACACGATATCATGGGAAAATGGAAGAGCAAAATTATTAAATTTTTTTCCCTGTTTTCTCCTTCCCTGTGACATTAATAGTTATTGCACCGATACTTACCGCAAGTAGAAAGGTTTCTTTCAAATTTTTTCAATTATCTTTCGTTTTGGAAAAATTGACAGCAGAAAATACCAGGCCATTCTTTTCTCCGCAGTGCACCTCCATTCCGCTTCGCTCCATGTCGGTCGCGGGCTTCGCCCTATAAAAAGAAAGAGATAACAACTCTCTTATGTGAGCGAGCTCACAACGCGAGTTGTTATCTCTTTCTTTTTGCACTGCTCATTGCCTACGCGCAAAAAAAGCGCCGACCCCGCAGCTCTCTGTCTGCAAAATCAGCGTCTTCAGTGCGCCTTCAGGGACTCGAACCCTGGACAAATAGATTAAGAGTCTACTGCTCTACCAACTGAGCTAAAGGCGCATATTTTGTTTTGTTCACATCTCCGTGACACATGTTGTATTCTATATCAAGACAAAGAAAAAGTCAACACCTTTTTTGAAATTTTTTAGAAATTTTTTCAAAAGCACTATTTGCAGATATTATAAGACAAATTCAGTCAATTCAAACGGGAAGACCCCGGAGATTCTGCTCCGGATTTCTTCCCGTTTTTTCATTCATTATAATGACTGATTCAAAGCCTGCTCCAGACTCTTCTTATTCTGAGCACCTATAGTCTTGCGGAAGATCTCACCCTTTCGGAAGATAATAAATGTTGGAATAGACATTACACCATATTTCATGGCCAGATCCGGACTCTCATCTACATTGACTTTTCCCACAGCCACTCTGCCGGCATACTCCTCTGCAACCTGTTCTACAATCGGGGCCACCAGCTTACAGGGACCGCACCAGTCCGCGTAGAAATCTACCAGCACCGGAATCTCGGATTTTAACACTTCCGCCTCAAAATTCTCGCTCGTAAACATTTTTTCCATTTGCAACTCCTCCTACTTCTTCTTTTTTCTGTCAGCGCCAATAGCTTTCCCGGCCTCATCAAAGTATTTTTTCCATTTCAGGACAGATTTATTCAGCTCTGTCTTGTCACTGGTCATCCTCAACAAGCTCCGGTTGATTCTGGTTTTTAAATTCACTGTTTCACACCCGCTGTCATTTTTACCATATATATGCTGTACCGCTGCCGTTCTTCTACTTTTGCTGACGATCTTTCTTCTCCAATCCTGATTGACGCCTCAACGCCCCCCTCGTTTTACCGGTTCGCAATCAGCTTGCAGATGGGCTTGCCCTCTGCCGAAAACTTTGTCTCGTATTCCGTCATCACATTCCCCTCGCACATCACCGCATCGTGATGCAGGTCAAAGGTAGATGCGAGGATCTTCCATCCTGCTTCCGGAATGGACTCCAGGGAATAATCAAACAACTCTCTGTTATCTGTTTTGAATTCCACACTGCCTTCCGCCGTCAGAAACTGATGGTATACCGCCATAAACTGCGGTGAGGTCAGCCGCCTTCCCGCATGGCGATCCTTAGGCCACGGATCGGAGAAGTTCAGATAAATCTTCTCCACCTCTCCCGGCGCGAACACATCCGCCAGCAGTCTGGCATCGATACGCATAAAATAGAGATTCGTGAGGCTTGTCTGCTCCCGCTTGCGCAGGGCTTTTACCATCACGGTGGAATACCGCTCAATACCGATATAGTTAATCTCCGGATGGCGTTCGGCCATCTCAATAATGAACTGGCCTTTTCCCATTCCTATCTCAATATGAACCGGATGATCATTTCCGAAAATCTCTTTCCAGCTTCCTTTTTTCTGTTCCGGCTCCTGAATCACATAAGGGCTTTCCTCTATCATCTGCTCTGCGCCCGGAATATGGCGTAGTCTCATGTCATTTCCTCCCAGTCAATTCCATTCTCTTATCCTTTATCCTATTATCTTACCATTTCGCGCGTCATTGTGCAAGTTGATCTGTGAATTATCCAATAACTATCAGAATTCTTTGATTATATTACATTTTTCATAATTTTTTATTTTTTTATCAAAATATAGGTGCATAAATTTTCTTGTTATATTATAATAGATTTGGTGTATACCGCACATTTTGAAACACAAAGGAGAACGCCTATGAATAATACAGAAAATACCAATTTAAGCACCTGGGAGCGCATCCAGAATGGAGTTGCAGAGACGGAACGTCTCATCGGACAGAAGAAGTATAACATGGCTATGGTCAGAGCCCGTCAGACTCTGGAATACATGGTAACCTGTCTTTGCGAGAAATCCGGTGTGACCGAGGGCAGTCTGATCGATATGATTGATGCTCTTTATGAAGACGGAATCATCAGCAAAACCACCTGCGAACATTATCATAAGATCCGCACCATCGGCAACAAGGCCGTCCACGAAGAAGACAACAGTGCCTACAATGCTAATCAGGCCCACCATCTGCTCTCGCAGGAGGTTTACACGTTTGCCAATGATTATAAGGAGCGGCGTAAAAAACCGGCCGCTTCCTCCCGCCGGACAGCCCCTGCAGAACCATCCAGAAGAAGCCGGGCCGCCTCTTCCAATCGTTCGTCCCTTTCGGAAAGCAGCCCGCGGACAGCAGGCAGCGGAAGCAATCGCCGCCGTTCCTACTCCTCCCGTCCTGCCTTTGAGCTGACCAGCATCCTGAAGCCGCTTCTGCTCATTGCCATCATCATCGTTCTGCTCTTTATTATTAAGATGATCCATCCCGGCAAGGCAAATCCTAAGGAAAATACGGAGCCCGCAGTCACTACAGAAGCTACGCTTTCCACAGAACAGGCAACCGAGGCTGCAGCGGAGACCGAAAGCTCTGCCGTGATCTATAAAACTACCGATATTTTGAATGTACGCTCCACTCCGTCCACGGACAATGAGCGTATCGGCGTCCTGAATGCAGGCGCTGAGGTTGAATTTGTCGGAGATTACGACGACCGCTGGGCTATCATCAGATTCAACGGGCAGGACGCCTACGTGGTAAAAGAATATTTAACACCCATAGAATAAGCAAAAACAGGAAGGACCCGATACTGCGGGATCCTTCCTGTTTTTATTGATTCGTTCCTTTACAGATTGGATTCTTCTTGCTTTTGCTGGAGCTGCTCTGCCAGCGGGATAATCTCCGGAAGGCTGTGTATCTCATAATCCGCCAGACTCCGGTCAAAGGAAAACCGATCATCAATCAGCGCTGCCACCGTCATACCTGCCCGGTGTCCGGCTGTGATTCCCACGGTGGAATCCTCAATCACCAGACATTCCTCCGGGCGCAGGCCCATTTGTTCTGCCGTATAGAGATACACTGCCGGATCCGGTTTACTCCGCTGAAAGGTACTTCCGCTGACAATCTTCTCCAGCCGTTCTGACACATGATTCATCTCCAGAATTTTTTCCACCTGCTCAATATTGGTCGAGGATGCCACCGCCAGCCGAAGCCCCATCTCCTTTAACCGGTCCATCACATCCAGTACCTCCGGACGGAAGATGGAAATATAATCTGTCTGGGCAAAGATTCCACTCCACCGGGGCAGGTATTCATCATGCAGCTGTTCCCAGGTTTCTCCGTTATTCACAGCCTTCTCTACCACAACCCAACAGTCCTTTTTTGTCGTTCCCACTGTTCCGTAGAGCTCCTCGATGGTAACCTTCGGGTTCTTTGTTTTCGCAAACTCATACAATTTCTCTAAATATGCCATCTCACTGTCAATGATGACACCGTCCATATCGAAAATCACGGCCTTTATCATTGCTGTCTTTTCCTCCTCTTTCGCCTGAAACATGCCGCCTTCCGCTTCGCAGTCAGCGATATTCTCCCACAGTATACAGGATTTTTGATTTCCTTGACAAGTAGGAAGCAGACTCTTTCGAAAAAACTTTCGAAAAAATTCACACTTTTTTCGATCATTCTGCCTTTTCCCCCCGTTCTGTTTTTGATATAATCAAAAACAGGAGCAATCAGAACGATTGACAAAATGGAATTTTTCCCGGAGGTAAATCCGATATGAAACATATCCCCAGATTTTTAGGGATCCTGTGCGCGTTCTGCTTCATGATCATTTTCCTGATCACCTCAGTAGAAGCAGTAACCTACTGGACTCCCGGCTACTATGAACAGGAATATACCAAATACAATGTAACTGCAGACGTCCATATGGAGATGGACGATCTGCTGGAGGTTACCGATGAGATGATGGCTTACTTAAGAGGAAACAGGGAGGATCTCCATATCCCCACCATCGTAAACGGACAGCCCCGTGAATTCTTCAACGAACGGGAAATCGCCCACATGGAGGACGTGCGCGGCCTCTTTCTGGGCGGGCTGATGCTGCGGCGCATCTGCCTTGCCCTCAGTGCGGTCTGTCTTGTGATCCTGTTTACAAGGTACCGTTCCGTGGTTCGCACTCTGCTGCCGCGGATGCTTTGTGCCGGTACCGTACTGTTTTTTCTCATCACGGCTCTGCTGGCAGGAATCATATCCACAGACTTTACAAAATATTTTATTATTTTCCACAAAATCTTTTTTAATAATGATTTATGGATACTGGATCCCACGACGGACCTGCTGATCAACATCGTGCCGGAACCCTTTTTCATGGATACGGCCGCCCGCATCGGCATTACCTTTGCGATCATGACGGTTCTTCTCTTCCTGATCTGTCTTTTCCTGATTCGGAGAGAAAAGAAACAGGAAAACATATCCAGAAAACAGGTAAAGGCCCTGGGGCTGGTTCTGGCCCTGCTTCTTTTTACCGGAAGCACCCCGGAGAAAACACTGGCAGACACCGCCTGGCCATCCGATGTCTACATAGATTCCGATGCCGGTATCGTGATGGATGGCGCCACCGGCGCCGTGCTTTATGGGAAGAACATCCACGAGACCTATTCCCCTGCCAGTATCACCAAGGTTCTGACCTCTCTCATCGTTCTGGAACACTGCTCGCTGGATGAAACCGTTACCTTTTCTGAAAACGCGGTCTACAATGTGGAATCCAACAGCAGCAGCGCCGGTTATGATACCGGTGATACCGCCAGCGTGAAGGACTGTCTCTATGCACTGCTGTTAAAATCCGCTAACGAGGCGGCCAACGCGCTGGCCGAGCACGTTGCCGGAACCACCGAAGAATTTGCCGGACTGATGAATGAAAAAGCCGCTTCCCTTGGCTGTGAGGATTCTCATTTTGCCAATCCCAGCGGCTTAAATGATGAAAATCATTATGTCAGCGCCTATGATATGGCACTGATTACCCGAGCGGCCTTCCGAAACGAAACCTTCGTGAAGATTGTTTCCACCACCTACTATGAGCTTCCGCCCAATAAGCAGAATCCGGACGGACAGGGCATCTCCCCCGGCAACAAAATGGTCAAGAAGAACTGGCCGGAATACTACCGTCCCGATGTGCTGGGCGGCAAAACCGGCTATACCTCCATCGCGTTAAACACACTGGTCAATGGAGCCAGACAGGAGGACACGCTGCTTATCACCGTGATTCTCCACAGTCAGGGAACACAGTATGAAGATACCAGCCGGCTGTTAGATTTCGGTTTTTCCAATTTTCAATCTGTAAAAATTGCCGACTATGATCAGACCTTCTCTGCGATAGGAAATGATTTGAAGCTGGCAGGACTGACCTCTTCCGACGAACCCACGCTGGTGTTGGATCCGGACAGCCGTGCGATTCTTCCGAACACCGCAGACTTCTCCGAAACCACAATCTCTCTGGACTATGAGCTTCCGGAAACTGCGCCGGAAAACGCACTGGCCCTTGTGAAATATTCTCTGGGAGAACATGCAGTCGGACAGGCTTATCTATTGATGGCAGAAGAGCAGTCTAAAGATAACACCGGACTATGGCAGGAAGAGTCAGAAGAGCTTTCCTCTGCTTCCGAAACAGAAGGTACCGGCGCCGGTGAGGATGCGTTCCCTGTGGAGGAAAGAACCTCAGAGGAAACCGACAATCCCGGTAAGGATCTGTTCCATATCTCCTTCCGCCTTCCCCCGCTGTTCTGGAAGCTCCTTCTGGCAGTGCTGATTCTGGGCGGCGGCGGAACCGCAGCCGTATTCTCCTACAAGAAGAAAAAACAGCGAGAAGAAGCTGCCCTGCTGGAACGCCGCAGACGCCGTGCGGAACGTCTGCGGGAAACCGGAGTCTCCGAAGCGGACTTTGATCTGATGATGCAGTCCCGGCGGGAACAGAAAAAAGCGAAAAAAAGATAATACACCTCCAAAAAGCAAAAAGCCTGCGAAACAGACTTCAATCTGTTTTCGCAAGCTTTTTTGCTTTATTGCGCTCTACCCGCTTTTTCTTAGCTTCTTCTTTCTTCTTTTCCACATAAGCGGCACCTTCTTCGCCCACCAGCTTGGTGGTTTTCACTGCAAAGAACAGGCCGTCTTCCGATTTCTTCATCCGGATTTTTCCCTTCATGTATCCATGCTCCGGGCAGACGGCCAGACAGAAATAGAACTTCTGACTGGAAGAAAACCAGCGAATCTTCTTGCGCAGGGTCCGACGGCACTTATAACACACCATATCTGTGACCCGCCGCTCCTCCAGTACCTGTTCCTTCGTCTCATGCTGCATCGATACCAGCTTGGCATACTCGGGGAACTCCAGGTAGATTTCCTCCTCCGCCGTCTCCGGCGGCCGGTAATAATCCACCGACACGTACTCCACCATGCTGTAGAAATCCATCGCTCCCATAATCCGCCCGGTATAGTACGCATCATCCAGCGCCCGGTGAAACGGCCGATCCTCACCGATTCCCAGCTCTTCCACCACAGTATCCAGCGACTCCTTCCGCTTGTCCCCCCGAATCATTCCGTAGATTTTCTGCAAATCGTAATAGTACAGGGGAAATGCAAAGGGAATCTCCATTCCATGGTAGACCATATTTCTCTGCAGCTCCGTAAGGTCCATGGAGCCCCAGGTACAGAACCGGTAATCTTCTCCGCACCAGGCAATAAACTCTTCCATTACCTTATCAAACGGCTCCCCCGCCATATCCAGTTCTTCCATGGACATGTGGGTTACTTCCGATATCTTAAAATGCATCTGCCGGTAAACTCTGGGCCGGATCAGACGATGAAATTCCGATATAATCTGCAGACTGGCATTCAGCTTTACAGCCCCAATCTCAATAATCTCAAACGGAAGCCGGTCCATGGAGGCTTCTTTTCCTGCCGGACTCTGATTCCATTCCAAATCAAATACAATAAACTGTCCCATAACCTCTGACACACACCACTCCATGCGCAAAACAAAAATTTCATTCTCTACTTTACCATAAAATACGAAATATGAAAAGCATCCGAAAATCATTTTCCCCGCATTTTCCGGATTTGTGGTATAATATCCTTATCCAAAAACTGCTGACATATTTCATTGTATAAGGAGGTTCTGCTATGAACAAAAGCGCTATGTACAAATTATCTTACGGATTATTTATTCTGACCGCACAGGAGAACGGAAAAGACAACGGTTGCATCATTAATACGGCAATTCAGGTAACTTCATCTCCCAACCGGATCAGTATTGCAGTAAACAAGGATAATTATACCCATGATATGATCCTGAACACTTCCAGATTTACCGTATCCATCTTAAGCCAGGATGCCAGCTTTGAACTGTTTAAGCATTTCGGTTTCCAGTCCGGCAAAAATGTAGATAAATTTGCAGATTTTTCCGCCTGCAGAAGGAGTTCCAACGGAACCATGATCGTAGAGGACGGAACCAATGCCTGGATTTCTGCCAATGTTGTCTCCACCGTTGACTTAGGCACTCATACCCTGTTTATCGCAGACGTCGTGGACGGTGATGTCCTCTCCGAGACACCTTCCGCAACCTATGAGTATTATCAGAAGAACATTAAACCGCAGCCGAAACCGGCCGCTCCCGCAGAGGGCGGAAAGACCGTATGGAGATGTACGGTATGCGGCTACGTATATGAGGGCGAGGAGCTTCCGGCTGACTTCATCTGCCCGCTCTGCAAGCATCCCGCTTCCGACTTCGAAAAAGTTGTACAGTGAATGGAGGAACCATCTTGAAATACGAAACCACCGGCCAGATGAATTTTTTCTCTGAAATGTCTGAGCACCAGATTTCCGGAAGGGAATTTTTCGGAAATGTTCTGCTGGATTCTCTGGATCGTAATTTCGGCTTAAACAATATCCTGATTTCCTATTTTGACACACAGGGAAAGTTTCTTTCCTGGATCCATCAGAACGGAATTCTGCCGGATTCTGACACTCATCCATACCGCGCCTTTGCGCCGCAGGATGTGATCCGCCGGCAGATCTATCAGGACGCTGTCCGGGAGCACCTGACTTATTTCAGTGTTCTTCCGCGTCTGTACCGTTCCACCGATCTGATCCGGCCGGAAGACTATGAGAACTCCCCCAGCGTCTGTTTTCTGGAGGAACAGTTCCACGCCCACTACAGTGTCACCATGGCCTTCGGCATCAACGCCTATATTCAGGTAACCTTTTTAAAAAGCCGGGAGGACGGAGATTTTACCGAGGAGGAGATGGAGGATCTGAAGGAAATCTACGTTTACGTAGCAAATTCCTATAAGAATTTCAAAAAATACGAGCAGGCGAAGATTATTTCCAATATTCAGAGTGAGATTATTTCCTCCGGCGCCAAAGCCTATCTGGTCACCGATGATTTCATGCACATTATGAGCTACAACCAGACTGCCCAGGAATATTTAAGAGATATTCTTGGGCCGGCCGCCACAGAACAGCTGAGCAACACCAGCCCCTGCAGCTGGCTTCCCTTCCTTCTGGGCGGTACGGAGGACGGTACCTCTCCGGAAACCGCCCA
>JAEDOC010000032.1 GCA_016302185.1 Clostridium sp. | reverse complement strand
TTAGCTGCCGCGACGCCCTCACTTCCTGCGCAAAATCTCTATTTATTCCCATACACCTTCTTCATGCGTTCCATTGCCTCTCTGGTATTGGCGGTAGTTCCGAAGGCAGTCAGCCGGAAGAAGCCTTCTCCATTTTTACCGAAACCGCTTCCCGGAGTGCCAACCACATTGGCCTTTTCCAGCAGATCGTCGAAGAATTCCCAGGAGCTCATACCATTCGGGCACTGCATCCAGATATAGGGAGAGTTTTTGCCGCCGATATGCCAGATTCCCAGCTCTTCCAGGGTTTCTGTCATAATCCGGGCGTTCTCCTGGTATACATCCAGATGCGCGCGGCACTGCCGGATTCCTTCCGGAGAAAAGGCAGCTTCTGCAGCCCGCTGCACCGGATAGGAGACTCCGTTAAATTTTGTGGTCTGACGGCGCAGCCACATCTTCCGCAGGGACATGCCTCCCCGCATCAGCTCAACGGGAACTACAGTATAACCACAGCGGGTTCCGGTAAAGCTGGCCAGTTTGGATAAAGAACAGAATTCGATGGCGCAGGTTTTTGCTCCTTCAATCTCAAAAATACTTCTCGGCAGATCGTCCACGATAAAGGATTCATACGCCGCATCAAACAGAAGAATCGCATCCTGTGCGTTGGCGTAATCCACCCATTCCTTCAGCTGCTCTCTGCTGTAAACACCACCGGTGGGATTATTGGGAGAGCAGAGATAGATGATATCTGCCTTCTGGCCCTTCGGCGGCATGGGGAGAAAACCGTTCTCCACATTGGCATCCATAAACACAAGCTTTCTGCCGGCCATGACATTGGTATCCATGTAGACCGGATATACCGGATCCGGGATCAGCACGGTATTGTCCACATCAAATAAATCCAGAATGTTGCCCAGATCGCTCTTGGCACCGTCACTGATAAAAATCTCGTCCGAATCCAGAGAAACGCCGAATCCGGCATAATAATCACGGATCGCATCCCGCAGGAAATCATAGCCCTGCTCCGGACCGTAGCCATGGAAGGTCTCTGCCTGTCCCTGTTCCTTTGCCGCAGCAGCGAAGGCCTCCGCAGCCTTCTCACAGAGAGGCAGCGTCACATCACCGATTCCCATACGGATTACCTTTGCTTCCGGGTGCGCTGCACTGTATTCATTTACTTTTTTTGCAATGGTGGAAAACAGATAGCTCTCTGCCAGATTCTTATAATTTTCATTAATCTTCATAAATATACCTCAACGTCTGCCGTCTTTTTTATTTGGCGTTTTCTACTGCCGCCTTTACAAATTCGCGGAAAATCGGATGCGCCCGGTTCGGACGGCTCTTAAACTCCGGATGGTACTGTACACCGATATAGAAGGGATGAGCTTTCACTTCCATAGCTTCCACCAGAGTTCCGTCCGGAGACTGTCCGGAGAAAATTGCTCCATGCTCCGTATAGTCTTTGCGGAAGTTATTATTGAATTCATAACGATGGCGATGGCGCTCCTCAATCAGCTCTTTACCGTAAGCTCTGCTCATGATGGTATCCGGAGTGATCTTACACGGATACGCACCCAGACGCATGGTTCCTCCCATATCCGCCAGTCCCAGCTGCTCTTCCATCAAAGCGATCACCGGATGCTTGCTCTCCGGCGCAAATTCGCTGGAGTTGGCATCCTCAAAGCCAAGAACGCCTCTGGCAAAGGCGATGGCTGCAATCTGCATGCCCAGACAGATACCGAAATACGGAATATTGTTTCTTCTGGCATAATCTGCCGCAGTGATCATTCCCTCGATACCGCGGTTGCCAAAGCCTCCGGGAACCAGAATTCCCGCAGAATCCTTTAAAATCTCATCCGCTGTCTCCGGCGTCACAGTCTCACTGTCCACCCAGTTGATGTTCACCTTCACACCGTTTTCCCAGCCAGCATGGCGAAGAGCTTCCACGATGGAAAGATACGCATCATGCAGCTTGACGTATTTTCCAACCAGAGAAATGGTAATTTCTTTCTTGCTCTCATAGATTCGGGTAAGCATCTGCTTCCAGTCACTTAAATCGCACTCATGCGGAGTCTTCTCGATTCCCAGTTCCCGCAATACAATCTTCGCCAGGCCGGCTTCCTCCAGCATGATCGGAGCCTCATAAAGAACCGGAAGGGTCTGATTTTCAATCACACAGTCCGGCTTCACGTTACAGAACAGAGCAATCTTGCGGAAAATCGACGGATCCTCCACCGGATGATCGGTACGGGCCACGATGATATCCGGCATAATTCCGAAAGACTGCAGCTGTTTTACCGAATGCTGGGTTGGCTTGGATTTATGCTCTCCGGAGGCCTCCAGATACGGGATTAGCGTCACATGGATAAACAGGCAGTTACCTCTTCCCTGCTCACAGGATACCTGACGGATCGCCTCCAGAAACGGCTGGGACTCGATATCACCGGTGGTTCCTCCGATCTCGGTGATGACGATATCCGCATCGGTTCTCTCCTGCACGGAATAAATAAAGGATTTAATTTCATTGGTAATATGAGGAATTACCTGAACAGTCTCGCCCAGATATTCTCCGCGGCGTTCCTTATTCAATACGTTCCAGTAAACCTTGCCGGTGGTTAAATTGGAGAAACGGTTTAAATCCTCATCAATAAAACGCTCATAATGGCCCAGATCCAGATCGGTCTCCGCACCATCCTCGGTCACATACACCTCTCCGTGCTGATACGGGCTCATAGTTCCCGGATCCACATTCACGTAAGGATCCAGCTTCTGCGCTGCTACCTTAAAGCCTCTTGCTTTTAAGAGACGTCCCAGGGAAGCTGCCGTAATTCCTTTTCCCAGTCCTGAAACAACACCGCCGGTTACGAATATATATTTAGCCATCTGCTTTTCCTCCTAATCTGCTCTCCCTGCATTCTTATTCTTCTGCATGTCCCTGCAGTACATAACCCGGAATCTGAATATCCTCCGGCGCCTCCATCTCGGAAAGCTCTTCCTTCGCTGCCGCACCATGAGCAATATGAGCGATATCCACCAGCTCCACATTGTCCTCATCATACCGGCTCTCCAGACTCATAGCCAGAACCGCTGCGGTATCCAGAGAAGTCAGACAGGGAATTCCAAGCTCTACTGCTTTTCTTCGCATCTGCACGCTGTCACGTCCCGGCTGCCGCCCGGTAGCGGAGGTGGAAATCACGTAGCTGACCAATCCCTTCTCCATCACCGTAAGCGTGGTCTCATCGCCTTCCTTCGCTTCCTTCGGCTTCTTTACCACGACGGAAGATATTCCCGCACGGTTCAGCCTGCTGGCGGTTCCTTCGGTCGCATACAGCTTGAAGCCCATGGAGACGTATGCCTTCATCAGTTCCTTTAAATCGCCCTTATCCGTATCACGGACACTGACCAGAATACCGCCGCTTCTCTTCATGGTATAGCCTGCGGCTACCAGGCCTTTAAACAGTGCTTCTTCCATGGTACGGGCAATTCCCAGCACCTCACCGGTAGATTTCATCTCCGGTCCCAGCTGGGTATCCACATCCGACAGCTTCTCGAAGGAGAACACCGGAACCTTGACCGCATAATACGGGGAGCAGGGATACAGACCTGTCTCATATCCCATATCCTTTAACTTCTCTCCCATCATGATCCGGGTTGCCAGATCCACCATGGGAACACCGGTTACCTTGCTGATATAAGGCACGGTACGGGAAGAACGCGGATTTACCTCGATGATATAAATCGTATCCTCATGCAGTACGTACTGAATGTTAATCAGGCCTTTGGTATTTAAGGACTGTGCCAGGCGGATAGAGTAATCCACCAGGCGATCCTTCTGGCTTTCGGTTAAGAGGAAGGCCGGATAGACCGCAATGGAGTCTCCGGAATGAACACCGGCCCGCTCAATATGCTCCATAATACCCGGAATCAGTACGTCTTCTCCGTCACAGATGGCATCCACCTCCAGCTCGGTTCCCATTAAGTACTTATCAATCAGGATATCATTTTCAATGCCGTGCTCCAGAATAATCTTCATATATTCATGGATATCATCGTCATTGTAAGCGATGATCATATTCTGGCCGCCCAGAACATAGCTGGGACGTACCAGAACCGGATAGCCCAGACGGTTGGCCGCCACGATGGCCTGATCCTCTGTAAATACAGTATCACCGGCAGGCTGCTTCATATTCAGCTTCTTTAAGAGCGCATTGAAACGACCTCTGTCCTCTGCCATATCGATACTGTCCGCCGGAGTTCCCAGCACCGGAATATTGTTCGCTACCAGACACTTCGTCAGGCGGATAGCAGTCTGCCCTCCAAAGGCAACTACTGCACCGATCGGTTTCTCAATCCGGATAATATCCAGCACATCTTCCGGTGTCAGCGGCTCAAAATACAGACGATCCGCCACGTTAAAGTCAGTGGAAACGGTCTCCGGGTTGTTATTCACAATCACAACTTCGTAACCCGCTCTCTTTAAAGACCAGACACAGTGAACGGAAGCAAAATCGAACTCGATTCCCTGGCCGATACGAATCGGACCGGAACCGAATACCATAACCACCGGTTTTCCGGAGGTATGCTTCTGAATAAATTCTGCTGCCTCATCCTCTTCTCCGTAGGAGCTGTAGAAATACGGGGTGCTGGCCGCAAACTCGGCGCTGCAGGTGTCTACCATGCGGTAGCATGCCGGAAGATGCTTAATCTCCGGAAGTCCGGTCAGTTCCTGAATCACCTTATCCGGAAAACCATACTGCTTGGCCTCCAGATACAACGCATCCGTCAGCGGGCCTTCCTGCATCCGGTGCTCCAGTGTCAGCAGATGGTTTAATTTATTTAAGAACCACTCATCGATGAGCGTCAGCCGATGAATCCATTCCACGGTTTTGCCCCGCTTCATGCTCTCATACACCGCAAAGATTCTCTCATCATCCTGGGACAGAATCTTCTTCTCCAGCTCTTCATCGGTAAGCTCCGTCATCTTCTTCATATTCAGGCTGTTCTGGGAAATCTCGGCGCCCCGGACGGCTTTCAGAAGTGCCTGTTCAAAGTTCCGGCCGATGGCCATAACCTCACCGGTGGCCTTCATCTGAGTTCCCAGCTTTCTTCTGCCGTAAACAAATTTATCAAACGGCCACTTGGGGAATTTCACTGCCACATAGTCCAGCGCCGGTTCAAAGCAGGCCATGGTCTCTCCGGTGACCTCGTTGGGAATCTCATCCAGACGGTAGCCGATGGCAATCTTGGTGGCTACACGGGCGATGGGATAACCGGTGGCCTTGGAGGCCAGGGCGGAGGAACGGGAAACTCTGGGGTTTACCTCAATGACCGCATATTCAAAGCTCTCCGGGTTTAAGGCAAACTGACAGTTGCATCCGCCTTCAATTCCCATGGCCTGGATGATATTTAACGCAGCGGAACGCAGCATCTGATATTCCTTATCTGCCAGTGTCACCGCCGGAGCGATAACAATGGAATCTCCGGTATGAATTCCTACCGGGTCGAAGTTCTCCATGGAGCAGACGGTAATCTCGTTGCCGATGCCGTCCCGCATTACCTCGAACTCAATCTCCTTCCAGCCGGCAATACATTTCTCCACCAGAATCTGATTAATCGGAGAAAGACGGATGCCGGCCTCCGCGATCAGCTCCAGCTCCTTCTCATCTGCCGCGATACCGCCGCCGGTACCGCCCAGCGTAAAGGCCGGACGAACGATCACCGGATATCCAATCTTTGCCGCAAAGCTTAAGGCATCCGGAATGGTATTGACCACCTCGGACGGAATCACCGGTTCCCCGATGGCTTCCATCGTATCCTTGAAGCACTGGCGATCCTCTGCCTTGTCGATGGTCTCCGGAGACGCACCCAGAAGGGTTACATCATGTTCTTTTAAGAAGCCTTCCTTTGCCAGCTCCATGGACAGGGTAAGACCGGTCTGACCGCCCAGGGTGGACAGGATGCTGTCCGGCTTCTCTTTCTCAATAATTCGCTTTACCACCTCCAGCGTCAGCGGCTCAATATAGACATGATCCGCGATGGCTCTGTCTGTCATAATGGTTGCCGGGTTGGAGTTTACCAGAACAACCTCAAGCCCCTCCTCCTTCAGTGCCCGGCAGGCCTGGGTACCTGCGTAGTCAAATTCTGCGGCCTGGCCGATGACGATAGGACCGGAGCCGATTACCATAACCTTTTTCAGACTTTTATTTAACGGCATACTGCTCCTCCTTCTTCGCCCTCCGGCTGTTTCTTCTCTTTATACTCCCGCATCATTGTAATAAAACGCCCGAATAATTCTTCCGTATCCTTCGGACCTGCGCATGCCTCCGGATGAAACTGCACCGTAAATGCCGGTCTGTCATGGTACGTAATGCCTTCACAGGTTCCGTCATTGACATTTACAAAGGTTTCCTCTGCGCCTTCCGGAAGAGTCGCTTTTAACACCTCATAGCCATGGTTCTGGCTGCTGATATACACCCGTCCGGTGGTCAGATCCTTGACCGGCTGGTTCGCGCCGCGATGGCCGTATTTCATCTTGCCCGTCTTTGCACCATTGGCCAGGGCAAACAGCTGATGGCCCAGGCAGATTCCGAACGTGGGAAGCTTCGCTTCCGCTACCTTTTTCATCTCTTCAATCACGCCCACATTGGCTTCCGGATCGCCGGGGCCGTTGGACAGCATGATGCCGTCTGGATGGTAGGATAAAATCTCCTCCGCGGTGGTGGAGGCCGGAACATCGATGACCTCGCAGCCCCATTTCACCAGCTCTCTTAAAATATTCTCCTTGGCACCAAAGTCCCAGAGAACTACCCGGAACGCATCCTTCTCCCTGCCGGAAACCACTTCTACAGCTTCCGGAGTCACGGTTTCCACTGCCTTTGTGATGCGAAATTCCCGGATTTCCTTCAAATCTTCCTCGCTATAGGGCGGCTCCTTCATGGTCAGCCGTCCGTTCATGGCACCGTACTCCCGGATTACCTTCGCCAGCTTTCTGGTATCAATTCCGTATATTGCCGGGATGTTCCGTTCCTTAAAAAAGGTGTCAAGATTACCACTGCTCCGGAAGTTGGAGGGTTCCTGACACCATTCTTTTACGATATATGCAGATAAATATACCTCTTTATTTTCGAAATCCTGAGGAATCACTCCATAATTACCAATCATTGGAAATGTCTGAACAACGATCTGTCCGAAATAGCTGGGATCTGTGATCGTTTCAAGATATCCTGTCATGCCTGTTGTAAAAACTACTTCTCCGGTCACTTCATTCATAGGGGCGCCAAAGCATTTTCCCTCAAAATATTTGCCGTTTTCCAAAAGAAGATATACCGGTTTTTCCATTTGTCACCATTCCTTTCCTTATGTCCAACTCCATAAACCTTCGTATCCTATAACGCAAAAAAAGAGTCCATGAGGGCAGGCCCCATGAACTCCTTTGTTCATTTTGATGGATTATAGCATAGAGAATTTCCGCCGTCAATATTTCAATGGCGATTTTTTTATTTTCTTGTCTATTTTGTTGTACTTCCGGTTATTTGATCCGGTTGGTCAGAGAACCGATTCCGTCGATCCGGCATTCCACCACATCCCCGGATTTTAAATAGCGGGGCGGATTGAAGCCCACACCTGCGCCGGCCGGCGTGCCTGTGGAAATGATGGTGCCTGCCCGCAGAGTCATTCCCTGGGACAGTTCACTGATAATATAATCAATTCCAAAAATCAAATCTCCGGTACTGGCATTCTGACGCAGTTCTCCGTTCACATAGGACTGGATGGTGCGCTTCGGCGGAAACTCCAGTTCATTCGCGGTCACGATCCAGGGACCCATGGGAGTAAAGCCGTCCAGACTCTTTCCGAAATACCACTGCTTGTGATTGCTCTGTAAATTCCGGGCGCTGATATCGTTCAGAATGGTATAACCGAAAATATACTCCCGGGCTTTCTCTGCAGGAACATCCCTCGCATCCTTTCCCAGAATCACCGCCAGTTCTACTTCGTAATCGATACCCTCCACCAGACCGGGATAGCTGGGAATCTCTTCCCCGTCCGCCACTGCGCGTCCGACCCGTTTTCCGAAATAGACCGGATACGCCTGTTCTTCTTTAATGGCACCCTTCAGGAAACGATCGCTTTCCTTCAAATGTTCCATATAATTGACACCCAGACAGATCACATCCTGATCCGGAACCGGGATCGGCGGGAGGATCTTCGCATCGCTGACCGGAATCGCCCTGGCCATATCCAGTTCCTCCGGTGACTTGCGGGCCATGTGCTCCGCCAGCTGAATCTCTGAGGGACTGATACCCCGGATTAAGGCTCTCATATCCTCATACTCCATTCCCAGAGATTCTGTCATATAAATCCAGCGGCCATCGGTGCTCAAAAAACCCAGCCGCTCCTTCTCATCAATCTGATAGGTCAGTACACGCATCTTTTACCGTCCATTCTTCTGCTCCGTTTATCGGATTCTCTCCGGAAAACCTACCTTCTTCTGAACCTTCCGCAATGTTTTATTAGAGAAATATTGTGCCTTCTCGGCATTGTTCTTGATAACACTGTCCAGATAATCCTTATTCTTGGTCAGATCCGCATAACGATCCTGCAGCGGTTTTAATACAGAGACCACAGCCTCTCCTACTGCCAGCTTAAAGTCGCCATATCCCCTGCCGTCAAATTCCTTTTCCACCTCTGCGGGTGTTTTTCCGGTGCAGGCGCTGTAGATATCAATCAGGTTCCGGATTCCGGGCTGCTCTTCGCTGTAGCGGACACAGGCCTCCGAATCGGTCACCGCGCGTTTAAACTTACGGATAATCGTATCCGGATCATCCATCAGATAAATGCTGGCATTGGGATTCTCATCGGACTTGGACATCTTCTTCCCCGGATCCTGCAGACTCATGATCTTGGCGCCTGCCTTGCCGATATATGCCTCCGGAACTGTGAACACATCCCCATAAATATTATTAAAACGAATCGCGATATCTCTGGTCAGCTCCAGATGCTGCATCTGATCGATTCCTACCGGAACCACATCTGCCTGATACAGCAGAATATCCGCTGCCATCAGCACCGGGTAGGTGAACAGGCCTGCATTGATATTATCCGCATGCTTCGCCGCCTTGTCCTTGAACTGGGTCATACGGTTTAATTCGCCCATATAGGTAAAGCAACTTAAAATCCAGGAAAGCTCCGCATGTCCGCTGACATGGGACTGATAATAGATGCAGTTCTTCTCCGGATCCAGTCCGGCTGCAATATAGAGGGTCAGCAGAGTTCTGGCTCTTCTCCGAAGCTCCGCCGGATCCTGACGTACGGTGATGGAATGCATGTCCACTACACTGAAGAAGGTCTGATACTCATCGCTGATGCTTACCCAGTTCTTCAGCGCTCCCAGATAATTGCCCAGGGTCAGATTACCTGTGGCCTGCATGCCGCTGAATAAAGTTTTCTTGCCGTCTAACATAATCTCCATCTCCTTTTATTCCCGAAACAGCCGCCAAATGGCTGCCGTGCATCATGTTACAAAATACCAGTTTATTATAATACAGAAAAGAAGTGCTTGCAAGCATGCTTTTTCCCTTGTATTTTTCGTCCGGATTCGGTATACTGAGTTAAAATCTGAAAAGCGAGGTACCTGTCATGGAAAAAATCACCAGCTTTACCATTGACCATTTAAAACTGCTTCCCGGTATCTATGTATCCCGAAGGGATAAAGCCGGTGACAGCGTCATCACCACCTTTGACATCCGCATGACCCGTCCGAATTACGAGCCGGTCATGAATACCGCTGAAGTGCATACAATTGAACACCTGGGCGCCACTTTTCTGCGCAATGATCCCTACTGGAAGGAACGGGTCATCTATTTTGGACCCATGGGCTGCCGCACCGGCTTCTATCTGCTGCTGACCGGTGAGCTGAACTCCTGCGATATCGTTCCGCTGATGGTCTCCATGTTCGATTTCATCCGACGTTATGAGGGAGAGGTTCCCGGTGCCAGCGCAAAGGACTGCGGCAACTACCTGGATATGAATCTTCCCATGGCCAGATATCTGGCAGATAAATATCTCCGTGAAGTTCTGACCGGAATCGACGAAGAGCGGCTGATCTATCCGGAATAGTCCCGCACACTCTACGCAGAATAGAGCCCCCGCATCCACCGCAGCCATCCGGCCACGGAGGATGCTCTCCGCTCAATCAGGCTTGGGCCGCATAAGCGAAGCTCTCGCATCCGTTCACAGATCCGCCGTTTTCCAGGCACTTTGCCGGTCCGAAGCATCTCTTCAAACAGTTCATGAAAAATCCGGTGTTCCAGAATCAGTTTTACATATTCCAGCTGACGCGGCTTGTAGCGCAGCTTGAACAGCCCGCGTCCCGCATCGGTCAGAGCTACACGGACCACACCGTCCGCTTCTTTTCTCTTCTCTGCCAGCCCCAGGTATCTGCAGGCATTATAATAATAATCCGACTGCCGTTCCCGGAAGCCGAACCGTTCGGCGATCTCTGCTCCGCTTAACGGACATTCCTTTAAATGCTCCGTCAGTGAGATTACCTTATCGAAGCTGTCTGCCTGGATAAAGGTCACCTCCGGCTCCGGACGAACCTCTGTCTGCCGCCAGACCTCATACAGAGCCTTCGCCGTGATCTCCGTATCTTCCAGACTGTACAATCCTTCTTTTACCAAATGGATGGAATTATAGTTCTCTCGTTCCGTAAATTCGTACTCCATCAAACGGAAAATGTTGTTGGAGTACACCAGAAAAACCGGACGTACCCTTTTCTTCAGCTTTTCCTCCCACAGGCGGTAGGGATAATACAGCTGGCGCACCAGAAAATTCCCATGTACCACATTTTTTCCTTCCAGCACTGCAAAGGATTCCCTGGACTCAAAGCCGCCGTCAATCTCCACCTGCGAATTATGTACCTCAATCCGGCTTGAAAGACCGGACGGCCGTCCATGGACCAGGAAACTGAACTGCCCTGATGCCATCCGTCCGGATACGGTCTGGCGAAAGTTCTCCTCTCCCAGAAAATCGTCCAGCATCCCGGTCAGCCCCATCACATTGATTGCAGCCGCCTCCGAGCGGATGTCCTCTGTGTCAATCGTCTCATACCAGTCCGGCACCGACATTCTCCGAATCTGCTTCGCCCGCTCTCCGGCAGCTTCTCCGGAGACCTCCTCCGGAAAATCCTGATAAAGGTCAAAATTCCCGATGCAATAGCTTCCCCGGGTCACCGGCAGAATGCCCAGATTCTTTCCAAATACCTTGGGAAGCGACTCTCTGGTATCAAATTTTGTCATCAGGCGGGGTTCCTTATATTCCCGTATCTGATCTGCCGTAATCGAAAAAAGGCCGCTCTCCGACACTTTTTTCGCAATCTCATACCGGTCAAAGAGCAGCTCCCATTTATCATCAATCAAGCTCATAATTTCGTATCAGCAGCTCATCAATCGCTCCCCGCTTATCCGCTTTGGCATTGATGGTCCGTTTGGCGGACACGCGCTCCACAATATAATCCTTATACAGTTCCTCAATAAATTCGCAGCAGGAATTGGACAGCAGGAAACGGATTCCCCTCTTATTCAGGATATCACACTGCTTCTTCAGCTCAATCTGCTGCTGCGGTCCGAATCCGGCCGCTGTATACCCGGTAAAGGATGACGAAGAGCTGATGGGCATGTACGGAGGATCCAGATACACGAAGGAATCCTTCCGTATCCCCTTAAAGGTCTCCCGGTAGTCCTCACAGAGAATCAGCACCTTCGACTGATTCAGATACCGGCTCATCGCCCGTATGGTATCCTCGTTGGTAATATTCGGATTCTTATAGCGTCCCCAGGGAGAATTGAATTCTCCCGCCCGGTTTACCCGAAACAGCCCGTTATAACAGGTTTTGTTCAGATAGATAATCCGTGCCGCCCGATCCACCGGAGATAACTCCATGTATGTCTCGAAGCTCCGATCCAGTGCTCTGACCTCATAAAAATATTCCTGACAGTTTTTCTCCTTATGCTCTGCCAGGCGGGCAATCAGCTCCTCCGGCTGTTCCTTGATCACCCGGTAAATATTGATCAGCTCTTCATTGGAATCATTGATCACCGCTTTCTTCGGCTGCATCCGAAACAGCACGGCACCGCCGCCGACAAAGGGTTCATAGTATGTATTATGTTCCGGTATCCGCGGCACAATCTGCTCCAGCAGCTGACGCTTACCGCCTACCCATTTGACAATGGGCATTACCAGTGGGTCCTTTTTTTGCATGGCTTCCTCCCTATTGTATGGCATTCCTGCAGAATTCCATACCTTTGTTCTCTTTTGCACAGCTGCTTCTCCCTCTTCTGCCGGCAAAACTCATGTTCTTATTATAACTGTTCCCAAAGAAGAAAGCAAAAGCTTTTTCATAAAACCGGCGTTCAAACGATTACAGCCTCTTTTCTCCTGCCGCGGACACGTCCCTATCGCAGGCAGGTGAGCCCATACAGCACCAGCAGGTGAAGAGGATAAAAAAGATAAAACCAGTATTTTCCCGGCTGTCTGCCCCGTTCTCCTCCGTACAGGAAGACCGGAAGAGCCGAAAGCGCTGCTGCTCCGTAAAAGTCAAGAGAGAGCACTGCCGCCACGACTGCAGGAAGCAGGATGGTGCTGTTTCCCTGCCGATAGAAATAGAACGCCGCAATCAGGAACATTCCTCCCGCATCATAATCGCATCGAAGCAGCCAGGCCGCAGCGCTGAACAAAAGAAGGATGATAAGCTGACATTCCAAAGTTTTTGCCCGGCGGATCAGCCGCAGCATCCACAGCCCCAGAAACAGGGTAAAAAAGACATTCTGGATTTCGGGAAAGAACAGCTTTCTTCCAAGGAACAGATTGAAGGGAATCTCCGAAAGAAACGCAAAGGCAAGCAGCCGTTTCCCGTATGCGTTTTCATTCCGGGTGTGAAGAAAGCCTTCCACCAGAAGGAAGCAAAATAAGGGAAAGGAAAGGCGTCCCACCAGGCGTAACGCCGGCGAAATCCATTTCTGTCCGGAAAGCAGAATTCCGATATGATCTGTTACCATGGCTGCCAGAGCCGTCCATTTCAAATGCGCACCGGTCAGACAAGCCCTTCTGTTTTTCTCCATTCGTCTGCTCCTCCCTACTCCGTTTTTCCCAGTATATCACAGGGCAGATTCTTTTTCATTTCCTTTCTTTCTCCATTTCATTTCTTTTCCATTTCTTCCGCACATCCCTTTTCCGACTTTTTCCCAAACAGATTTACATTTTTTTTACATTCTGTTTGACAAAACACCTATTTATAATATATTCTTATGATGGCGTGTTTTTTTGTCATAAATTCTAATATAATGTGAGGTATGGAACATGGCAGGTTTGGATGTTATCTGCATCGGTGCAATTAACTATGATTATATGTTTCATTGTACCGGCCTTGATCTGATCGTCAATGGGAAATCCGGTGATGAGAATTTAAGCAATCCGATTTCAGATGTGGAAGATGATATTCTGGAACTGGTTCAGAAGAACAAGGAATACACAACACAGATCGGAGGATCCGCTTTTATCACGTTAAAGGTAATTAAGCATATTCTTCCCGGACTGAAGGTGGCCTATACCGGGGTCTGCGGCAGTCCCAATGATTTTGATCTCCGGTATGGAAAAACTAATAATGTGGAGCAGGAGCTGGCCCATCTGGATAATCGGGACTGGCTGTTTACCACCAAAGATCGGTTTGAAGATATTTACCACAGAACCATCGCCAAATCCATTGTCCGCCTCTATAACCACAGCCGGAACTGTATTAAGATTGCCCCCTGTGCCAATAATACACTGCTGGATCGGATTCAGGAGCAGGAAGAGCGAACCGGACAGTCCTTCGCGGAATATCTGTCGCAGGCACGCTGGATTCATCTGTCTTCTCTTTCTGATTTTACTCAGTTTGAGGCCATCATGCAGTATGTCATTCAGGCAAAGAAATGGAATCCATCGTTAAAGGTCAGCATGGATCCCGGCTCTGAATACACCTCCGTGTGGAGAGAACGTCTGCAGCCACTGGTAAATTACGCGGATTATATCTTTTTAAATAAATCGGAAAAACGGAATCTGGGACTGAATGCGAGAAGCGCCCGTCCGCTGTACCAGAACCTCTGTGATTATTTTACTGCCATAAATCCTTCTCCGGAACGTACTCTGATTATTAAGTACGACGATCGTCATGAGCTGCTTCATTTTGAGAATGGTAAGTCCTGTATCCGCACGGTACGTCACCAGAAGCTCTACCAGTATCAGATGAACAATGATACCGGTGCCGGAGATTCCTTTGCCGGCGGCTTTATCAGCGGTATGCTTGATGAACGGCTGAATGCGGATCTGGCCGGTCCTATCCGACTGGGCGTTCTGGCCGCCAGAGGACGAATGATCAGCTTTGATTATGAGAATCCGTATCTGAATATTCAGAAGCTGACAGATGCCTTTTTTGAGAATATGAAATAGTATCAGAATGCCGCCCAGGTTTCTCGTCAAGCCGGGCGGCACACAAAACTCATAAAATTTTAGCTGATAAGCGCACACCTCGATTCCGCTTCGCTCCATCTCGGTCGCGTGCATTCGACTTCCACCGGCCCGCCATGCTGCAACCTCACGGCTTACGCCGTTCGGTCGCGGGCTTCGCCCTATAAATGAATAAATAAAAAGAACCCGGGAAGAATGCAAGCACTCTTCCCGGGTTCTTTTTATTTATTCATTTGCATGGCTCATTGCCATCGCGAATCTTACTCGATGATAGAAACTACTCTACCGGAACCTACGGTACGGCCGCCCTCACGGATAGCGAAACGAAGACCCTGCTCCATAGCTACCGGATGAATCAGCTCGATAGTCATCTCTACGTTATCGCCAGGCATACACATCTCGGTACCAGCCGGTAACTCGCAAACGCCGGTAACGTCAGTGGTTCTGAAGTAGAACTGCGGACGATAGTTGTTGAAGAACGGAGTGTGACGACCACCCTCGTCCTTGGTCAGAACGTAAACCTGAGCGGTAAATTTCTTATGGCATTTTACGGAACCCGGTTTAACCAGACACTGACCTCTCTGGATCTCAGTTCTCTGAACACCACGAAGCAGAGCACCGATGTTATCACCAGCCTGAGCCTGATCAAGCAGCTTACGGAACATCTCGATACCGGTTACAACAGTCTTACGGGTCTCCTCATGAATACCAACGATCTCAACCTCATCGTTCAGCTTTAATGTACCACGCTCTACACGGCCGGTAGCAACAGTACCACGACCGGTAATGGTGAATACGTCCTCGATCGGCATCAGGAACGGCTTATCTGTATCACGAACCGGATCCGGAATGTACTCGTCAACAGCGTTCATAAGCTCAAGGATCTTGTCGCCCCACTCGCAGGTCGGATCCTCAAGAGCCTTTAATGCGGAACCCTGGATGATCGGTGTGTCATCGCCCGGGAACTCGTACTCGTTCAGAAGCTCACGGATCTCCATCTCTACTAACTCAAGCAGCTCCGGATCATCAACCATATCACACTTGTTCATGAATACAACGATGTACGGTACGCCTACCTGACGGGACAGAAGGATGTGCTCTCTTGTCTGAGCCATAACACCATCAGTAGCAGCTACTACCAGGATAGCGCCATCCATCTGAGCAGCACCGGTGATCATGTTCTTTACATAGTCAGCATGGCCTGGGCAGTCAACGTGTGCATAGTGTCTCTTCTCGGTCTCGTACTCAACGTGTGCGGTGGAGATAGTGATTCCACGCTCTCTCTCTTCCGGTGCCTTATCGATCATATCGAAAGCAACTGCTTCACCAGTACCAAGTCTCTGATTCAGAGTCTTTGTGATAGCAGCGGTTAATGTTGTTTTACCATGGTCAACGTGTCCGATGGTACCAATGTTGCAATGCGGTTTTGTTCTTTCAAACTTTGCTTTTGCCATTTTTAAAACGTCCTCCTTAATTTGTGCCCACTAAGGCTTCTAAATTTATGTTAGGCTGTCTCTAATTATATGCGATCAGAGTTTATTTTTCAAGCCTATATTTGCTTTTCCGGGCAGTTTTTACCTGCCTCGGAAAAGAATCAAACACTGTTTTTTAATTATTTCTCGCTCTTTCCGGCAAGAACTTTTTCCTGAACACTCTTCGGTACCTGCTCATATTTCTCGAAGAACATAGAATAGTTACCACGTCCCTGTGTTCTGGAACGTAAATCGGTGGAGTAACCGAACATCTCTGCTAACGGAACATAAGCCTTAACCAGCTTACCGCCGCCGATGTCCTCCATACCTTCGATACGTCCACGACGGGAGTTGATATCTCCGATAACGTCGCCCATGTACTCTTCCGGCATGGTTACATCTACTTTCATGATCGGCTCAAGAAGAACCGGGTTGCCCTTACGCATTGCATCCTTGAATGCCATGGAACCGGCAATGTGGAATGCCATCTCAGAAGAGTCAACCTCATGGTAGGAACCATCGTATACGGTAGCCTTAACACCAAGTACCGGGAATCCGCCAAGGATACCGGCCTTTGCAGCCTCTTCAATACCCTCTCCAACAGCCGGGATGTACTCCTTCGGAATCGCACCGCCGACTACTGCAGACTCGAACTTGAAGGTCTCCTCACCGTTCGGATCCATCGGCTCAAACTTAACCTTACAATGACCGTACTGACCACGACCACCGGACTGTTTTGCATACTTGCTGTCCACATCAACCGGCTTAGTGAAGGTCTCCTTGTAAGCAACCTGCGGAGCACCTACGTTTGCTTCCACATGGAACTCACGAAGCAGACGGTCTACGATGATCTCCAGATGCAGTTCGCCCATACCTGCAATGATGGTCTGGCCTGTCTCCTTGTTGGTGTAAACACGGAAGGTCGGATCCTCCTCTGCCAGCTTTGCCAGAGCCTCGCCCATCTTCTCCTGACCGGCTTTGGTCTTCGGCTCTACAGCGATATCGATAACCGGCTCCGGGAATACCATGGACTCCAGGATTACCGGATGCTGCTCATCACAGATGGTATCACCGGTGGTGGAGAACTTGAAGCCGATCGCTGCAGCGATGTCGCCGGAGTAAACCTTGTCTAATTCCATACGCTTGTTGGCATGCATCTGAAGGATACGTCCAACACGCTCTTTTTTATCTTTTGTT
>JAEDOC010000031.1 GCA_016302185.1 Clostridium sp. | reverse complement strand
GGATCCGTGAGGTGAGTGTTCCGCAGTATTATTCTGTAAGCTATGCAACCTCTTCAGACGCCTCGTCCGGTGAAGATGTTTTGGTAAGAACGGTTACCAACAGTCATACCCCGTTTCAGGACGTTGTAATTACAGTGACAAAACAGTGGGAGGATCGGTTGACTGCAACAGCCGTTCCGGGGGCTCTTCCGGAGAATTCGGAAAATTTCTGGAAGCTGCGTCCGGAAGAAGTTACGGTTCAGTTGTATCAGAGAGTGGGGGACAGCGGAGAATTTACTCCGGTAGAACCGGAAAGAAAAGCGACACTTTCGCAGGCAAATGAGTGGAAATACGAATTTACTGGTTTAACCTATGCAAGTCAGGGTACTCCGATCTCCTATCAGGTACGGGAGACGAATCTGTCCCCGGCGTATACCTCTGCTTTGAATGCGGAATCTGCAACTCCTGTTCTGGAGAATCGAACCGGCACTCTGACGCTGACGAACTCGCTGAAGCGAACGAGCCTTACGGTAACGAAAACCTGGGATTACAAAGGTATCTCGGAGGGAAGACCGAATGCAGTCAAAGTAACGCTGCAGAGAAAGACATCAGGGGAGTTTAAGAATCTGTCCGTGATTGATCCGGCCTGGTCTGAAGCAGAGACAAAAGTGATTACTCCGGATGCAGCCGGTACCTGGAAGGTAACCTTTGATCACCTGCCGAAGGAGGATTCTGACGGCACAGCATATGAGTACCGTGCGGTGGAGACTGCTGTCTCTTATGATGGCGGCAGCACATGGATTACCGGTTGCAGCTATGAGAACGGGGCAAAAATCCTTTCCGGTTATCTGGTGGAAGAAAAGGCACCTGTAAAAGCGGGAGAGGTATTTACACAGGAAATCAAAAATACCAGAATCACCGTAGATGTTCCGGTGAAGAAGGTCTGGAATGACAATCAGAATCAGGACGGAGTGCGTCCGGATGCGATTGCGGTACAGTTGTACAGAACGGCTGGAACGGCGGGCGGACAGGAGGAACCGGTGGGCACTCCGGCAACTCTTTCTGAGCCGGAAGGCAATTGGAGCTACCGCTGGACGAATCTTCCGAAATATCGGGAGGACGGAAGCGTAATTCAGTACCGTATCAGGGAAGTCAATGTTCCGGTCAGGGCACCGTATACCCAGAATCCGTATACGGAGAAGCAGGGAGGAACGATCGATGCGGATACCGTCGCTCCGGGAGTTGAGGGTTCCGGTAAAAATCAGCTGGTAAACTCCTATACTCCGAAGACAATGCGGATTGAGGCGAAGAAGCAGTGGAGCGGGGACGGCACGAATCCGGCGGGGACCAGGTCGGACAGCATTACCCTGCATCTGGAGAGAAGGCTTGGAGATCAGCCGTATGAAGTGCTTTCCGGTTCAGAGAGAACGATTCTGCCGGGCAGCGACGGAAGCTGGAGTCAGCCTGTTTCCTGGGAAAATCTGCCGGTGATGGCAGCGTCCGGTTCTGAAGCTGTCCCGGTATCCTACCGTGTCGTGGAGACTCCGGTAGACGCTTATGTGACAACGATGAATGCAGCCAACCTCACAGGAAGCCTGCTTTCTGAGAGTAATAAAGAGGAGAATGATAAACGGGTCACCATAGAGAACCGGCTGACTCCGGAATCTGCTGTAACCAGCGCTTCGGTAAGAAAGGTGTGGAATCATGGAGAGGATCCGGAAAAGAAGCAGATTCAGTCCGTGACTCTGGAACTGCAGAGAAGCTATGCGGATGACAGATATGACAGCAGGAATTGGAAGGCAGTGACCTATGGAGAGGCCGGAAAGGCCGGCGAAGCATCTCCTGCGGAGCTGGTATTTACTGTTACCCTGCCTCGGGGGGAAAACGGAGTAGACGAGAAGACGATTACGGATCTTCCGCGTTATGATACAGAAGATGGAGAGAATCAGGGACGGGAATATATGTACCGGTTCCGGGAGATCTCCATGAAAAAGACAGGTGAAACCGTAAGGCCGGACCGTGTGGATGATATGGAAGGTATGAGTGGATTTATGGGTGGTTATCATTTTGAAACGGCCCTGTCTGATCCGAAGACGGACGGTTCCACTGTGACAACCGTAAAGAATACCTGGATTCCGTTATATACGTCCGCACTCAGCGGTACAAAGATCTGGGAGGACCAGGAGAATCGTTACGGACTGCGCCCGTCAGAAATTCAGCTGGAGCTGCATACCGTTCCGGAAGCAGCGTTGGATGGCGTGGCAGTGTCAGAGCCGGAATGGACAAAGAACGGCTCTGTATGGCAGTGGCAGTGGAAGGATCTGCCGATGTATACACAAAATGGAACGGTAATTCAGTATTCGGTCACAGAACAAGTGCCGGATGGTTATGAGGCGCTGCATGAACTGGATGGAACGGTGATTACCAACACACTGAAAACCGGAAGCCTAACTGTAAAGAAGACGATGGTCAGCGGCTATGGAAGTGATTTTCAGTTCCGGACAGAGCTCACAGTGAACGGAAAGAAGCAGACCTATACCGGACCGTATGATCGGGCGGAGATAGATGCTGTGGAAGGCACGGAGCAGAGATATGTGACTGAGTCGGACGGGACGATTCGGATCGATTCCGGTGAATATTTCAGGATTGATGGGATTCCGGCCGGTGCATCTTATCAGGTAACCGAAATAGAGAGGAGTGGGTATGCGTTATCCTCTTCTGAGGGTGATACCGGAGTGATTCCATACGGAATTTCAGCAGAAGCTCTGTTTGTGAACCGGAAGAAATCCTCCGGCGGAGGAAATCATCACGGAGGTTCCGGCGCTCCGAAGCCTTCAGAAGAACCGCAGGGTCCCGGACAGACGGAGATACCGGAAGTTCCGCCGGAGACAGAGCCACAGGAACCGCAGGAAGAGATCACGGAGCCTATTTCGGAAGAAGAACTGAAAAAGAGGAAAGAGGAAGCCAGACAAACGGTAGAAAATCTCCTGATTCAGTTAGAATCCATGGGAGTCCCCACGGGATGGTTGCGGAACTCACCGGAGATTCTGGAAGAACTGGAAGACTGGCTGGTAGCACTTGGTGCTATGGCGCCAACCGGCGACTCGTCGGTTCCGCTCTGGGTATTATTCGTCCTTCTTCTGGGCTCCGGAAGCGGTTGGATGTATCTGCGCAGCAAACGAAAGAAAAAAGAAGAATAAGTATAAAAAAGAAGCGCTCCGTCGCTGCCGGAAGTATTGATACGGCAGTGACGGAGCGCTTCTTTTTTATTTCTGTTATTCTGCCTGATAAGCCTTCAGGATTTCAGCAATGTACATGGTGTGGTAGTCTTTCTGCGGATAATTGGCGGTATCGTTGACCGGATTCAGAATATTCTGGGGTTTGATGGTATCGATATAAAGCTTTTTGCAGACGAGGACAAGGCTGGCCTCCCGGAAGGACGGAGTGCCGTCGAAGAAGCAGGGAGTCAGTCCGGCTTCCGTGATCTTATCGCAGTCCCGTCCGGATTTTCTGCCGCAGATGGTTAAGGCATTTTTATACTCCGATCCGAAGAAGGAGATGGTAAAGGTGTCGTTGGCATCCACAAATTCTTTCGTATAGCGCTGCGGACGGATGTAGCAGGTCACCACATTTTTATTCCAGAGAACGCCTGCGCCTCCCCAGCTGGCCGTCATGGTATTGTATTTCTCTTCGGTTCCGGCGGTAATCAGCATCCACTCGGAACCAATCTTTGTAAACGGATTAAATGGCAGTTCCTCCACTTTTACTTCTTTAAATCCCATATCAAATCGTCTCCTTTTCTGAACTCATTGTTCTGTCATTATGCTCTGCCTCATTATATCTCATTTTTTATAGGAAAAGCAATGAAAAAAGCGGGAAACTGTGATAAAATAAATTTTTACGGCAAAATGAACGGATCAATGATCAGACAGGGGAAAACATGATTCTGATGAATGAGATACCCGATCGTTTCTGGAGCTTATTCCGCTCGGTAAACCGGTCGGTTTATATGGATGCACTTCTGAAAATCAATGAAGAATATGAATACAGCAATTATTTTCTGAGCCGGGAGACTACTATCCGCCTGCTTGGCGAGGCCTTCGCGGCGCGCCGTCCGGTGCTCTGGCAGGATGAGCTGGAGGACGATTTCGATGCGCTGGAGCCTCCGGCCACCCGGATATTAAACTGGCTGGTTCGCAGTGGCTGGCTCAGAAAGGTGGATGATTACGCATCGATGACGGTAAACATCGTCATTCCCGATTATGCGGCGGTGTTTATCGAGGCATTTGACCGACTGGCAAAGGAAACCGGGGATGAGACACAGATCTATATCCAGAATATTTACGCGGTGCTGTTTTCACTGAAAAATGACACCCGGGCCGGAGCCGGACTTCTGGATGCCGCATTGGTGAATACAAAGAAGCTGAATAAGGCGCTGCAGGATCTGCTGCATAACATGGACAAGTTTTTTGCCCGCCTGCTGGAGCAGGAGACCTACCGGGATCTGCTTAAGGATCATCTGGAGGGCTATGTGGAGGAGGTGGTGCGGAAAAAGTACCATATTCTGAAAACCTCCGATAATTTTTACCGCTATAAAGCGGACATTAAGTATTGGCTGAATGAGATGCGTCAGGATGAGGATTGGCTGGCGGATCTGGCGCGCCGGGAGAGACAGTTCGGCCGCCTGCGCGGCATTTCTTCCGGAGAAAAAGCGGAAACTTCCGGCAGTGACGGACAGGGAGAAACGGAGCGGGAGATCGGCAGGATCCTGGAAAAGCTGGACGCCATTGAGCGGGGCTTTGATGATATCGAGCGCCGGATTGCCAATATGGATAAGGAGCATTCCCGCTATGTCCGTGCCACGGTGACAAGACTGAATTATCTGTTAAACCGGGAGGACAACACCAAGGGACTGGTGATTCAGCTGTTAAATCATCTGTCGGAGGAGCCGGAGGACGGTACGCTGCTTTCGGAGACGGCAGAGAAGATGAATCTTTCCCGGCTGTCGATCCTGTCGGAGGGTTCTCTGTATAAGCAGCGCCGCACCAGAAAGGAATTTCCGGAGAATGTCCGGCCGGCGGAGGAGCCGGAAGAGCTTTCCGTCCGTCAGGTGCTGGAGTTAAACCGGGTAAAAAGCCGTTACAGTCGGAAAGAGATTGAGGATTTTGTGAGCAGCCGGATGGAGGATGGCCGGATGGTAACGGGAGAGAATACGGTTCTGGATGACGGAGATTTTGAAAAGCTGATCCTGGCCTACGATTATTCTACCAGGCAGCACTGCCCCTACCACTGCCAGGTGATTTCGGGAGAGCTGATTGAGAGCGGAGGCTACCGTTATCCAAAGCTGATATTTACAAAGAAGGAGGAACGTCATGAGTGAAGAACGCCGGGGAGAAAATCAGGATTTGTTTGCTGTCACGTCCATGATCCCTTATTATGACAGTCTGACCGGGGAAGAGAAACGGGAGGTGACCGATTCCATTCGCCTGCTGCTGCGCCAGACCTTCCTTCTGGAACGCAAATATGACCGGAGGACAGAGCGGTTTCAGAACAACCGGGAGTACCGGATCTGCGGAAAGCATCTGGAGTTTATCCGGGAATATCTGGCCATTGCCGGGATCACAGTGCAGGAGAACAGCCAGCTGGGTGTGATCTATATTCAGGGGGAGACACAGATCGGGGAGAAGCTGCCGCGCCTGGCGACTCTGTATATTCTGGTGCTGAAGCTGATCTATGACGAGCAGATGGAGTCGGTTTCCACCAGTGTCAACGTCTATACCACCCTGGGGGAGATGCAGGAAAAGCTGGGAGGCTACCGCCTGTTCAAAAAGCAGCCGTCGCCAACGGACATCCGGCGGGCCATTGCGCTTCTGAAGAAATATCAGCTGGTGGAGCCGCTGGATTTGATGGAGGAGCTGAAGGCGGGAAGCCGTCTGGTCATCTATCCCTGCATCAATATGGTGCTTTTGGGAGATGATGTGCGTCAGCTTCTGGCCTCTTACTCCGTTGACGAGTCGACGGAAGCAGGGGAAGAGGAGACAGAGGAAGAAATACAAGGAGGAAGCACAGATGCAGCAGGAAATGCAGAAGAAAGCTAAGGAGGACTGTTTTGAGGCCCTGTCCCGCATCTGCCTCAATAACTGGCATTATATCAGCCGGAAGACGCTGTCCTTCAGCCGGGAGATTAATTTCTTTACCGGTCATTCCGGCAGCGGCAAATCCACGGTGATTGATGCCATGCAGATTGTGCTGTATGCCAATACCGACGGGCGGGGATTTTTTAATAAGGCAGCGGCCGATGATTCGGATCGGAGTCTGATCGAGTATCTGCGGGGCATGGTAAATATCGGGGAAAATGGAGATTTTGCCTATCTGCGCAATCAGGATTTTTCCACCACCATCGTGCTGGAGCTGACACGGACCGATACGGAGGAATGTCAGTGTGTGGGTGTGGTGTTCGATGTGGAAACGGCCTCCAATACCATTTCCCGCCGCTTTTTCTGGCATCAGGGTCCGCTGTGGGAAAATGAATACCGTGTGGACGGTCGTCCCATGTCTATCTCGGAGGTGGAGCAGTGGATGAAACAGCACTATTCCAAAGAGGAATATTTTACCACCTCTCATAATGAACGGTTCCGCCGGCAGCTGTATGAGAACTATCTGGGCGGGCTGGATCCGGAGAAATTCCCGCTGCTCTTTAAGCGGGCGATCCCGTTTCGCATGAATCTGAAGCTGGAGGATTTCGTGCGGGAATACATCTGCATGGAGCAGAATATTCACATTGAGGAGATGCAGGAAAGCGTAATGCTCTACGGTCAGATGCGGCGAAAGATTGAGGAGACCTGCCGGGAGATTGAGGTGCTGCAGGCGCTGTCCGCCCGCTATCAGGAGATTTGCCGGAAAAGGGAGCTGGCCGGGAAGGAGCGGTGGTTCCAGAAGCAGTGGAGAATACAGGAGTTAAGACGTCGGGTCGGAGAAAGCCGCGAGAGGATTGCGGCGACCGAAGAGGAGCAGAGCCGGAAAAAAGAGCGAGAGCAGGAGGCAAAGCTGCAGGCTGCGTCTCTGCGGGAGCAGAGTGATGCGCTTCTGCGAAAGATTTCCTCCACCGGATATGAGGAGTTAAAGGAACGGTTAAGGAGCTTAAATGAGCTGACGGAGCATCTGGAGAAGAGCGAGGCCCGCTGGCAGCAGACGGCAAATGCGCTGGCACAGTGGGCGGATGAGGATGTGACGCCCAACCGGACACTGTGGGATATCGAAGAATTTACGGGGAAGACTATTGAGAAGGAGACACTGAACCGTTTAAAGGCAGCCCTTGCGGAAATGCATCAGGACGCGGCCGGACAGAAGCAGAATGCGCTTTCGGAGCTTCGGGAGCTGAAAAGCCGGGAAAAGCAGGCAGCGGAGGAGCTGTCTCTTCTAAAAGCAGGAAAGAAGGCTTACCCTAAATACATTGAGACGGTCCGCGCCTATCTGCAGCGCCGGCTTCTGGAGGAAACCGGCCGGTCGGTAGATGTGTTTGTGCTGGCGGATCTTCTGGATATACGGTCGGAAGAATGGCGCAGCGCCGTAGAAGGGTGTCTTGCCGGAAGCAAGCTGTCTCTGGTGGTTCCGCCGCCCTACGCGAAAACGGCGATGCGGATCTACAGCGAGCTGGACAGTCAGAAATACTGGGGAGCGGCAGTGCTGGATACGGAGAAGACGTCTTCTCTGCAGGCAGAAGTCCAGGAAGGTTCTCTGGCGGAGGAGGTGACGGTGCAGGCCCCCTATCTGGAGAGCTATCTGCGGCGGCTGCTGGGCCGTATCATCAAATGCCATACGGTGGAGGAGCTGAAACAGAGCCAGAACGGAATCACGCCGGAGTGTCTGTCCTACCGGAATTTCCGCCTTCAGTACCTAAATCCGGACACCTACACGAAATCGGCCTGCATTGGAAAGGCCAGTGTGAAGAAGAGAATCCGTCTTCTGGAGGAGGAGCTTCGCTCCTGCCGGGAAAAGCAGGCTCCGCTGGAGGAGCTGATTTCCGACTGCGATCGGATCCTTTCCCTGGAGACGCTGGATCGGGAGACGGAGGATTATCTGGAATGGCTGGAGGACGGAAAGACCTTAAAGAAACGGAAAAAGGAAAAGGAGACGCTTCTTGCGGATCTGAAGCGGCTGAAGGATGCGGATGTGGGAGCCTGGGAGCAGGAGCGGGCTTCGGTGGAGGCACTGCATTCCGCGAAGGAAGAGGAGCTGCGGGAGCTGGGACGCCAGCTGAGCCGCGGGCAGGACGAGTTGAAACACGGAAAAGAGGAGCAGCTTCAGCTTCAGGAAATGCTTACCGCCTGTGAGAAGGAGGCGTCCGAAGAACTGCGGGCGCGGGAAGAGGTAAAACCATGGCAGGAGGAGTTTCGCAGGCAGCTGCCGGAAATGGAGCATTCCCGGTTTGACCGCCTGTGTGATCAGTGCGGGGAGCGGGCAGAGGCTGCGAATCAGGAGGCGGAAACTCTGTTTTCCCTCCTTGTGGAGGAACGGCTTCGCTATCTGAAGGCATATCCCAATCGCAGCTTTTCGCCCGGTGAGAAGGGAAATGAGTCCTATGACCGGCTGCTTTCCACATTGGAGTGCGGAGATTTGACCTCCTATCGGGAAAAGGCAGCGGGGCAGGCGGCGATCGCGGCTGAGCATTTTAAAGATGATTTTATGTTTAAGATCCGCAGCGCTATCCGGGAGGCCATGCAGCGAACCAGGGAATTAAACCGGGTGATCAGCAGCTTAAATTTCGGCAAGGATAAATATCAGTTTGTGATTGGGAAAAACAAAGGTCCGGATGGCCGGTTTTATGATATGTTTATGGATGATGCATTGGAGATTCGTCCGGCCGATTTGGGACAGTCCATGGAACATCAGATGAACTTTTTTACCATGGAGCATGAGAGTCAGTATGCGGATCTGATGGATGAGCTGATTTCCATCTTTATTCCGCCGGAGCATGCCACACCGGAGGAGCTGGAGGAAGCCAGAAGAAATATGGATCGGTATGCGGATTACCGGACGTATCTTTCGTTTGATATGCAGCAGCTGATCCGGAATGAGGATGGCGTGATGAAGCTGCAGTTAAGCAGGATGCTGCGGAAGAATTCAGGCGGAGAGGGACAGAATCCCTTATATGTGGCGCTTCTCGCCAGCTTCGCCCAGGCCTACCATATCGGATGGAAGCCGGGCTTGAAGAGAAGTCCTTCCATCCGTCTGGTGGTGCTGGATGAGGCCTTCTCCAAGATGGATGCGGAGAAGGTGGCCAGCTGCATTCAGCTGATCCGGGATCTGGGATTTCAGGCAATCATCAGTGCCACCAATGATAAGATTCAGAATTATGTGGAAAATGTGAATAAAACCTTCGTATTTGCCAATCCCAATAAAAAATCCATTTCCATTCAGGAGTTTGAGCGGGAAGAATTTTCTGTGCTGACCAGAGAAGAGTAGCAGATCCGGAAAAATTCCCGGAAAAAGGGAACGGATCATTGCCACAGCCGGAAAAAGAGGGTACAATCGTAAGGAAAACAAAAGGATTCATGGGAGGAACACATGAAAAATGATTTATTTACCATCGGCAGTCTGACGATTCATGGATATGGATTGATGATTGGTCTGGGAATTATCGCTGCCTATCTGTTGTGTGAATACCGGGCGAACCGGAAAGGACTGGACAGCGATCCGCTGATTTCCATTGCCTTGTGGGGTGTGGGCGGAGGTCTGATCTGTGCCAAGCTTTTGTATTATATCACGACCTTTGATGAGATTTTGGAGGATCCCAGCCGTCTGCTGGATCTGGGCGACGGCTTCGTGGTTTACGGAGGAATCATCGGCGGAATCCTTGGCGGCTGGCTCTATACCCGGATAAAAAAGCTTCCGTTCTGGAAGTATTTTGATCTGGTGATGCCTGCGGTGGCCCTGGCCCAGGGCTTTGGCCGGATCGGCTGCTTTCTGGCGGGCTGCTGCTACGGCCTGCAAATGGAGAGTCCCATCTCTATCGTATTCACCCATTCCGATTTTGCCCCCAACGGAGTGCCGCTGCTTCCGACGCAGTTGATTTCCAGCGGCCTTGATTTTCTGCACTGCCTGATTCTTCTGTATGCGGCGAAGAAATGTAAACACGACGGACAGGTGTCGGCGCTGTATCTGATCTTTTACAGCATCGGCCGGTTCGGGCTGGAGTATTTAAGGGGAGATTTAATTCGCGGCTCCGTGGGAGCGCTTTCAACTTCTCAGTTTATCTCGATTTTTATTCTGGCAATTGGAATAGCACTGTTTGTGCTCATTCCGAAATTTGAAAAAAACGGCAAGAAAATTTCTTGACATTTTTACCAAAAACAGGTACGATAACAACGTCATGGAACCAATGATGATTGATGAATGAGTCATCCATGCAAATATTCTTGACCACCCGTGTCTGCGGGTAGATGGCCATACGGACAGCCGGGTCAAATGCCGATCGCAGCGAAAGCTGCATTATTGATTGAGTTAGAAGCTCAAATTTTATAAGTTGGTTACTTTATAACCGGTGCGGAATGCACACAACTTGTGAAACGGTCAATAAGAGTGGTAAAAGTAAAATATTTGCTATATAGAATCTAAACAATCTGATATTGGAAAGAACATGGATTCTGACAAAGAAGCAGGAGTGCTTGTTTGAACGGAGAAGATAAATGGCTGTCTGCTGACAGAGTGGATGGCGGTTCTGAATTCAATCCTATCAAAAGAAGATCAAAACGCAGGAAATGTGTGATTACGCATGCCTGCGTTTTTTTGTTGTATCAAATACGTTTTTTCTGCAGAAGAACGCTTTGTCAGGGAAGAAAAGCAAAAACACAGGGGGAGAGGAAACCGCCATGGAACAGAATCAGAAATTAAAATTATATGGGTTTAACAACCTGACCAAAGCTTTGAGCTTTAACATCTATGATGTCTGTTATGCAAAGACGGCCAGAGAGCAGAGGGATTATATTGCCTATATTGATCAACAGTACAACTCCGAGCGTCTGACCCGGATTCTGACCAATTTAACAGATATGATTGGAGCCCGGGTGCTAAACATTTCACAGCAGGATTATGAGCCTCAGGGAGCTTCGGTGACTCTCCTGATAGCGGAGAATTCCATGATTCCGGTGCAGGGAGAAACGAAAGTGGCCCATCTCGATAAGAGCCATGTAACGGTGCATACCTACCCGGAATACCATCCGGAAACCTGTCTGGCCACCTTCCGGGTGGATATTGATGTGGCAACCTGCGGGGAGATCACGCCTCTGTCCACGCTGGATTATCTGATTGGTTCCTTTGATTCCGATATTATCACCATGGACTACAGGGTACGAGGCTTCACCAGAGATGTGGAGGGAAAAAAATTGTTTATGGATCACAGGATTACCTCCATTCAGGATTATATCGCGGATGAGACGCTGCGGCGGTATGACGTGGTGGATATTAATGTTTACGAGGCCAATCTGTTCCATACAAAGATGATGGTAAAGGACATTGATCTGCAGAATTATCTGTTTAAAACAGACGTCTATGAGCTTCCGCCCCGGACCAGACTCAGTATCATGGACAGTCTGCGTCGGGAGATGATAGAGATCTTCAGCGGACGAAATATTTATTGAAGTTGTCAGGACCTTTGCCTGAAAGAGAAATGAAGAAAAAGGAAGTTAAAGATAAAGGAGAGAAACATGAGTGAGCTTTCTCAGGAACGGGCGCCTATTTACGAGGCGCTGGAACGGTTTCAGAAGATGAGGGTGGTGCCCTTTGATGTACCTGGACATAAAAGAGGAAGAGGCAATCCGGAGCTGACGGCATTACTGGGGGAAGCCTGTATGCAGATGGATGTCAATTCCATGAAGCCGCTGGATAATCTCTGTCATCCTGTGTCGGTGATTGCGGACGCAGAAGCGCTGGCAGCAGAGGCCTTTGGCGCTGCTCATGCGTTTCTGATGGTAGGAGGTACCACATCAGCGGTCCAGTGTATGGTTCTCACGGCGGTAAAGCGCGGAGAGAAGATTATTCTTCCACGGAATGTCCACCGCAGCGTGATGGGGGCCATGGTGCTCTGCGGAGCGGTGCCGGTCTATGTGAATCCGGCCGGAGATTCCCGCCTGGGGATTCCGTTGGGAATGCGGGTGGAGGATGTAAAAAAGGCGATTGAGGATAATCCGGACGCAAAGGCGATTCTGGTCAATAATCCCACCTATTACGGAATCTGCTCCGATCTGAGAGCGATTGTGAAGCTGGCTCACGAAAACGGGATGCTGTGTCTGGCGGATGAGGCCCACGGGACCCATTTCTACTTTGGAGAGAATCTGCCGGTTTCTGCTATGGCAGCGGGAGCGGATATGGCGGCAGTTTCCATGCACAAATCCGGCGGCAGCTTAACCCAGAGCTCTTTTTTGCTGACCGGTCCGGCGATGTCGGCTGGCTATGTGCGTCAGATCATCAACCTGACCCAGACCACCAGCGGTTCCTATCTCCTTTTATCCAGCCTGGATATCTCCAGACGGAATCTTGCCCTGCGGGGAAAAGAGGCCTTCGGACGGGTGGTGGAGCTGGCGGAGTATGCCAGAATGGAGATTAACCGGATCGGCGGGTATTACGCCTATTCCCGGGAGCTGGTAAACGGAGACAGCATCTACGACTTTGATGTGACCAAGCTTTCCATCCATACCAGGGACATCGGACTGGCGGGAATCGAGGTGTACGACCTTCTGCGGGATGAGTATGATATCCAGACGGAGTTTGGCGATCTGGGTAATATTCTGGCTTATCTTTCCATCGGCGACCGGGTGCGGGAGGTGGAGCGTCTGGTCAGCGCCCTGGCGGAGATTAGACGGCGGTTCAGTCGGGATAAATCCAGTCTGATGCATTTTGATTATATTGATCCGGTGGTGGTGAAATCCCCGCAGGAGGCTTTCTATGCGGAAAAGGAATCTGTGCCCATTCGGGAGACGGCAGGCCGGATCTGCAGTGAATTTGTGATGTGTTATCCGCCGGGAATCCCGATTCTGACACCGGGAGAGCAGATAACCGGGGAGATTATTGATTATATTGAGTATGCCAAGGAAAAGGGATGTTCTATGACCGGGCCGGAGGATGCCCGGATTGAGCGTCTGAATGTGCTTTTATAGGATATGGTTGGAACAGCATGGCAGAAGTGCCTGCGGGAAGGAGAGATAGAAATGAATTTCTGGTTTTCGGAAAATCATACGCCCAATGTAAAGCTTTCAATTCGGCCGTTTTTTAACACTGGACGGCTATATGATGCTGACGGAAAAGGATGAGTTTATTTATCATGAGATGATTACCCATGTGCCTATGGCGGTGCATCCGTCGGTAAAGAAGGTTCTGGTCATCGGAGCCGGGGACGGCGGTGTGATTCGGGAGCTGACACGGTATCCGGAGATAGAGCAGATTGATATGGTGGAGATTGATCCGCTGGTGGTGGAGGTCTGTCGGAAGTATCTTCCGAAGACGGCCTGCCGTCTGGACGATCCCAGATTGACGATTCATTATGAGGATGGATTGAAATTCGTCCGTTTTAAGGAAAATGAATACGATTTGATTATTGTAGACTCGACGGATCCCTTTGGCCCGGGAGAGGGACTGTTTACCCGGGAATTTTACGGGAACTGTTTCAAGGCTCTGAAGGAGGACGGGATTATGGTCAACCAGCATGAGAGTCCGTTTTATGACGCGGATGCGGAGGCCTGCAAGCGGGCACACAAGCGGATTGTGGAGTCCTTCCCCATCAGCCGGGTGTACCAGGCTCATATCCCAACGTATCCGTCCGGGCACTGGCTGTTTGGATTTGCTTCCAAGAAATACCATCCACTAAAAAATCTGGATGAAATTCGGTGGAATATGCGGGGACTAACCTGCCGCTATTATACTACCACACTTCATAAAGGGGCATTTTACCTGCCCGCGTACGTAGAGGAGATGCTGGAAGATGTTGAGACCAAATATTGAGACCTTTCTGGCCTGCGAAGGCCCTTACGAGGAGGCGGGAATCGTGCTTTACGGAGCGCCCTTTGATTCCACCACCTCCTATCGTCCCGGAACCCGCTTCGGTTCCCGGGCCATCCGTTCCGAATCTTATGGTCTGGAGAGCTATTCTCCGTATCAGGATCGGGATCTGACGGATTATTGTGTGTTTGACAGCGGTGATCTGGAGCTGTGCTTTGGCAGTGCGGAGCAGGCTCTGGAAGATCTGCAGGAACGTGCGGAAGAGATTCTGTCGGACGGTAAGCTGCCGTTCCTTTTGGGCGGGGAGCATCTGGTGACGCTGGCTGCCGTTCGGGCTGTGGCGAAAAAGTATCCGGATCTCTGCATCCTGCATTTTGATGCTCATGCAGATCTGCGGGATGATTATCTGGGAGCGAAGCTCTCCCATGCCTGTGTGATTCGGCGCTGCCATGAGGTACTGGGAGAGGATTTCCGGATTTTTCAGTTCGGGATCCGGTCCGGTGATCGGGAAGAATGGAGATGGGGCAGGAAGCATGTGGTGACCCATCCCTTTGTGGTGGAAGAGGACAAGTTAAAAGAAGCATTGGAGTTAATAAAGGGACGCCCGGTTTATGTGACCGTGGATTTGGATGTTATGGATCCGTCGGTATTCCCGGGAACCGGTACTCCGGAGCCGGGCGGTATCGATTTTGATACGCTGCGCCGGGCTGTGACGTATGTTTGCAGGGAAGCCAATGTGGTGGGCTGCGATGTCAATGAGCTGGCGCCCACGCTGGATCCGTCCGGTGCATCTACTGCGGTCGCTTGTAAAATTGTGCGGGAGATGCTGCTGGCTTTGCAGAGATAGAATAGAAGAGGCAGCGTTGCTGCAAAACAAATTGAAAAAAATAAGAAAAAAAATTCAGGAGGAAAAACCATGGGAAGAGCGTTGATTATCGGCTGCGGCGGTGTGGCATCGGTTGCCATCCACAAATGCTGCCAGAACAGCGAGGTATTTGAGGAGATCTGTATTGCCAGCCGGACTAAATCCAAATGCGATGCATTGAAGGAGAAGCTGGAGAAGACCACGAAGACAAAGATTCAGACGGCACAGGTGGATGCGAACAAGGTGGAGGAGCTGGTGGCTCTCATCGAAAGCTTTCATCCGGATGTGGTGCTGAATCTGGCACTGCCGTATCAGGATCTGACGATTATGGATGCCTGCCTGGCAACCAAAACCCATTATGTGGACACAGCGAATTATGAGCCGGAGGACACCGCCAAGTTTGAGTATAAGTGGCAGTGGGCGTATCGGGAGAAGTTTAAAGAGGCCGGGATCACCGCGCTTCTGGGCAGCGGCTTTGATCCGGGTGTGACAGGCGTGTTCTCTGCTTATGCGTTAAAGCATGAATTTGATGAGATCAACTATATTGACATTTTAGACTGCAACGGCGGCGATCACGGCTATCCCTTTGCTACCAATTTTAATCCGGAGATCAATATCCGTGAGGTGTCTGCTAAGGGTTCCTACTGGGAGGACGGCCACTGGGTAGAGACGGAGCCCATGGAGATCAAGCGTGTTTATAATTTTGAGGGTGTGGGAGAGAAGGATATGTACCTTCTGCATCATGAGGAGATTGAATCTCTTGCCTTAAACATTCCGGGAATCAAACGGATTCGTTTCTTTATGACCTTCGGGCAGAGCTATTTAACTCATTTAAAGTGTCTGGAGAATGTGGGCATGACCTCCATCAAACCAATTCTGTATGAGGGAAAAGAGATTGTTCCGCTGCAGTTTTTAAAAGCAGTGCTGCCGGATCCGGCATCCTTAGGCCCGCGTACGGTGGGAAAAACCAATATCGGCTGTATCTTCCGGGGCAAGAAGGATGGAAAAGAGAAAAATTACTACTTATATAATATCTGCGATCACCAGGAATGCTACCGTGAGGTAGAGTCTCAGGCCATTTCCTATACCACCGGCGTTCCGGCGATGATTGGCGCCATGCTGGTGATGAACGGAACCTGGCAGAAACCGGGCGTCTATAACATCGAGGAGTTCGATCCGGATCCGTTCATGGATGCGTTGAACAAATGGGGACTGCCGTGGAAGGAATCCTATGACCCGGTTCTGGTGGAGTAAGGAGTTTCAATGGAAATCAAAGAGGAGACAAAGCTGCGCACCCCCTATTATCTGATTGACGAGGCGCTGCTGAAGAAAAATCTGGAAATTTTAAGAGAGGTTTCCGAGCGGTCCGGCTGCCGGATTCTGCTGGCGCAGAAAGCATTTTCCATGTTTTCACTCTATCCGCTGCTTCGGCAGTATCTGGCGGGTTCCGCTGCCAGCGGCCTCTATGAGGCCCGGCTGGGAAAGGAAGAGTTTGGCGGGGAAACCCATGTATTTTCCGCGGCATACCGGGAGGACGAATTTGAAGAAATTCTGACCTGTGCGGATCATGTGGTGTTTAATACGCCTTCTCAGGTGAAACGATTTGGAGCAAAAGTGAAACAGGCGGGAAAAGAGGCGGGACTTCGTCTCAATCCCCAGTGCTCCACTCAGGAAGGTCATGCAATCTATGACCCTTGTGCGCCCGGCTCCCGGATGGGAACCACCGAAGAGATGCTCTCTTCTGCCGGTGATTTTGAGACGGAGATACTTCCGTATCTGAGTGGATTCCATTTTCATACGCTCTGTGAGCAGAATTCCGATGCGCTGGAGGTCACACTGGAGGCGGTGGAACAACGATTCGGCCACTGGCTTTCCAGGGCAAAATGGCTGAATTTAGGCGGCGGTCATCACATCACGCGGGCAGATTATGACAGGGAACGCCTGATTCGACTGATTCGGAGACTGCAGGAGAAATACGGTGTGACCGTTTATTTAGAGCCGGGAGAAGCGGTGGTCTTAAATGCCGGTTTTCTGGTCACCACAGTGCTGGAAACCATGGAAAACGGAATGCACTTGGCCATTCTTGATACCTCCGCAGCCTGCCATATGCCGGATGTGCTGGAGATGCCCTATCGGCCGCCTCTTTCTGGAAGCGGAATGCCGGGAGAAAAGAAGTATACCTACCGTCTTGGCGGTCCCACCTGCCTCTCCGGAGATGTGATAGGAGATTATTCCTTTGACACACCGTTATCTGTGGGACAACGTCTGACCTTCGAAGATATGGCGTTATATACTATGGTAAAAAACAATACCTTCAACGGGATGCCTCTTCCTGCCATTGTGCTGC
>JAEDOC010000168.1 GCA_016302185.1 Clostridium sp. | reverse complement strand
GCGCGATGCCCTGGGCCTTCCATGACTACTGGCTGCGGGATATGGAATTCTCCTCGGGAGAAGGAAAAATCTGCCGGAAGCCGGAAGGTGTGGAAAAGAGCGCTTACGCATTTTTCACAGGCTGTCAGCTGGCGGCCTCGGATCCCAGATATGTGACGAAAACCTATGAGTGGATGAAGGAGAAGCATCCGGAGACAGCGCTGTGGATGACCTGCTGCGGGGTACCGGCGGAGTGGGCCGGAGACAGCGACCTGCATGCCGGTTACATCGAACAGTTGAAAAGAGAATGGAAAGAGCTGGGTGAACCAACGGTGATTTTTGCCTGTCCCACCTGCCGGAAGACCTTTGATCAGTATCTGCCGGAGGTTCCGGGTGTATTTTTAGAAGAAGTGATGGAGCAGTGGGGGCTGCCGGAAATGGCTTGTCAGTCAGAGCCAGACGGGGCGGCAGGGACGTATGCGCTGTTTGACCCCTGTGCCAGCCGGACCTATCCTGATCTTCAGGCCTCTGTCCGCAGAATTGCGGATTCGATGGGAATCCAAAGAGAGAGTCTTCCGATGGAGAAGGAGGAGGCCCGCTGCTGCAGCTATGGCGGTCATATCAGCATCGCGTCGCCGAATTTCAGCCGCCAGATTATTAACGAAAGAATTAGCGAAAAGGAAGCACCGTATCTGACCTACTGTGTCAACTGCCGTGAATCCTTTGCTTCGCAGGGGAAGGAATCGGTGCACCTTCTGGATCTTATGTTTGGACTGAATCAAAGGGGCAGAGAGGCAGTTACTGTAACAGAAAAACGGGCCAACAAGCTGGCGGCCAGAAATGAGCTTTTAAAAACCTGGTGGAATGAGGAAGTAAAGGAGGAGCCGCGGATGAAGCTGCTGGTGGACAAAGAGCTGGAGAAGAAGCTTTCCCAGTCTCAGATTCTGGTGCAGGATATGGAGACTGTGGTAGAATACTGTGAACGGGAGCAGCGGGGAGTGCTGAATCCGGAGAATGGTCATATTACCGGTCATTTGAAGATTCAGAACATGACCTACTGGGCGGAGTATGAGGTTCTGCCGGACGGAGGTTTTCGTCTGTGGAACGGATATTCTCACCGCATGAATCTGGAAGGAGAATAGAGATGGCAGAGGAAATGATCAAAAACGGCGTGAAGGTGGCAGCGATCCACGGAGGCCGGAACCAGAATCTTCTGGATAAGGACGATGCGCCGGTGTTTTGCCGTCGGTGTAAGCTGCAGATGGTGCCGGAGCAGACTTTTTTTGACTACATCGGTCACAATTTCCATACGGATCTGATGCGCTGCCCCAAATGCGGGGAGGTTTATATCCCGGAGAAGCTGGTCAAAGGACGAATGGCAGAGGTAGAGCGGGAGCTGGAAGATAAATAATCGCGGGACGATAGAATGGCAGAGAAAGGGAAAACAGGATGCTCACAGAAGAAATAAAGAAAACGTACAGTGTTTGCCCGGTCTGTTTGAAGCGGATTTCCGCAGTGCGAGAGGAACGGAAGGATGGTATCTATCTGGTAAAGCACTGTCCGGAACACGGGGCATTTTCCACTATTTTATGGAGAAATAAGGTGGATTTTGCCGCCTGGCGGGGAGCTCGCCCGGCGGTGGGAGAAAATGAAAATTTACATTGTCCCACCGGCTGCGGTCTGTGTCCGGATCATAAGCGGTCGACCTGCTGTACGCTGCTGGAGATTACTGGCCGCTGCAACATGAACTGCACCTTCTGTTTTGCGGAGCCGGACGGAGGCAGTGACCCGGCACTGGAAACGGTTCAGACATGGATCCGGGATCTGACCGTGCCGGGAAAAACACTTCTGCAGTTATCCGGCGGGGAACCGACGGTGCGGGAGGATTTGCCGGAGATTGTGGCATATGCGGTGCGGACAGGCTGCAAGTATGTGCAGCTCAACAGCAACGGCCTGCGCCTGGCAGAGGATGAGGAGTATGTGAAACGCCTGGCGAAGGCGGGCTTGTCCTTTGTGTTTCTGCAGTTTGATGGTGTGACGGATGAGGTGTATGAGAAGCTGCGCCGCCGGCCTATGCTTGATATTAAGAAAAAAGCGATTGAAAATTGCGGAAAATATGGCATCGGCGTCACGCTGGTTCCGGTAATTGTTCCGGGAGTGAATGAGGCTCAGATTGGTGATATCATCCGTTTTGCGGTGGATAGAAGCCCTGATGTGAGAGGTGTTCACTTCCAGCCGGTAAGCTATTTCGGACGGATCCCGGCTTTGCCGAAGGATGCGAATCGCTACACACTGGATGAACTGATGGAGGCGGTGGTGACGCAGACGGACGGCCTGGTGAAGCCGGCGAATCTGGCACCGTCCTGCTGTGATCATCCCATGTGCGGATTTCACGGAGATTTTGTAGTGCTGCCGGGACAGAAGCTGTACGCATTGACTCATTACCATGGGACAGAGAACACTGCCGGGCAGGACGTCTGCTGTGGTGCGGATCCGGCGGATAAAAACAGGGAATTTGTAGGACGCAGATGGGAGCGTCGGGAAAAGAGCAGCTGCTGCGGAGAGGAAGCAGTTTTGGATATGACGGACATGGAAAGCTTCCTGAAGCGTGCCAGAAGCCATGGCTTTACCATTACCTCCATGGCATTTCAGGATGCCGGCAATCTGGATATTGAGCGCCTGCGCCAGTGCAGCCTGCATGTGTACAGAGACGGGAGAAAGATTCCGTTCTGCGCCAATTATTTATCTCCGATGGAGCAATAGATGTATGCGGGAGGGAAGAACGATGGAACGTAGAACTGGTGTGGAAATGGAGTGCATGCTTTGCCGTCCCGGCGGCTTTTCTATGACGGAGGAACTGTTTGCTCTGGCGGATTTGGACAAGCGGGAGGAGACGTTGACTGTCGTTGATGTGGGCTGCGGCTCCGGTGCCGCCGTGTGGTATTTAAAACAGAAGCATCCCTCCTGGGAAATCTGCGGGGTAGATCCTGATCCGGAGAAGGAAGAAGCGGAGCTTTTCTCCGGATCAGATCTGGTTCGGCTGATTGGAAGGGCGGAGAAGCTGCCTTTTCCGGATGCGTCTGTGGATGTGATTCTGATGGAATGCAGCTTTTCCAAAACCGGGGATCCGGATCGGGCATTGGCAGAGATTTTGCGAGTGTTAAAGCCGGACGGCTGGTTTCTGCTCAGTGATATGTATGCCCGGAAAGAAGAAATTGTGGGAGAAGGGACCGGACAGCGGCTGCTGGGACGTCTGGAATCCCATAAGACCATATGGAGCCGGCTGAGGAACGCCGGTTTTTCCGTGGTGGAGATGCAGGATCGGTCAGAGGTGCTGATCCAGTGGATCGGGCAGAAGATCATGGACGGGGAAAGCTGTGCCCTGTATGAGAATCTGGGGGTGGATCGGGAGACGCTAAAGCAGGCGGGCTGTGGATATTATGTCTGTGCAGCCAGACCCTCTGGTCTGTGGAGAACGCTAGAGTATACGGTGGAAAACAGTCCGTTTTATCGGAAACATTGTGGAAAACTTATTTATCAGGGGGAGTTTGGTCACGGGGAAAATCCGGATGGAGCACCGAACGGGCATATACGGCCCGGAGATTGGGACATCTTTCGGGCATTGCCCTTCACTACGCCGGAGGACATCCGGGAGAATCCGGAGGATTTTGTCTGTGTGAATCCCAAGGAAATTGCCCGGATCATTACGTTATATACTTCGGGAAGTAAAGGGAAACCGAAACGGATCTTTTTTACAGAGGAGGACCTTCTGCGGACGGCGGATTTCTTTGAAAAGGGAATGCAGTATCTGATCAAACCCGGGGAGAGTGTCATAGTGTATATGGAAGGTCCGGGGCGATTTTCCATCGGTGGGCTCCAGAAGGAAGGGCTGGCTCGTATCGGCTCTGAGGTTACGGTGCACGGACTGATCCGGGATATGGAGGCGGCAGCAGCAGATGGAGAGGGAA
>JAEDOC010000167.1 GCA_016302185.1 Clostridium sp. | reverse complement strand
AGGGAATTTTAAAGAGAAGTATTGCGATGCTGGATATAGAGTAGCTCTGGGTGTAAGAGAATGTCAGGCAATAAAAGCTCCGGTGGGGAAACTTCCTGCCGGAGCTTTTGTTATTTTGAAACGATTTATTTTATGTTCCCCTGCAGCAGATCCTCCAGCGTGATATGGGAAAAGAAATCATGGATCATGCCGTCGAATTTTGCCCACATGGGAAGCGTGAGACAGTGATCCTTGCGCTCGCATGGTTTTGCATTGGGCATCAGGCAGGCAACGGTGGCCAGAGAGCCTTCCGTCAGTTCCAGAATCTCCTCAACGGTATAGTCCTTCGGCGCCCGTGTCAGCTTGTAGCCGCCGCCTTTGCCGCGCTGTCCCTGAAGAATATTCTCCCTGACCAGTGCCTTTAAAATAATTTCCAGATATTTGATAGAAATCTCCTGTCTCTCGGCAATCTCACTTAACGGAATATAGTCATCGGTCTGCTGCTGTGCCAGATCCAGCATGACGCGCAGCGCATAGCGTCCTTTGGTAGAAATCATAATGTACCCTCCCTTTTCCTCTATTACCCTATTATAAAATGGGTAAGTTGGAATTTCAAGAAATTTCCTGAAAAATACCATTTACCTATTGACATAGTGGGAATATAGGTGTATGATACTGCTAACGAAAAGCAACAGAGCAAGAAAGAAGGAGGCGGAACAATGAATGTATGGAATAAAGCTGCTCTGAATGGAAGCCTGTGCTGCTGCCGAATGTGCCGCACGGCGGAGAGAAGAACCGGTTGGAGAAACCATCGTTGTTTTACGCCGGAAAGAAGTAACAGAACAAGAAAATAGCGAAATAAAAGAATAGAAAAACAAAAGAATAACTGAACTAAAAAATAACAGAACAAAAAAGAAAGAAAAGAGAGGATAAGAACATGAGTGAATATAGATTTGAAACCCTTCAGTTACACGTTGGACAGGAAGAGCCGGATCCGGCAACTGATGCAAGAGCAGTCCCGATTTATCAGACCACTTCTTATGTATTTAAGAATTCCGCCCATGCAGCGGCCCGTTTCGGACTGGCGGATGCAGGTAACATCTACGGTCGTCTGACCAACTCCACTCAGGATGTGCTGGAGAAGAGAATTGCGGCACTGGAGGGCGGTGTTGCGGCACTGGCAGTGGCTTCCGGCGCAGCAGCCATTAACTATGTGATTGAGGCCCTGGCAGCAGACGGCGGCCATATCGTGGCGCAGAAGACCATTTACGGCGGAAGCTATAACCTGTTAGAGCATACACTTACTCATTTCGGAGTTACCACCACCTTTGTGGATGCTCATAACCTGGCAGAGGTGGAAGGTACCATTCAGGAGAATACCAGAGCCATCTATCTGGAGACCCTGGGAAATCCCAACAGCGATATTCCGGATATTGATGCCATCGCGGAGATTGCCCACAGGCATGGATTACCGCTGGTAATTGATAATACCTTCGGAACTCCGTACCTGATTCGCCCCATCGAGCATGGTGCTGATATTGTAGTGCATTCTGCAACTAAGTTTATCGGCGGTCACGGAACCACGCTGGGCGGCATTATTGTTGATTCCGGTAAATTCGACTGGAAGGCCAGCGGTAAGTATCCGGCGATTGCGGATGCGAACCCCAGCTATCATGGGATTTCCTTTGTGGATGCGGTTGGCCCGGCAGCTTTTGTTACATACGTCCGTGCAATCCTGTTAAGAGATCAGGGCGCATCCATTTCTCCGTTTAACGCATTCCTGCTTCTGCAGGGGGTGGAGACCCTGTCCCTGCGTCTGGATCGCCATGTGGAGAATACAAAGAAGGTTGTGGAATATCTGTCCAAACATCCACAGGTAGAGCATGTCAATCACCCGTCTCTTCCGGATCACCCGGATCATGCTCTGTATGAGAGATACTTCCCTAACGGCGGAGGTTCCATCTTTACTTTTGAGATTAAGGGCGGTCAGGCAGAGGCTCATAAGTTTATTGATAACTTGAAGATTTTCTCTTTATTGGCGAATGTAGCCGATGTAAAGAGCCTGGTGATTCATCCGGCAACCACAACCCATTCCCAGCTGACCGAGGAAGAACTTCTGGATCAGGGAATCAAGCCGAATACCATTCGTCTCTCCATCGGAACCGAGCATATTGATGATATTATTGAGGATCTGGAACGCGGATTTAAGGCAGTCAGAGGCGAAGAAGTGTAAATTTGTGAAAATAAAAAAGAAGAGCAGAAGAAAACCATCAGATAATGGGTTTTCTTCTGCTTTTTTATACTGTCGCAGGAATAGCGCTGCATTAGTATAGTTTTAAAACAGACTTTCATTGTTATCTTTTTAAATATTATGGTTGACAAATGGGCGCGTGTAAACTATAGTAGTTGAAGTGGTTAACATTAAAAAACAACACCGGAGGGAAATTACCATGGGTGATAAAACAAATATGGCAGAGAAAGTTGCCGGAGAAATTATAGAAGGCAGACGGCTGACGAGAGAGGATGATTTATCTTTTTTCCTGACAGCGGATGCGGAGGATTTGTTCCGCGGAGCAGATGAGATCCGCAGAGCACTGTGCGGCAATAAGGTGGATTTGTGCTCGATCATCAACGGGCGCAGCGGCCGCTGTGGGGAGGACTGTAAATTCTGTGCACAGTCTGCCTGCCATCGCACGGACATCGAGGAATATCCGTTTCTGGAACCGGAGACGATTCTCGAGGATTGTAAGCATCACGAAGCAAAGGGAGTACACCGCTATTCTATTGTTACGGCAGGGCGGGCTTTAACCGGCGAGGAACTGGAAAAAGCTCTGACAGCATACCGCTCCATGAAAGAACAGTGCGGGATGCAGCTCTGTGCTTCTCACGGACTGCTTTCCCAGGAAGCATTTTACCAGCTGAAGGAAGCGGGGGTGAGCCGGTACCATGCCAATATTGAGACCTCCAGACGGAATTTTCCCAATATCTGTACGACACATACCTTTGAAGATAAGTTAGAGGTGATCCGCCGGGCGAAGAATGCGGGGCTTACGGTCTGCTCCGGAGGTATCATCGGTATGGGCGAGACCTGGGAAGATCGGGTGGATATGGCATTTACTCTGCGGGAGCTGGAGATTACTTCCATTCCGATTAATATTCTGCAGCCGATTCCGGGAACTCCGCTGGAACATATGGAGCCGCTGGCCGAAGAGGAGATTCTGCGGACCATCGCCATGTTCCGATACATCAATCCGGATGCCGCCGTGCGTCTGGCTGCGGGCAGAAATCATCTGTCCCATTCCGGAGAAGCGGTATTCCGCTGCGGCGCCAATGCGGCGATTACCGGAGACATGCTGACCACTTCCGGCAACAACATTGCCGAGGATCAGGAGATGCTGACAAAGATGGGATTTGAATATTAGAAAAGAGGTAATTGTATAGTATGGAAAAATCATTTTTTACGACAAAACGAATGGCATTGATCGGAGTTATGACAGCGGTGACCTGTGTCTTGGGACCGTTTTCCATTCCGCTGCCCATCAGTCCGGTGCCGATTTCTTTTACCAATCTGGCGATCAATTTAAGCGTTTATGTGCTGGGCATGAAGGCGGGTACTATCAGCTACCTGGTTTATCTTCTGCTGGGCTTTGCCGGACTTCCGGTCTTTTCCGGATTCAGCGGCGGTGTGGCGAAGCTGGCCGGACCGACCGGCGGGTATCTGGTGGGATTTATTTTTATTGCCATTGTCGGCGGCTGGTTCATTGACCGTTTCCCAGGGAAATATGCGCTGCATGCGATTGGCCTGGCGATAGGTACGGCTATCTGCTATGTGTTCGGAACCGTATGGCTGGCAAAGCAGCTGGGTATGACCTTTGTGGCCGGTCTTGGTGTCGGCGTGATTCCTTATCTGCCGGGAGATGCGGTGAAGATTTTGCTGGCGATTCTCGTCGGGCCGAAGCTGAGAAAAGAAATTCAG
>JAEDOC010000030.1 GCA_016302185.1 Clostridium sp. | reverse complement strand
GAGCTCGGCGGAGAAACACCATATAAGCTTGCTTTAAAAAAATATGGCCCCGAAGTACTCGAGGCCTTGCAGCTTAAATATGTTGCTCCGGATGACGTCATCCTGTCCCCTAAGCTGCTGAAATACAATTACTGATAATTAACTGGTCGCTGCCTGGCAATTGGAAACTAAAAAAATTCATCGAGACCTGGTGGAATTTACTTTTTCACACACCCTTCCATGAGGCCTTGTTTGCCATACGCAGATTTCGTTATTTACCAGAAATCTTGTTGCGATTATAACACGGCAACCAGCTTTTGTCTTCCCGAAATTTTTAAAAATAGGCGGTTTTTTAAGTGTAGTGGAATTTACTTTTTCACACGGAATTTACTTTTACAATTCACGAATATTTTCCGAGATTTCTTTCCGTGATTATTGTGTTCCATCCACTGTCTGTTTTATCCCGCGATCCGCCTCTGTTTTCTCCAGAATTTCCCCTACCTTCTCAAACCGGGCCTGATTCCGTTCCACCGTCAGGTACACGAAATCATCGGCCGGATACCTACCCAGCATGGATTTTTCATAGGTTTCAATGGTAATAAATATACTCCTGCGGTACCGTTTTGCCAGGTAGGGTTTTATCCCCTGACTGAAGGAATCTCCCACCAGAAGCAGCGTTCTGTCATTGGGGGAATCAGACACAAAGACAGAGAATTCCCCCGCCGGCGTCCCGTCCACACATTCCACGGTCACCTCCGGCAGGTAATCATCGATCCGGTAGTTCCAATCATCCGCATACTCTTCCGACAGGTTGAGCAGCCTGGCCATATCGCCGGAGCAATTAGCCTCCCGCGCATAGGAAACCTCAGAAAGCGCCGTTCCCTCTCCCAGAAGGACCCGGGCCATCTCCTGACTGCCCGCAAAGGCCCCCAGCTGATTCCAGTGGGTATCGTATTTATAATAAAGGGCATCCTGCCCCGTTTCCTTCGCTGTCAGCCATTCTTTTTCCGTCCGCAGCGCCTCTGTCAGATCATAGACCGGAAGGCCCTCTTCTCTCAGCCGCGGGATCACTGCCTCCAGACGGGAAGGCCCGTCAAACTGCCGGATGGAATCCGGCATGTATTCGCCGTAGATCGTCTCCTTGTTCGGTGCCTCAAAGAGGAAAAAACGCATCCCCCGTCCCTCGATCTCCTCCTTCGCTGCCCGGATACTCGCTTCCAGCGCCTCCACCTCAGCCTCTGTATATAGATTCTCTCTGCGGTAATCCGCCAGCGCGTCCTCTCCCTCCAGAGAGGTGGTATAGAACATCCAGTTTTCCTTTCCCACCGTTACCGAGGAGACGGCGCTCTGCCCCAGAAGCTTTAAATCCAGCTTCGTCTTCGCCCGGACAAACAGATTTTTAAAGGGGACATGATCGTTATACCATGCCTCAAACTGCGACGGAAACTGCTCCCAGCCGTCTGCGGACAGATCCGGAAATTCCGCCAGCTGCCGGTTCTCATAGTTCGTCTGATCCAGCCTTCCCTTCACCAGCGGGTAGACCGCCGTCGGCCCAAAGAGGCTGAGCAGAAAGCATAAAATAAACCATTTCTTTTTCATCGGTGTATCCTCCAAGCCGTCAGAACCGGAAATAAATAAAGGGATTATACGTATTGTTCACCAGCAGAAGCAGGGAACCCCACAGCACCAGCAGATATCCGGCCATCGCCGGAAGACTGATTTCCCCATCTGCCGCAAATCCGCAGCCCTTCCATTTCTTCCACAGCCACTGCACCGGCCCGCAGGCGCCAAGGCCCGTCAGAAGCAGAAACAGAAGCTTCCGGTCCAGAAACCGTTCCATGGTAATCACTGCCGCATGGGGCAGGAACATGTTCCGGATAAATTCCACAGCCGCGCCGATGGTATCCGCACGGAAGAATATCCAGCCAAAATAAACCACCAGAAGCGTATACAGATGCGCCGAAAGCCATCTCACAAGGTGTCCGGGTTGTCCACAGTCTGACCGCTCCTTCCCGGACTGCGGCTGCCTCCCGTTTCCCGTTCCCAGTTCCGTCAGGGCCCGTTCCAGAATCAGGAAGAAGCCGTGATACAATCCCCAGAAGAGAAAGGTCCATCCGGCGCCGTGCCAGATTCCGGTCAGCAAAAACACGATTCCCAGATTCCGGTATGTCCGCACCGTTCCCTTCCGGCTGCCGCCCAGCGGAATGTAAACGTATTCCCGAAACCAGCTGGACAGGGAGATATGCCATTTCCGCCAGAAATCGCGGACGAAAACAGCCGTATACGGAAGAAGGAAATTTTCATTGAAGGTAAAGCCGAACATCCGCCCCAGGCCGATGGCCATATCGGAATAGCCGGAAAAATCGAAATAAATCTGCAGCATATAGAGCAATGCCGTCAGCCACAGAAGCGGGGCACTGACCGTCCCGGCCGGGTACCCCCAGACCGCATCCACCACCTCTGCAAAGGAATTGGCCAGAATCACCTTTTTCCCCAGACCGAAGATAAACCGCTTTACGCCATAGGAAAAACCATCCACGGTCACCGTACGGTTCTCGATCTGCCGCTCAATATCGTGGTATTTCACGATAGGACCGGCAATCAGCTGGGGGAAAAATGAGATATACAGCATCATATTGACCAGATTCCTCTGTGCCTTATTTTCTCCCCGGTATACATCCACTACATAGGACAGTGCCTGAAAGGTATAAAAGGAGATACCGATGGGCAGCGCCGCCTCCACCGCCGGGAGCTCCCTTCCCGAACCGGCAAGAAAATGGTTGAGCGTTTCCACCAGAAACCCGGAATATTTAAAATAGCCGAGAATCAGAAGATTCAGCGCCACACACAGGGCCAGAAGACTCTTTTTCTTTCCGACGGTTTCCAGAAGAATGCCGAAGACGTAATTGAGCAGGACGGAAACCACCATCAGAAGAATATATGTCGGCTCTCCCCAGGCATAGAAAAAAAGGCTGAATACCATCAGCAGACCGTTGCGAAACGGCCTGGGACTGAGATAGTAACAGCCTAAAATTACCGGAAGTAATACCCATAAAAAGATAACGGAACTAAATACCATTCACTTGCTCCCTACAGTACATCCGAAAAATGCGGACGCATCTTTTTAAATACCTTTAACCCCAGCACCAGCAGGACAAGGGTCACTGCCCAGAAATACAGTGTCATGGTCGGCCTCTCGAAAAACCAGTGGCCGGTCAGCATACTGTCACGGTAGCCCGCGGCAATATAATAGAAGGGGTTACATTTAAACACAAGCCCCAGCCAGGAAGCCCGGCTGGTAAAGATCGCTTCATCGTACATGATCGGCGTCAGCCACATGCCAAACTGCAGGCAGATTCCGACGATCTGTGCCATATCCTTAAAAAACACCTGAATCGCACTGGTAAAATAGGTGATCGCCAGTCCCAGCATCGAGGCCGCGAAGGAATAGTAGAGCACCTGCAGCCAGATGAGCTTTGGCGTGTAGCCGCTCAGCAGGTACAGTCCCACCATAATCACCAGAAAGCAGGCATGCACCATGAAGCAGGAAATCAGCTTAATCACCGGCAGATTCTCCACCTCGAAGACCACCTTCTTTACCAGATAATGGTACTCCTGCAGGCAGCCCGTCCCCGTATTCAGCACCTCGCTGAAGAAAAACCAGGGAATGATGCCCGGCGCCAGCCAGATGACATAGGTAGCCCCCGGCACCGGCGGCGCATTCTTCATGCCGTACTCTCCGAAGATGAATGCGTAGATGGCGATGGTCACCATCGGCTGGATGAACATCCATACCACGCCAAAATAGGAACCGACAAAGCGCTTCCGGAAATCCGCCTTCGACAGATCCAGAATCAGCTTTCGTTTTGTCACAATTCCCTTACACAGGGAAATCAATTCTCTCATAACAATCCTCTCATCTTTCGGTTCTACAGCCGGAACTGAAAGGTATCACGGAAGCCGCCCCACTTCTGATCCTTCTCAGAAATGATCAGCTTCATACCTTCCTCGATGGGCCACTGTACACCGATCTCCGGATCGTTCCACGCCAGACCGCCCTCATCGCCGGGATGATAGAAATCGGTACACTTGTAAGCAAACTCTGCCTCATCGCTTAATACCAGGAAGCCGTGGGCAAAGCCTTCCGGGATGTAGAACTGCTTTTTGTTCTCCGCGGACAGAAGCACGCCAAACCATTTGCCGTAGGTTTTGGAGCCGGCGCGCAGATCCACCGCCACGTCAAACACGGTTCCGCGGATGGCGCGGACCAGCTTGCCCTGGGGATACTGCTTCTGATAATGCAGGCCGCGCAGCACGCCCTTCACGGACATGGACTGGTTGTCCTGAACAAATACCATGTTAAGACCCGCCTCTTTAAAATCGTTCTGGTTGTAGGTCTCCACAAAATAGCCTCTCTCATCCTTAAATACCGTCGGTTCAATTACATAAAGCCCTTCTATGTCACAGGGCGTCACTTTAATCTTTCCCATGATCCTTATCTCCTTTGGTTCTTTGCTGTATCATACTATACCACTGCGGGCTATTCCCCGCAACTGTCAATCTTTTTTCCGTCCTTTTTTTCTTTTTTCTTCTTTTTTTCCGATTTTTCTTTCTTCTCCCGTTTTTTCTTCTCCCGCTCGTTTTTCTCCAACGCCATCTCCTGCGCCAGCTCTCTGACTCGGCTTTCCAGCTGAGACATCTTGATGGACATATGGAACAGCTTCATAATCAGCAGAAAGATAATCATCAGATAGATAAAATTCGCTGTTGTATAAGTTCCGGCCAGACGCGCCAGCAGATCCGGCAGTCCGGGAAATACACTGAAGATGATTAAAATCATGGAAAAGGCAAGCCAGAAGATGGAATCTTCAATCTGAAGCTTCGACTGACGAATCTTCTGCAGAATCAGCCCGGCTGTCAGAACCGAAGCCACAATCACCACAACACGCAGGGTTACTGTCATCTTCCTCTACCCCCTTTTTCTGAAATTCTGAATCAGTAAAATCGATATCAGCATTTTTATCATATATTTGGCTGCATTGACCGGAGTCAGGTAGCTGACGCCGGATACCCGTTCATCCATGATTACCGGCACCTCCGCCACCTTTGCTCCCTGTTTCATCAGGTAAGAAACGGTGTCCGGCTCCGGGCCGTAATTCAATCCCCCGGCAAATTCCTCAATCATCTTCCGGCTGAACATCCGCATCCCGGAGGTGGGATCCTGAATCCGCACTCCCGTGGTCAGGCGAATCGCCGCCTCGATGAGATTGCTTCCCAGCATCCGCATGGTAAAGGGCTTTTTCTCTCCCACAAACCGGGAGCCGATGACGATGTCATACCCCTCCTCCATCTTTTTCAGCATGGATTCAATGTATTCCGGCCGGTGCTGTCCGTCTCCGTCCAGCTGAATCGCATAGCGGTATCCATGGCGCGCCGCATATTTTAATCCGGCCTGAAAGCCGCCGGCCAGGCCTAAATTCACCGGAAGATCCAGCAGATTGTACCCGTTCCTGCGGCAGATCTCCGCGGTACTGTCCTTCGAACCGTCATTAACCACCACATAGTCATACTGTGGGAAATCCGTGATCAGATGATTTACCACCCGCTCAATATTCTCCGCCTCATTATAAGCCGGTATCACAATCAAAAGCTCCGACATAATTTCCTCCGTATTTTTATTCCTTCCAGTACGCCCGATTCATGGTCAGCCACAGCACCACGGGCCGCGGCAGCTTCCGATAATTCTTTCCCAGAAGGTATCCTGCATATTTAAAGCCGCTTTTTACCACCAGATCCGGCACCAGCCAGAACCGGCCGGTCTTCACCAGCCAGGCAGCCGTCTGCTTCACCAGACGGATTCCCTCGCCCTCGGAGCGGACTCCCGCAAACACCTCCGGATGGTCCGCCTGGGAAACCGCCAGATCGAAATTCCGGTGCAGCTGTTCCATCGCCGTATAATTATGGGAATGAATTACCTGAGCATCAGCCGCATACGCAATCTGGTATCCCTCCTGCACCGCATGGCCGGCAAAAATCATATCTTCGTTAAATATGGTCTTCCGGGTAAACCCGCCCAGCGCAAAATAGCGTTCTCTTACGTAGGCCGCACAGACATTGGAGCAGAAATAGGTTTTGATTCCCAGCTCCTCCAAATCCTCTTTTCCTTTGATTCGGCTCTGTTCCGGATAGTTAAACTGTCTTGTATAGCGTTCCACCGGGCCGCAGTCCGCCGCGGGAAGCTGTCTGGCGTAAGCTGCCGCGATCCGATCCGAGGAACTGACCGCCTCCACTAACTTTCCGGTCAGCTTCCGGTCATAAGGGATGGCATCCTGCGTCATACAGAGACAGACATCCGCATCAGAAAGAAGAATCCCCCGGTGTCTGGTTCCGCCATGATCAAAGGCCTCCCTGCTTAAATGCTGCACCGTCAGCCCCACCGGGCTCCCGTCAAACAGCGACTCAAAGCGTTCCGCATCCCAGAGCTCCTCCTCCGTATTCATGATAATAATCCGATCCGGCAAAAGCTCCTGCTTTAACAGGCGCTTCAGCAGCTCCTCCAGCTGTTCTCCCGGCCGGTACGTGGGAATGATAATATCCAATTTCATGAATTCTATTCGTACTCCTTATAAGCTTTCTTATAAAAATGCATCAGCAGACGTACTGCCCAGTCCGGCCACATCTTCCGAAACATCGCTGTCTCATCCGAACTTCTGCGGTTATCTTCAATACATGCCTTGGTCGTTGCCCCTTCGTGGACCCGATAGGCCAGAAGCGGCTTTTCCACGCAGTAAAACCGGCCCTTTTTCCCTGCCAGCTCATAGAGGTTATCCCAGTCCAGCGCAAACTCATACTCTGAATGAAACATATCCTCTCCTATCAAAGCCTTGTGATACGTACAGGCCGGACAGCACAGAGAATTGCCGAACAGCACAGAGCTTTTCTTTACCCAGGTCCGGTCTGCAAGCGCATGAAGCCGCAGCGGCAGGCGGAGAAGCTTCTTCACCAGGCGGACCGTATCCAGTGCCTCCGCTCTGGCTGTCCCATCCTGCTGCATCTTCAGTGTCAGGTAATCGCTGACAAAAACCAGAAGATCCGGATACCGGCGGTACGCTTTTTTCAGCTCCACCGCGTAATTCTTCCGGTACACATCATCCTGATGGGCGATGGTCACCAGACGTCCTCTCGCCTTCCGGTACGCAAACAGCCAGTCCTCCCGGATGTTGCTCTCTCCCTCCCGCACATACAGCGGAATCTGATATTTTTCTGTTATTTTCCTGATAAACGGGCTTGGCGTGGAGGTGCAGCAGATGATCTCCGATGACGTTCCCCAAAGCTCCGTTCCCGACGCGTCTGTCACCCTCTCCTGCGCCTTCAGCGACCGGATACATTCCTCCAGATAAGGGGAATCCTTATAGGCGCACACCGCAAAGGTATGAAGCGGAAGCTCCTGCCCGCATTCCTTTTGCAATGTCTCTTCCTTTAAAAACGCTTCTTTCTTTTCCATCCTTTTACACACCTTCTTCCCTGCTGCTTTCCCGTTTTTACAGGCAGAACCGTCCCAGCACATGTACCGCATACGCCGTCAGAAGAATCGTTCCCGACAGGCCCAGCACCAGCGCATGATAGTCCTTTTCCTTCCAGTCCACCCGTACCCGGGACGGATGGAAGACCAGCCATACCGGGAACAGGAAGGGCAGATAGTACCGGCCCTGCACTCCGTCAATATACGTATTTCCCGGCGTGGTAAAGGCGATATACATGGAGGTCCACACCAGTACCGCCGCCGCTCCCGACAGCAGGAAAATCCACAATTTCTGTATTCCATTCAGATGTTTTCCACAAACCGGGTGTCCGTCCGTGAGGATAACCGCCGCCGAACCGGCATACAGCATCCACGGGAAGGAAAACGTGCCCTGATGCCCCAGAAGTCCCAGCGACTGTTCTCCCAGCACGTAGGACGGGAAGGTCCGGAATACATTGGTAAACAGCACCCAGGCATAGGCAAGGGGCTGTCCCAGAATATAGGCCATCTGCCCCTTCTCACTGGTATTCTCGCCCCGGATATCCCCGATATCCCTGGGAGCAAGTACCACCGGAAGCACAAAGGACAGCATCAGAAGAAGACAGAGCAGCACCATGCCGGCCCGCATCAGAATCCTCTCCCGGCGGCTTCTGTATTTCTCCTTCGGAATCAAAAGCCCGAGGAGAAGCAGCGGCGCATAGACCGCCTTAATCCGGCAGCCCCAGAAAAAGCTGAGCAGTATCACCGCGTAATCCTTCCAGGTCATCTTTTTCTCCGGTGTCAGTAATACCCAGAGAATCCATGCAAAGGAGAGCGATAAAAACGCAGTTACCGTCGGATCATAGGAGTATACCCCCGCCAGCAGCATCGGCTCGGGAGCCAACCCCAGAAACGTCAGGATTCCCTTGCCCACCGGCGTCTTCCGAATCGCCAGAAACATCACAATACAGTATAAAAACAGATTTCCCAGGCGGCCCAGCCGGTACACCACAGAAAACGGCAGCTGCAGAAGACTTCCCGCCTTCACAAAGAGGGCCTCTGCCACATAGCCTGTCATGGTTGTCTTATTTAAGTCCACGCTCCATACGTGTTCTCCGTTTCGATAATCGCCCTCTGCATCCAGATAAGCATTCAAGGCCGCCAGCTCTTCTGCGCTTTGCGGCTGGTTATAGGGCCAGGTGTCAATCCCCGCGGAAAATTCCTGCAGAATCGCCGGAGAAACCGGCACCGGCGTCCGGTAATTGGCCATCCAGAACACCTGTGAAAAATGAACCTCCTCATCCCAGCTGACCTTGTTTGCCGGCAGGGAAAGGGAAAACAGGGTTCCCACTGTCAGAGAAACCACCAGAAAACCTATCTCCATCCGGACGGTCAGGTATTCCCGGAAAAAGAGAAGTCCCACCAGCAGTCCCGCCGCACACCAGAAGAAGCACAGGCGGTACCAGTTGACCGCAGGAATTGTAACGGTTTCAAAAGAGGTAACGAAAAGGGGAAGAGAATCAAAATCCACGTACGAAAGCCCGGCTTCCCGCAGGTTGTCCCGGGTCACGGAGATATCCACATACTCCGCCCGGCCGTTGACCGGAATCCAGGAGGTCTTAAGCACCTTCGGGTTGTGGTCCTCTGTCATCCTCGCATCCCGCTCCCGGACCTCGCCGTAGATATTCCGGTATCCTACCCGGACCGTCGCATTCAGCAGCCCGTCATACTCATAGGAATAACAGAATTTTCCCACATAGCTTCCGTCCAGCGGAATATGAAGGAACCCGGAATCGGCGGCAAGAACAAGCTTCCCATCCTGTTCCTCAAAGCCCTCCCGGCTGATCTCCTGCAGGGAAATCTCCGTCACCTCAGAGCCTCCCCTCTGTCGTTCCCGGATGGCAGGATAATTGCAGAAAAGCTCCAGCAAAATTCCAAAGAAAAGCACGCACAGCAGTGCCGGCAGAAGAGCCTTTCGACCGATCTGCTTCTTTTTTTCCTTCGCCGCCTTTTTCTCCATCATTTCTTCACACCCCTGTGCTCCAGAATGCGCTCATAATCCTCAATATAATCCACTTCCGCCCAGAACTGGCCGTCCACGTCCTCCACGAACACCGGCTGCTGCCCGGTCATGCTGTAGATAACATTCTCCCACCAGACCGAATGCTCCTGGCGGTCAATCATCTCATCCATCCGGCGGACAAATTCCGGAAGAAAGGCTTTCTCGAAGCGTCCGATGCCGATATACTCTCCCGTGATATCGCTGCCCTCTAAGTCTTTTCCGTATTTCTTCAGAATTCCGTTCTCATAATAAAACTTATAATCCGCCGTTTCCTTGCGACTCTCATCGGCGAACATCACCGGACTCTTCTTCTCCGCCAGAATCTGATCCAGAAGCCTGTCCTCCAGATAGACATCCCCGTTCATAATCAGCAGATCATCCCCCGCCAGGAATTCCTTCGCAAACCAGGCCGACGCGATACTGTTGGTCACATCATAGAAGGGATTATAGAAGAAGGTGACGCCTTTCCCTTCCAGCACATCGCGGATCACCTGCTGCTTATAGCCCAGCACAATTCCAATCTCTTTCACACCCCGGGAATGAAGCAGATCCACCGTATACTGAATCAGGCACTGACCGCCCCCGATATCCACGGTGCATTTGGGATTGCCGGATAAATACCGGGAAATCCGGGTGCCGCGCCCCGCCGCTAAGATAAGTACCTTCACAGTAACCCCCTGTTCCGCATGTCCTTCCATGCCGCTATCAATGCATCATTGTCTTTCTCCGTCAGATTTCCGATATGACCCACCCGGAACACTGTATCCGCCAGCGCTCCGCCGTTGGGACAGATAAAAATGCCGTATTCATCCTTTAAGATCTGGAAGATGCGGTACGCCGACACTGGTGTTCCGTCCGCATTTCTTCCGGTGGGATGCAGCGGGGTCTCCGCATTGGACAGGGATTCCGATACAATCTCAAAGGGAAACTCCTTCACCTTACTCCGGAAATCCTCTGCCAACGCCTGAATCCGCGCCTGTTCAGCCTGCACTCCTTTTCTTTCAATCGCTCTCAGCCGGTGATTCATCTGAATCAGAATGCTGACCGCCGGAGTGAAGGGCGTCTGACCTCTCAGTCCGTCCTTTACATATTCCTTCAAATCAAAATACAGGGATTCCACCTGATTTTCCTCAATCCGCTTTACCGCACGGCGATTCAGTACCATCACCGCGATTCCCGGAGGCAGCGCCAGCGCCTTCTGGGAACCGGTCAACACCAGATCCACGCCCCATTTTTCCATGAAAAAGGGATCCGCCAGGAAAGAACTGATGGCATCCACCACCAACCAGAGCTGATGCTCTCTGCAGAACCGGCTGATTAACTCCATATCATAGAGAACGCCGGTGGATGTCTCATGCATATTTACCAGAAATCCGGTGAATTTCGCCTGCGCATAGGGTGCCAGATGCTCCTCTTTCAGTGCCTGTCCGCTTTCCAGTCGAATCTCCTCGTAAGGGATCCGGTGAATCTGACAGATCTTTACAAAACGGGCGCCGAAACTGCCGCCGTTGACAATCAGCAGGCGATCTTCTTTTGTAAAGAGGTTCATTACCGCCGCTTCCATGGCCGAGGTTCCCGAACCGGTCAGAAACAGGGCCTTTGATCCTTTCTCTGCCTCCATGAATTTCACCATCAGCCGCTCATTTTCCTTCATTACTTCCGAAAATTCCGGTGTCCGAAAATAAGGAATCTCCTCCGCGCCAATCCGCCGGATCTCCTCCTCCATCTGCACCGGTCCCACCGTAAAATTAATCATCTTGTTCCCTCTTTTCCTTGTGATAAAACCAAAATGCCAACGAGCCGAAGCACACGGTCAGCACCATCATCAGTATCAGATAGGAAAATGCGCCGCCCGCGATCCCCGCCGCCCGTACACAGGGCGAGGAGATAAGAACCGCCATCACTGAGATAAACACGTATCCCAAAAAGATCAGCTTCTGCTTCTGCATAATAATCAGTGCGTAATAAAACAGGTTGATGTATGCGTTAAAGGCACCGCCCAGAATGATGAAAAGCAGCGGCACTCTGCATTCCGAAAGGAGATAGGAAAGTCTCGGATACAACAGAGACAGTACCGGAATTCCCAGAAGCCATGCGCCTCCCAGCGCCAGCACCGTCAGTGCCGCAATCACCGCTGCCAGCCGGCCGATCACCGCCCGGAACGCTGACAGCTGACGGTTTTCCCATTGCAGAGAAAGCTTGGTAATAAACGGGCGGATCACAAAGCCCGCCACCAGATTAATCACGCTGGTGGGCATAAAGATAGCTGCAAACACTGCCTGATATTTATCCGCCATATTGCCCTCAATGGCATATTTCGCCGCTGAGAACACATAGAAATCCAGAATCACTGATAGAAACAGAACGATATTTTCCCGAAACAGATGGCTGCAGCGTCCCGGCCGCCGTTCCCAGTCCACCTGGGGCAGACAGCCAATCACCGACACATTAAACAGCAGAACGCCAAGCACCTGCGCCGCCACTGCCAAAGCACCGGAAAGCACCAGATTTTTTGTGGCCGCCAGGCTTCCCAGAAACACAGTGACAGAAAGAATCGTCCGAAATGTATTGGACTTTCCGGTCAGATACAATCGTCCGTCCCTCTGGAATTCCGCCTCATACACATCGGCAAAGCCATCTGCCACCTTGTAGGCCACCATCAGAAAGATGGTGGCTGCCTTGACCCAGGTATAGGTATCCCGATGAAGGAACACATAGCCAAGCCCCGCCAGAAGCGCACAGCCGCAGGTCAGAAACCGCAGCTTTAAATACTCTCCAAAGGTATATCTCCGCCCGGCATCAGTAATCTGAAACGGACGGATCCCGAAATAAGCCACCATAAACATATGCTGGCCAAAGGTAGAATAGGCGAAGGAGAAGATCCCGCCCTCATCCTCGCCCACGATCTGCACCACCGCAATGGTCAGCACCATGGAGGCCAGGGCATAGAGAAAGCTTCCCAGCATATTCCAGCTCATATTCCGTTGTTCTATCCTGTCATCGCCCCCCAGAAGGAGCCGTCTCAGCAGATTCATCGTCTTGTCTGTTCCTTTTTATTCCTCTTGCTCAAATTCCAGCCGGTACGGATAATGGGTCTTCCTCTTATCCTCCGGGGGCAGCTGCATGTAATCCCCATACATCTTCGTCAGCATTTCTTCCAGATTGCCGGGGAAATTCATCCTGCGCCCTTCAAATTCCAGCTGCTTCAGCGGATGGTAATACCGCTTGTCCACCACATTCCAGTAAGGGCTGGTATCCGGCAGAAAGGCCATCCGGTTCGTCTTCTTTTTATTATATCTTCGGCACTCCGCCTCACAGCAGTCTCTCAGCCACGCCGGAGAAATATGGAAAAGCTTCATTCCATTATGAACCAGGCCGCATACAGTCCAGATCAGCTTTGCCTTCAGGCCCCGCTGCTGCAGCGTAGGGCGGGGAATACTGCGCAGAATCATAAGCTTACTCCAGAACCAGGCCGTCCAGGACTGAAGCTGATACAGAACCGGATTGTCCGCCACATTGTCCAGCACATACAGATCCAGGAAGATGCCGAAGGGACAGTCCACATCCTTCATCACCTCTTCCACAAACACGGTTCCCCGCTTTACCAGACGGGTGGTCATCAGCGGGTAGTTCGGATCATTTTTTGCATTGAGGATGAGATAGCGATCACTCATCTTCTTCTCCACGATTTTAATCAGCTTTTCAAAATCCCTGCGCGGCATGGCGATGTCAATGTCATCATCCCAAGGGATAAATCCATGATGGCGAATGGCACCGATCCCGGTTCCCGCGATACCGAAATATTCCAGATGATAGTCTTCACAAATCCGGATAAAATCATCCAGAATAGACAGAATCTCCTCCTGCAGCCGGTGCAGAACCTCCGGCTCGTAAAATTTTCCTTCCATTGTTTCCAACCTCGTTCTCATATCCGGCAGGCCTAGTCTCCGGAGTTATCTCTCTGCAAATCTCTTACCGAATCATAATCTCACCGAATTCTTCCCTGGCACAGGAAAGCGCGGATTCAATGACCTTATCCATATCGTAGTATTTATACTCTGCCAGGCGTCCGCCGAAGATTACCTTTTCTTCCTTCTCCGCCAGCTTCTCATAACGACTGTAGAGCAGCTGATTTTTCTCATCATTTACCGGATAATAGGATTCCTTTCCCGGCTTCCAGTCCGCCGGATACTCTCTGGTGATCACCGTCTTCTCCTGCGTTCCGAACTCAAAATGCTTGTGCTCAATGATACGGGTGTAGGGCGTCTCCCGATCCGTATAATTCACCACAGCCACACCCTGATAATTGTCACAGTCCAGCACCTCTGTCTCAAAGCGCAGACTCCGGTACTCCAGAGTTCCGTAGCAATGGCCGAAATACGCATCGATCATGCCGGTGTACACCACCTTGTCCGCCAGTGCATCCAGCTCTTCCTTGTGCTCCAGATAATCCACTCCGGTGCGGATCTCACAGCCGTCAAACATCTTCTCGATCAGGGCATTGTATCCCTCCACCGGAATGCCCTGGTACAAATCATTAAAATAGTTGTTATCATAAGTAAATCTCACCGGAAGACGGCGGATGATAAATGCAGGAAGCTCACTGCAGGGACGTCCCCACTGTTTTTCTGTATAGCCCTTCACCAACCGCTGATAGATATCCGTTCCCACCAGGGAGATCGCCTGTTCTTCCAGATTCCCCGGTTCCCCGGTAATCGCCCTGCGCTGCTCCTCTATGATAGCCTTTGCCTCCGCCGGTGTAGAGATGCCCCACATCTTGCTGAAGGTGTTCATATTAAAGGGCATATTATACATCTCGCCCTTATAATTGGCCACCGGACTGTTGGTGTACCGGTTAAACTCCGTAAACTGATTGACAAAGTCCCACACCTCACGATTAGAGGTATGGAAAATATGGGCCCCATACTGATGTACCCGGATCCCTTCTATCTCTTTACAGTAGATATTTCCACCGATGTGATCTCTTTTCTCTACCACCAGGCAGCGTTTTCCCTTCTGTTTTGCCGCCCAGGCAAACACCGCTGCAAAAAGTCCGCTTCCCGCCAACAGATAATCATACTGTTTCATCTGTAATTCTCCTCATATTTCTTATTTTTCCAATCGTTCCGGCAATCCATCCGGCTTAATTATTCTCCTGCCATACCTCTGCCTTCTTCTTCCAGCCAAACCACCGTGCCGGAACCGAATAGGCAACTCCAATGCCCAGTCCGATGGCCACAGCCATCTTGATGGTATCCATACCGCTTAACAGCGCTGCCTGTCCGTCCCCGGTGAAGAAATTCGCCGCCGTATAATAGATGCCGGCTCCCGGAACCAGCGTAAAAATTCCGCAGAGCAAAAATACAGTCGTCGTCGCCTTACATTTCACTGCCAGCCGCCGGGCATACATCGTCAGCACCGCACTGGCAAAAAACGTGGCTACAATCGGCGTCTTGAATTCCGTGCTGATGAACAGATAGACCGCCCACCCCACCACACCGGTGATTCCGCAGTGAAAATAATGCTTTGGTGGAACGCTGAATAACACGGAAAAAGAGACCGTTCCAATATAGGCCATTACCAGCTGGATGCAGGTCCGGATGATCAGTTCCAGCTCCTCCCAGAAATAGGGAGACATCCATTCTTGCAGCTCCGAATGTGTCATAGTGTACCTCCTGTCGCAAACTGCTTCACAGCAAACCTCCCGTAACAGACAGCCAGAGCCGCATCGCCACACCGACACCGATAGCAATACTTCCTGCCGTCAGAAAAGCATCCACCAGACGAATCAGTCCGGACAGATAATCATTTTCCATAAAATTCCGGATGGAATTGGTCAGTGGAATTCCCGGTACCATCGGGAAAATCGCTCCGATCATAATCCGATCCAGATTATCTCCCAGTCCCAGCGTGTGTGCCGTACAGCAGAACAGCGCCACCAGACCGCTGGCCAGGATATTTCTCATAATTCGGGAAACTGAAATCCGCGGTGCACCGTAAAACAAAAAGAGATATAACAGCACACCGGCCAGAAACGCGGTACCCGCATCGAAAAAGCTGCCGCGGAACAGATAACAGAAGCTGGCACTGCCAAATCCGCTGGCCAGAATCTGTGCTTTTTTTCCCGCTGTCTGCATCCGCTCAATCCGGTCCAGCTCGCACCGTATCTCATAGGGGCCGCAGAGTCCGTCCGCAATCTTCCGGGACAAATCATTTAACGCCTCCACCCGGCAGAGCATGGTAGGCGCCAACGGAACATAACAAATCTTACTGGAATGAAACCGCCCGTCAATCACCACCGTGGAAAAAATACCATTCGCAATCACATAGGCGCTGAAGCTGTCCAGCCGCAGTGTCCGTGCAGCATACTGCATCGCCTCATTGGCACGGAAGATCTCGCCGCCGTTAATTAATATGTCGTTGCCCAGGCGAGTGACCAGATTAAACCGTTCCATCTGGGAGCATTCATCAATGTATTTTCTCAGCATCTCATTCATGTTCCGTGCAGCCTTTCTCTTTTTGACTGTTTTTATCATTTACTGACTGTTTTTATCAATTCGTATTTGATTTTCACAAATGTGAAAATTTTCCCGCTTTTATTGACGTTTTTCCATTTATCCTGTATAGTTGATAGTAGGTATATTTCGTTTTTATCAACTGAAGGAAACATAGAGGGAGTGTTACTTATGGATCACAATATCACCATCGGCGCCAAGGTCAAGGCGTTTCGAACCGCAAAAAAATACACCTTAAAGCAGCTCAGCGAAGAGTCCGGACTTTCCATCGGATTCCTCTCCCAGCTGGAGAGAGGTCTTTCCTCCATCGCCATCGATTCTCTGTCCAAGCTGGCAGATATTCTCGGCGTCAGCCTGTCCGCGTTCTTCGATTCCTCGGATGAAATCGAGAAGTCTCCGATCAGCCGCAGTTTCGAACTCCACTGCTCACAGATCAGCCCGCAGATTATTCAGTATCTGCTCAACGGCAATGCCAGAGATTTTACCTGCCTGCCCCGGATCTTCCATCTGATGCCCTTCGCCAATTCCAGCCCGGATAATCTGGAAATGAACCGACACGAGGGGGAAGAATTCATCTATGTTCTGGAAGGCGTTCTGACCGTCTTTCTGGACGGCGTAGAATATTGCCTGAATCCGGGAGACAGCGTGCAGATTCACTCGGAGGTTCCCCATAACTGGGTGAATAACACTAACCGGGTGGTAAAGATTCTTACCATCAACTCTCCGAATCCTTTTATTCATGGCAATGAAGTGGTTCTCTAGTCTTTAATACTAACATTTTTTGCGCCCTGTGGCAACTGTTTTGAAGGCTGCCGCAATGCTTTTACACTCTGAGCCTGATATTTTCATATTACGTCAAAAAGGATCCCTCGGTTCTCTTCCGCGGGATCCTTTTCTCTCTTTTCTACATCACCCAAGGGTCACTCTGCCGCAAAACGTTCATAATACTCTTTTGCTTTCTGCTCTGTCACCAAAAAACGTTTCATCACCTTCTTGATAATTCGTTCTTTACCGATACCCTCTTCCAAATTATCTTCAATCAAAGCACGGATTCCTTCTTCTCTTCCTTCTTCTCTTCCTTCTTCTCTTCCCTCTTCTCTTCCCTCTTCTTTCGCCTCCATCTTCTCATAGGCTCTCTCTTCCCATTCCTGCATATACCGCACTCCTATCTGCTCACTTTCCTTCAGCTGCTGAACACGGGAATGAATC
>JAEDOC010000166.1 GCA_016302185.1 Clostridium sp. | reverse complement strand
TGAGTGACAGGAATATCATTTCCTTCTGTCGTTTCATGACGCTGGAAAAAGAATCGTTTACTGAAATTCTGGCGGGGTAATCTGGCAGAAACGGTTTGATGACGGAGAAGATCCCATAGCAAAAAAGAGGAACCGTTATCTCATAGGGAGCCACCGCCAATAAGTCTTCCAAACGGTTGGGCTGTTGGGATAAATCCCGCAGCAATGCGCTTCCGTAGCTGGAAGGCTGTATTCCCGCCGAGCGGATACCAGACATGACAGGGATTCCGTTCAGGTCATACCAACCAATATGCCAGGGAGCGGTAGCCCCATGGCTCTGATCTTTCTGCTCTTCCTTTGGAATTGTTTGCCACATAAACTGCTCTTGAAGTTGAGGAAACACTAAATACCCGGAAAATTCTTGACAGAGTTTTCGCAGATCCCATCCGAGAGGATGGCGCGTTGCGCCTTTGCTGGCGACGCGCCCTTGCCAGTCTACGATAAGATTTTGTGCAACCACATCTTGTGCTATGTATGCATCATGAAGTCCTGCATTTTTAACAATCTGTCTCCAGAACCGTTTTGTTGTCATTGCCGCAGCAGCCTGCTCTTCATCTGTCCACAGGCATTCACCTACTATTTTCTGAATTTCTTTTTGAATGCTGTCGCTCCACTTTTTGAACTGTTCTTTTGCAATCGGATCCCGTTTGATAATTGTTCGATAAGAAACGGTATCCTCCTCAGATCTTTTATCAGGTTCATCGATGACTATCCTTTTTCGAATGTTTTGGCTGGCGACCCAGGACAAATCCAGAACCGAGAACTTCATCCGCTTTATATTTGGTAGTTCATCCGGAACGATTGCGTAGCGCAGAAAAAGCAGGTGAATTTCGATCCGTCCCTGCTCAACCGGCGCCAGCGAACACCGGAAGCTCTGCTGAAAAAGCTTCTTCTGTTTGCGGTCATCCAGACGCGCATCCAGCACTGAATACAGCCGTTCCTGCTGCTCACAGATCAGATTGACGGCCTGTTCTCGATCCAGAAAAGTCCCCATATAGCCGCACCCCCTCATACACTAAATACCACTTCAATGAAAAGAAATCAATATGCTAACACTAAACTTTTGTTTCCAAGATTAAAAAAACAGCCTCCAGAAGATTCTTCTGGAGGCGTCTTTCTGACTCCGGGACAGGCACCTGAACCGCTCTTTGCCGTCGGTTTCCGCCTGTATGTTCCCCTGGCCGAACACTGTTTTTATTTTTATATCGCCGCCAACAGCTCTATAGAAAAAAATGCTTGCAGACTGTCAGCCTCAGCTGCTCCGATGCGCGAAAATCATTTTCCGGATCGTCCGAAATTTCTACGTAATATTATTTTAGTGTGATATTGCGGCAGCAGCATCTATTTAAGTATATGCATAAGGTTCCAATTATTTCAAGATGATTGGATGGATTTATCATGAATACAGACATGATACAGAAAAAATAGCGCTTACATAAATTACCATATATAAAACCGTTTTAAAAAAAATTTGCACCCCAACATGATGGTAATTTCATGAAAGGTCAGTACGGAATTCTAAAAAAATACACTGACCAACATTCTAAATAACGAGGTGTTTTTATGAACGTCCACACTTTTGAGATCTATGTGAACATTTCTCCCGAAGAGACCCGCGCATGCAGAAATGCATTCTACCTTTCTGCCGCCGGGCAAAATCATTATTGCTACAAAAATAAAACGACCGGTATTCTTTACTATAACCGCTGGTCTGAGCATGGGGTCCAGGTCTCGATCCAGAAGCCCACGAACGGTTATTGCAGAAAAATGCTCCTGCGCGTGAACCCCTCGAGGCTGCTGGGGAATATGGAAGCAATCGCGCTATTCGCCCCGACAAGCAGCAATATGGAAGCTCTGGTACAGGCCCTGGATGCGATTGTCCAGGAAATTCCGATCAGCCAGACGATCCACGATTTCAAATTGAACCGCCTGGATTTATGTAAAAATACGCCTGTGACTAATGCTGTGCTCCTGGAGTACATCCGATTGCTGGAAAAAGGAGCCTCTTGTACAGGTTGGAAGCCGGTTACTTACCCCGATCATCGCGCCAGCCATTCATTCCGGCGAGAGAATGATCGCTATCAAGTGACCGTCTATGACAAGCTCTATCAAATCAGCGATCAGCTCCTGTCTACATCCTGGGATAATCCCTTTTCGCTTCTGCGGCTGGAGGCATCCTTGTTTTCCCAGGGAATCGACCAGCAACTGCAGCAGTTTTCTCTGGATAAGTACCGTTCCTGGTATCTCCTGATGGATGCTTTGTGCTGCCACGGCGAAGAAATTATGCTGCGGCTTTTTCAACGGCTGGTACCTGATGCACCGTACTATACGCTGGCCAAGGCAAAGGAGCGGATCCTTTGGGATACCGACTTCTCTTCATCGAAAAAATGGAAGCTCATTGAGTTCCTGGAAAAAATCAACCGGCACGCCAAAGTGGATACGAACAGTATTCTCCAATTCAAAAACGGCAAGAAGCGGCTCAAGCAGCTGCGCAGCATCGGCATCAACCCTGTGACCATCGAGGCCAGAGCGGGCATTTCCTACCTCCCCTCTCTTCCCCAGTTGGTTTCAATTGGATTTGTTCCGCCTGCGGATGATCCCGCTGAGTAAATTTTCGTACCGGCAGAATCACCCGATAAAGGGCGCTTCATTTTACTTCTGCCCTGCCGGATACCAGCATAAATTTGAGTAAGGAGGAATTGATTTATGAATGACTCTGTTCTCTGCAAGAGCTATTTTAAAAGCGGTGAGACCTGCACAACCGTACAGGCTTATACAAGCGTCTGGATTCAGCTGATCAATCAGCTGGAACGCTCCAAGGCGATCCTGTCCGGCGCTCGATAAACTGAATATCGGTGCAATACATGACCCGCTTTCATCACGCTCAAGCTGTGATGGAAGCGGGTGTTTTTATAGATAGGAGGCAATCCGAATGGAAAAAGTTGCGATCTATTGCCGTCTGTCTGAAGAGGACCGCAATAAGAAATTCGAAACGGATGACAGCAACAGCATCCAGAATCAAAAGGCCATGCTTTTGGAATATTCCATTGAGCAAGGCTGGGAAGTATATAACATTTACAGCGATGATAATTACACGGGTTCTGACCGAAACCGGCCTGAATTTGTACGTCTTTTGCAGGATGCCGAAGCCCGCAAGTTTGACATTATACTTTGCAAAAGCCAGTCCCGCTTCACCCGTGAGCTGGAGCTGGTGGAACGGTACATCAACGGCCTCTTCCCTATCTGGGGCATCCGCTTTGTCAGCCTGGTAGATAATGCGGATACGGCCAACAAGGGCAACAAAAAGTCCCGGCAGATCAACGGCCTGGTCAATGAGTGGTATCTGGAGGACATGTCGGAAAACATCCGCAGCGTCCTGACCAACCGGCGGAAAAACGGGTTTCATATCGGGGCATTTGCCCTGTACGGATACAAAAAGGATCCCGACCAGAAGGGCCATCTCATCATTGATGAGGAGGCCGCAGCTGTGGTACGGGAGGTATTTACGCTCTTTTCCCAGGGCTACGGCAAAACGGCTATCGCCCGGATGCTCAACGACCGCGGCATTCCGAATCCTACAGAGTATAAGCGATTGCATGGTCTGCGCTATCAGCAGCCCAAGCGGAAAAACAGCACGCTCTGGAAATACTCCGCCATCTCGGATATGCTGGTCAATGAGATCTACATCGGCAACATGGTCCAGGGCAAATACGGCAGCATTTCCTATAAAACCAAGCAGAATAAGCCCCGCCCCAAGGAAACGTGGTATCGTGTTGAGGGGACCCATGAGCCGATCATTGAACGTGACCTATGGGATCGGGTACAGGCAATGGTCGCGTCCCGCGCCAAGCCATTTGATGTGGGCAGCATTGGGCTTTTTGCCCGAAAAGTCCGATGCGCCAACTGCGGCTACACCATGCGTTCATC
>JAEDOC010000029.1 GCA_016302185.1 Clostridium sp. | reverse complement strand
TAAGCCGTAAAATCATCCGGATTTTACTGCGCATTGTAACGTACCCGCGCTTTTCTCTGTCAGAATCTTAGAACTTCCCATTGAATACAGAAGAACCGCAGCTTTTTTGTCCTTTCCCCGATCCAGGGGCTTTCCTGCGTCCGTGTTACACCTTATTCTTATTCATTTCGTATCGCCGCCAGCGGACTTAAGCGCATCGCCCGCAGCGCCGGGAAGAACCCGGCAGCCATACCGATCAGGACGGCAAAGCCTACCGCTGCTGCAGAAAGCCAAAGCGGAATCACAGACAGCTTACTTTCCATCCCATTCAGCAAAGCCCCCGCCAGAAATTGATTAATTAAGAAGGAAATCAGGTAACTGAGTAGCAAACCGATGATCCCTCCGACAAAACCGATAAACCCGGCTTCGATCAAAAACATATTCCGGATATTGCTCATGGCACAGCCTAAAACCTTGATGACTCCGATCTCTTTGGTTCTCTCGTAGATGGACATCATCATGGTGTTGGCGATTCCGATGGCCGCTACAAACAGGGAGACTGCGCCGATACCGCCCAGCACCGCCTGTACCATATTGGACTGCTTCTGGGACTGTTCCAGCCATTCCATCTGGCTGCTGGCCTGAAAGCCCATATTGTTAATTGCTTTCTGCACCTCCGTTACATGCGCCATCTCATCTACATTTACAGTAGCCTCCTCATAGACAAAATACGAATATGGTTTTCCTTTTTTATTGGTCGGCTGTCCGGGAATGGGATTTTTCTTGAAAATCTGTTTTAACTGCGTTTTCAGTTTTTCCAGATCCACATAGACACCGTAGCTGTATTCATTCCATTCTTCCTCCGAACCGGCTACCATACCTGCCGTTTTCAGCATGTATTTTTTCGGTGCCTTCACCGCCGACCCATCCCCACCGGAATTCTGCGACTGATAATACCGATCCATATCAAATATCGTAAATACCGGTGCATTCTCAAAATCCACTTCCGGCATCTCTCCGGTATCCCAGTAACCTTTTCCTGTTTTCGCATTATAAAAATTACGGGGCACCATATTACCGACCACCAGCTCCAGCTCCGCTGCATCTGCCTTCGGAAGACGGCCGGACACCAGCGGAATCTCCTGCATCGCCTCCAGCGGAATCCCGTAAAGCTGCACATACCCTTCATAGATTCCCTGACGCATCAATACATTCAGACTCAGCTTCGGATAGGCACTGGTTACATAAGGAAGCGTTTCGAACCGTTTTATGGTCTCATCCGTCATGAAGCTGTCCTCCGGATTCCCGCTGTCCTGCTGACCGCCGCCGTAATTATAAACCTGGACTGCTGTCAGGCTTCCGTAGGAAGAATATTGCTCCAGTGTAAACTCCTTCAGACCGATTCCCAAAGAGATCATGACCACGATAGACGCCGTTCCTATCACCACACCAAGAACCGTCAGAAAGGTACGGAGCTTTCTGCGAAGCAGGTTATTCACACTCATGCCCAGCAAATCAGAGAATCTCATCATCCATCCCTTCCTCTTCCGCTGCCGCTTTTTTCTTTTTCCGGTGACGGAGACCAATCACTGTACCGGCGGCTGCCACAAGAATCAGAAGAAGCATCTGTTTCCAGAACTTCGACACAAATCCCTGATTCCCTGCCATGGCATCGGCATCCTCAATTCCGTCCATGCCATCCATGCCGTCCATTCCGCCAAATTCTTCCATCGCTTCGTTGACAAAAAGCTGCATTTCTTTTTCTACCTCGGTAACAGCTCCATTCTCATCCTCATAAGAAATGATGATTTTTACCTTACCTTCGTCTGCAGTCGGAGCAATTCCGGTGATCATCGCATCCACATTGCCGGTCTCTCCCGGTTTGATATTTCCCACATATGTATCAGTACTCTGGATGGAATCTGCCTCAAACCGGGCCATTACATTATAAAGAAGCACCTTTCCGGTATTATTAATGCCAAACATTACATTGGTTTCCGAGCCCACCGTAATCTGATCCGGCATTACCTCGATGGTACCGGTATTCAGCCTGGGCTCCTGCTTCACCGGAAGGGAAATCTTCACTTCCTCCTTGGCATTCTTGAATTCCGGACTGTCATACTGTTCTTTGATGGTCATCCGATAGGATTTCTGCTCCGCCGTGGGGGACGCCTTAAAGATCATGGAAACCTCACTGACCGCTCCGGGTGCCATACTGTTCACCACAACAGAAGTAGAACCCGTATCCGAGGTAAACACAGGACTGTTTTCCACCTCTTCAGACTCCAGCGTAAACATGATATTGCTGGCATTCACACCGGTGGAGGCATTCTTCATGCGGATCTTCAGTTCAAAGGGCTGGCCCGCATAGATTTCCGCCGGGATCGTCTCAAAGCTGTCCACAATGATACGGGCCTTTGTCCGGTCCTGCTCTCCCGCATCCTCGGACAGATCATCATCGTCCTCTCCCTTGATTCTCACATAAACAACTTTATCCACCGGCTCCGCGAAATCCCCGCCTTCCTCTTCCCGATACGTAATCCGATAGGTAATAGGGAAGAAACCTGATTTCACATCGTCCCGGACCGCCATACTGTAGGGAACGGTCACCATCTCTCCTGCTTCCATAGTTCCCATGCGCCGCAGATAATTGCCTTCATTGATATCAAACGGAAACTTTTCCGAATCCCGGTCAAGCTGCATGTCCACACGGACATCATAAACCCGCCGGGAACCCGTATTGGTTAAGTTCACGCCGTAATTCAACACCTGTCCATAGACACCATAAGGAGTCAGCTGACCGTCTCCCACGGAAAACTCATAATCGCTGTCCGTGCTGTCAGAATCATCATTTTTTCCGTCATAGGCAGAAACCCAGATATTGACGCCCACCTCAATGCTGTCATCAATGATAAAGAAAGCCTGATAATAGCCTTCCGGCAGATCCCGGCGCAGCTTAAAGGACATGGAAATCGCTTTGGATGAGCCCGGATTCACATTGATCTTCTTTTCATTAAAAGTATCCGAATCTGCCTCAAAGGGAAAGGATTGGTTGTATCTGCGGATCGAATCCCCAGAGTCATCGCTTTCATCGTCATCACTGCCAAATTCCTGCTCCATCATCCGCTCATATTCATAGGAATTGGCCAGACGGATCTTCTTCAGTTCATGGGTCTCCGCCTCATTATGTACTGTCATTTTAATGGATATTTTATTGCCCGCCTTTCCTCTGGGCACTTTGCTGACTGTGATCACTCCATCGTTAAAATCAGTCATATCCAGCATCTGAGCCTGTGCCGGCCAAACACTTCCTCCTGCCATCATCACCACCGCCAGAAAAAGCAGCAGTCCTTTCATCCACCGTTTCATACTCCCTGTTCCTCCCTGTTTTCGTTATCTTCTTCACCGCTTCTGTGATTTTCTTCTATTTTTACAATCTTTCCATCGATAATATGAAATACCCGATCCGCATACGCGGCCAGTGTATTGTCATGCGTTACCATTACCAGTGTCTGCTTCTGCTCCCTCACGATTTTCTGCATCAGCTTCAGCACATCCATCGTGGTATGGGAATCCAGATTTCCCGTCGGCTCATCGGCAAAGATAATCTGCGGATGGACCGCCAGCGCCCGGGCGATTCCCACCCGCTGCTGCTGTCCGCCTGACATCTGATTCGGCATATGATCGCCCACCTTCTCCAACCCCACCAGCTTTAAATATTTCTCCGCCTTTTTCAGCCGCTCCTTCTTCGCCATCCCCCGGAACGCCAGCGGCAGCGCGATATTCTCCACCGCATTCATCGTATTTAACAGGTTATAGGACTGAAAAATAAAGCCAATCCGCTCCCGCCGGAAGGTAACCAGCTGATCCTCCGAGAGCTTCTCGATGTGCTTTCCGGCGATGACAATCTCCCCCTTTGTCGGTCTCTCCAGACCGGCCAGCATATTCAGAAGGGTCGACTTGCCGGAACCGGAGGTTCCCACGATGGCACAGAATTCTCCTTTATACATCGTAAAATCCACTCCGTTTAACGCATGGACTCTCGTCTCTCCCACCCGATAGATCTTATACAGATTTTTCACCTCAATCACAGGAATTCTCTCTGCCGTAATTCCCACATCCGCATTTGCCTCCAAAGCTGCTCCTTCCGACCGGTTATTTCTCCCTGAAGAACCACACCGTTCACTCTCATATCATTTTTCCTGCATTCATTATACCGAAATGTTTCTCCTCCGCCTATCCTATTTTTCTTACGCTTCCTTAATTATTTCTTACAGGACAGCTGCACTTTATTCTCCGGAAGGGAAAAGTGCGAAAATTTGATTTTTTCCAAAATCTATGGAAATCTCTCCGGAAATGCTATATAATCAATTCAAAAAAAAGAAGGAATAAAGAAGGAGAGCCAAATGAAACATTTGTTAAATCCGCTGGATTTTTCTGTGGAAGAGATCGACGCACTTCTCGATCTGGCTTCTGATATTGAAAAAAATCCGCAGAAATATGCCCACGTATGTGACGGCAAAAAGATTGCTACTCTGTTCTATGAACCAAGCACCCGAACCCGCTTAAGCTTTGAAGCCGCTATGTTGAATTTAGGCGGCAGCGTGCTGGGCTTTGCATCTGCTGATTCCAGCTCCGCAGCCAAGGGCGAGAGTGTTTCCGATACGATTCGCGTCATTTCCTGTTTTGCAGATATCTGTGCCATGCGTCACCCCAAGGAGGGCGCACCCATGGTCGCTTCCATGAAATCCTCCATCCCGGTGATCAATGCCGGTGACGGCGGCCATCAGCATCCCACCCAGACCCTGACTGACCTGTTAACTATCCGTTCTTTAAAGGGACGTCTGAATGATTTGACCGTTGGTCTCTGCGGTGATTTAAAGTTTGGACGAACCGTCCACTCTCTCATTGAAGCCCTGTCCCGTTATACCGGAATCCGCTTCATTCTCATCTCTCCGCCGGAGCTGAAGGTTCCTGATTATATCCGGGAGGATGTACTGGAGTCCAAACACATCGAATACCGGGAGGTAGAGAACTTAGATGACGCTATGCCGGAGCTGGATATCCTCTATATGACCCGTGTCCAGAGAGAGCGTTTCTTCAATGAAGAGGACTACATCCGCATGAAGGACTGCTATATCTTAGATAAGAATAAGATGAAGCTGGCAAAGCCGGATATGTTTGTCCTTCATCCGCTTCCCAGAGTCAACGAGATCTCCGTTGAAGTGGATGATGACCCGAGAGCCGCTTACTTCCGTCAGGTTCAGTACGGAGTCTATGTAAGAATGGCACTGATCATGACATTACTGGAGGTGGAAAAGCCATGTTAAATATCAGCGGATTAAAAGAAGGAATCGTTCTGGATCACATCAAGGCCGGAAAAAGCATGGACATTTACTTTAAGCTGGGACTGGACAAGCTGGACTGCCAGATCGCCATCATCAAGAATGCCAAAAGCCGGAAGATGGGAACCAAGGATATCATCAAGATTGACGGCGGACTGGATCTGGTCAACGTAGATGTCTTAGGCTATATCGATCATAACATCACCATCAACATCATCAAGGATGGCAGCATCGTGGAAAAGAAGCAGGTAAAGATGCCGAAAAAGATTAAAAATGTCATCCACTGCAAAAATCCGCGCTGCATCACCTCCATTGAGCAGGAGCTGCCCCACATCTTCTATCTGGCCGATGAGGAGAGGGGAATCTACCGCTGTCTGTACTGTGAAGAACGCTACTCAAAATAAACAACCTTCTATAAACGGATGTTCCATGGGATAATGCCATAAAAATACCCTGATTTCACTGTTTCCCAAATGAAACAGCAAAATCAGGGTATTTTTTTAATCTGAGCAAAACGATAAGCCGGGTTATGTCGTTGAATGGCCATCTATCTAGACCGGCTGTCACCAGCCGGTTCAAGCGACCTACCCGGGGCAGACGGGCCGCCTTATGCCCCCTGTTCGGTCTTGCTTCGGATGGGGTTTACATGTGCCCCGCCTGTTACCAGACGGGCGGTAGTCTCTTACACTGCCCTTCCACCCTTACTGCGGTCACCCGCAGCGGTATATTTCTGTTGCACTTTCCTTGGAGTCGCCTCCACCAGACGTTATCTGGCATCCTGCCCTGTGAAGCCCGGACTTTCCTCATCTGCGGCCTTTCGGCACCGGCAGCTGCGGCCATTTGTCTTACTCAAAACGTTTACAAGTCTATCATATTTTTTTTCATTTGTCCATAAAAAGTATCCGCGTCAATGACTCTTCTATACATTGAAGCAGCTTCCGCCGATGAATTCCCGAAGAAGAGAGTTGTGCGGAACCTGTTCGCTGCTGACACCCAGGAAATAATCCAGGAATTTCAGCAGTCGTTTCGCCTCGGAATACTCCTCCGAATCTCTGGGCACACTGTAGAGGATCGGCTCCGCGTACTGCTTTAAGACAGCCAGCTCATAGAGCAGTGCCGAGTTAAACATCACATCTGCTCCCTCCTGGTACGGGAAGATGTTGCGTTCCTCCCCCCGACGGACCGAATCCCACATACGGATGGTAGCCTGCGCCGATGCGCCTCTGGTTCTGGCATCCCGGATCATCCGGCGGATCAGACGGCCGTCGGTCGTCGGGATCCGGTTGTGCTCATCGATATTTAACTGCGTTAACGCGCTGATGTAGATCCGGAATTTGCTTTCCCTGGGAAGAGCATAGGACAGTTCATCATTTAAGCAGTGAATTCCCTCAATCACCATTAAGTCATTTTCTCCCAGCTGAAGAAAATTGCCCTTATACTCCCGCTCTCCTTTGACAAAGTTGTAATGGGGGAGCTCCACCCGGCGGCCGGCCAGCAGATTCTCCATATCCCGGTTAAAGGTCTCCAGATCCAGACAATGCAGAGACTCATAATCATAATTTCCGTTCTCGTCCCTGGGACTGTCCACCCGATTGACAAAATAATCATCCACTCCAATGGGATGAGGCTTTAAGCCCATTGCCGCCAGCTGGATCGACAAGCGGTGGGAAAAACTCGTCTTCCCGGAGGAGGACGGACCGGCAATCATCACCAGACGTCTTCCCGAACGGGCAATCTGCTCTGCAATATCGCCGATCTTCTTTTCCTGCTGGGCTTCCTGCATCAGAATCAGATCATTCATCCTGCCTTTGGAAATGGCCTCATTCAACGTTCCCACATCAAAGACACCCATCCGCTTTCCTGTGGACTCCGCCTCCTTCAAAATCAGGAACAGCTTTCTCTGAATATTCAGCGGAGACAGCTTTTTCGGCTCCTTTCTGGTAGGCAGCTGAAGAATGAAACCATCATCATAAAGCTGCAGATCAAAGTATTTCAGATAACCGGTGCTCTTTACCATATATCCGTAGAAATAATCTTCAAAATTCTCAATACTGTAGATATTCACGCGGGAGGCCCGGCGGTAATAGAACAGCCGCTCCTTATCATACATCCCGTGGCGATGGAACAGCTCCACCGCGTCGTCCGTATTCTCACTTCTTTTCTGCAGAGGAAGATCCAGGGTCACCAGGCGCTCCATCTCTGCCTTCACCTTCCATAGCAGTTCCTCGGAAAGCTCCAGCTGCCCTTCCGGTTCGACATACAGACCATTGCCCATGGAAAAACAGACTACCAGTTTTTTCACATTTTCCTTGCCGGCCACATCGAAAAATGCCTTCAGCATCAGAAAAACCGCACTTCTCTGGTAGGTGATAAAGCCCTCCTTATCTGCCGCCGTGAGAAAACGCAGACTGCAGTCCTCCTTCAGCTGCTTGTGCAGCTCCCGAAGCCGCCCATTGGCTGAAACCAGAAGAATGTCATTGTCCATCGTATCCTGAAATTCCGCCGCAATCTCCGCATAAGAGGTTCCCACCGGATACTCTCTTACCTCTGAACCTATCGTTACTTTAGGCATTCTATCTCCTCCTGTCCTTTTCTTGCGTCCAATTTTCTATAACACACTTTGCGGGAATTCCTCCGCCGCCTGGCGGATTCTCATCTCTTTTCCCAGCTTCTCTTTTAGATACTTCTCCATAAAGCCCATAAAAATATGCTCAATTCCGTAATGACCGGCATCGATCACCGCCATCCCGCAGGCCACCGCGTCGATTCCCTCATGATGGCCGATATCCCCGGTAATGTAAACCTCAGCCCGCCCTGCCAGCGCTTCTTTCATGGTGCTTCCGCCGGAGCCCGGACAGATCGCCGCCCTCTGAAGCTTCTCGGGGCTGTTCACATCTCCGAATACAGTTACAAACGGAATGCCAAAGGCCTCCTTTACCTTCTCTGCCGTCTCCCGCAGAGTCATGCCCTCCGGAAGAGTTCCCAGAAGGCCGATTCCATAGCTGCGGCCATCCTCCATAGTTCCCATGGGTTCCAGCGGACGGCAGTCTGTAAGGCCCAGCCGCTCTCCCGCCAGATCCGCCATGCATCCGGGTGCTGCGTCAAAATTGGTGTGCATGGCATAGTAAGAGATATCCTTCTGAATCAGCCGAAGAATCCTTCGGCTGATAAAATCCTGATCATTTACTTTCTTTAAAGGCTTAAATATCAGGGGATGATGGGTAATGATCATATCCGCTCCCATCGCTTCCGCCTGATCCAGCACCGAATCGGTGAGATCCACCGCCAGAAGGATAGATGTTACCTCTTTATCGCTGCGTCCCGCCAGCAGTCCCGGATTATCCCACTCACAGGCCATGGAGGATGGCGCCAGCTTCTCCAAAATCTCTATCAAATCACTGCATTTCATGCTCTGCCTCCTCAATCCGATCCAGCTTCTCCTGAAGCTGTGTTTTTCTTGCTTTTGTCCCATCGGAAGCCTGCTCCGGAAGAGCTGCAAGAATTGAAGAAAGAACCGTTTTCTCTTTTGCAAGGAACTCCCGAAGCACCGGATGCTTCGACTGAATCAGGAAACGACCATACTCATAGCCGCATTCCCGGGAAATCTTCAGGGAATCCATTGGCTGAAAAGCATCCTCTTCTGCGTTTTTTTCTTTTGCAGAGCAATGCTCCGCAACCATCACCACATAATACTTGCCCTCTTCCTTCAGCATCTCCTCCCGCAGCGTTGAAAATCCATTCTGCTCTAAGTATTTTCTGACCTCTGCAAGCTCTGACTGAGGGGAAAGAATAAACCGCTTTGTGCTTTCCCAGACCGGACGGCCTTCCTCCAGAATCCGGCAGATTAACTGACCTCCCATACCGGCAATGACCACCGTATCCGCCTCTCCCGGCGCCAGCCTCCGAAGCCCGTCCGACAGACGCAGAGTAATTTTATCCTCCAGTCCGTATTCCTTCACATGCTCTCCGGCCCGCTCCAGCGGACCGCTTCTCACATCCATGGCATAGGCATGAGGGCAGATTCCGCGGGATACCAGCCAGACAGGGATATAGCCGTGATCCGTTCCTATATCAGCAGGAATGCTTCCCTCCGGTACGAGGGAAGCAATCATCTCCAATCGTTTTGACAGTTTCATGGTTCTCCTTTATACATCATCCAGATAATCCTTCAGCTTTTTGCTCCGGCTGGGATGGCGAAGCTTCCGCAGCGCCTTTGCCTCTATCTGACGTATTCTCTCTCTTGTCACATTAAATTCTTTTCCTACTTCTTCCAGCGTTCTGGGGCGTCCGTCATCCAGGCCGAAACGGAGACGCAGTACCTTCTGCTCCCGCTCCGTCAACGTCTTTAACACCTCCATCAGCTGTTCATGCAGCAGCGTGTAGGTAGCCGCATCCGCCGGCACCTCCACATGATCATCCTGAATAAAATCTCCCAGATGACTGTCCTCTTCCTCTCCAATGGGAGTCTCCAGCGACACCGGATCCTGGGAAATCTTCATAATCTCCCGCACCCGATCCACCGGCAGATCCATCCGCTCTGCAATCTCTTCCGGCTGCGGCTCCCGCCCCAGCTCCTGGAGAAGCTGTCTGGAGGTACGAATCAGACGATTAATCGTCTCCACCATATGAACCGGAATCCGGATGGTTCTGGCCTGATCCGCGATGGCACGGGTAATTGCCTGACGGATCCACCAGGTGGCATAGGTACTGAACTTAAAGCCTTTGGAATAATCGTACTTCTCCACTGCCTTGATCAGTCCCAGATTGCCTTCCTGAATCAGATCCAGGAACTGCATCCCCCGGCCCACGTACCGCTTGGCGATGCTGACCACCAGACGAAGATTCGCTTCTGCCAGACGCTTTTTTGCCGATTCATCTCCCAGCTCCATCCGCTTGGCCAGCTCCACCTCCTCTTCCGGTGTCAGAAGCGGCACCTTTCCAATCTCCTTTAAGTACATCCGCACCGGATCTTCGATATTAATCCCCTCAGGCACATTTAAGTCGAGATTTTCCATATCAATCTCTTCTTCCTCTGAGAGCATGTCCTCTTCAAACAGTTCCGGGTCGATATCCATATCTTCATCAAACCGGGTCACATCCACCTTGTGGTTGTCGAGGAATTCATAAATCTGATCCAGCTGTTCCGGGCTAAGTATCTCGCCATGGAAAAAATTCAGAATCTCCTTGTTGTCCAGCACATTTTTTCTGGTTTTCGCCAATTCCAGAAGCTGATTCAGTTTTTCTTCAAATGTCACATTCTTCTCTTCCATGTTCCTCCATCCTTCCATCGCCTGTTCATTTTCCTTAGTCCAGTGAAATATGCAGGGAAGCCAGTCCTGCCTGCTCCTTGATCAGCCGCTGCAGCTCCTCCAGATCAGCTGCTTTGCGGATTCTGTCATCCAGACTGCTCTTCTTAATCCGCCGTACGGTCTCAGAAAAAGCCTTCTTCTGTTCTTCATTACTTAAGGATTCCTCCAGCGTCGCGTTAAAGAGCGCCGCCACCTCCTTATAGCTTCCCTCATCATCAATGAAATGATTCAAAATCGCCGCAGGATTTACCGTCCCGCTTTCATGCGCCTTGAAAACTGCCTCCGCCGCTTCCCGGTCAAGCGGTTTTACAAAATCTCCGGGCCCGATGATCCCTTCAATCTTATCAAACAGCTTTGGATCCTCAATCAGCCAGGTAAGCAGCAGGCGCTCCGACTGGCGGATGCCCTCCTCCTTGTCTTTTTTCCTGCTCTCACTCCGGCGAACCGTTCCCTCCTCCGGTTCCGGTCTCGCCGCTCCCGCATACTGGCTTCCCAGACGGTTTACCAGCTGCCTCAAATCCTCATAATTAATAAAGAATTCTCTGGACACCGCCTGAATATAATTATCCCGCTCCAACGCTTCGGAAAACTGAAGAAGCTTCCTTGCTGTCTGATTATAGAACTCTGTTTTCTGTTCCGGATCGTCCATCTGATATCCGGACTTCAGCACGTCGATCTCATAGAGAAAGCTGTTTCTGGCCGTTTCAATCCGTTTCCGGAATTCCTCCGGTCCCAGATTCTTCATGAACTCATCCGGATCCTTGTACGGCCTCATATTCAAAACCTTTGCGGAGATCCCGGCCCTCTTTAAGATAGGAATCGCCCGCAGCGCCGCCTTCACTCCGGCACCATCACTGTCATAGGTTAAAATCACCTGATCCGTGTACCGCTTCAGCAGCATCGCATGCTGTTCTGTCAGCGCCGTTCCCAGAGAGGCCACCGCATTGGTAAAACCGGCCTGATGCATGGCGATCACATCCATATACCCTTCGCAGAGCAGCATATACTTTTCTCTAGAGGTACGCGCATAGTTGAGTCCGTAGAGATTCCGGCTCTTATCAAACAGCTTCGTCTCCGGCGAATTCAAGTATTTCGGTTCCCCGTCTCCCAGAACACGGCCGCCGAAGCCAATGACCCGGCTGTTCACATCCATAATCGGAAACATCACCCGGTTCCAGAACTTGTCCCTGGCCCCTCGCTCTTCAATGGTCACCAGACCTGTCTCTTTTAAGATGGAATCGTCATAGCCCTTGCTCTTCAGATAACGGTACAGATCGTCACTGACCTTATTGGAATATCCCAGTCCGAACCGCCGGATGGTATCATCTGTCAGCTTCCGCTTCGTAAAATACTCATAGCCCTGTCTTCCCTGGGGCTGTTTTAACTGATAATAAAAATAGTTGGCTGCCAGCTTATTAATCTCCAGCAGCGCCGCCTTCAAATCTGCCTGGGCCTTCGCCTCTTTGGAATATTCCATCTTCGGGAGCTTCACTCCGGCCCGATCCGCCAGCATCTCCAGCGCCTCCCGGAAGGAATAATTCTCATATTCCATCACAAAGGTAATCACATTGCCGCTGACTCCACAGCCAAAGCAATGGTACATCTGCCGGGACGGCGATACAGAAAAGGACGGAGATTTCTCCTGATGGAAGGGGCATAGCCCAAACAGATTGCTTCCCTTTTTCTGAAGCTTCACATACCCGGAGATAATATCCACGATGTCGCTTCGCATTCTGACTTCCTCTATCACTTCTTCCGGATAATACATGAAAACCTCCTTTTGTTACACTTTCCAGGATTTCGGCACAAACAGCTCTGTAAAACGGTCAATCGCGTATACATCCGTCATTCCCGCAATATAATCGCAGACCGTCCGCTCCTCTGTCTCCTGCCGTTCTTCCATCCTCTGCAGGTATTCCTCCGGAAGCTCCCGGATATGCTTTAAATAATACTCATAAAGCATCTCGATCATCTGCTGTGCTTTTCCCTCTTCCGCCTTGGCAATCCCGTTCTGATAGACGTGTTCAAACATCCAGGTCCGCAGGCCATGCATCGCGGTCTCCATCCCCGGTGACATGGCGATATAAGGCTTCTCCAGGCTTTGTTCAATCATATCGTGAATCATGATATTAAGACGTTCCCGCACACTGTGCCCTAACACATCTGTATATTCCCGCGGAAGATCCTCCTCCATGAAAATCTTCGCCCGGATTGCGTCATCAATATCATGATTGATATAGGCAATTTTGTCAGAAAGACGTACAATATGCCCTTCTAAGGTGGACGGATGACCGCTGGTTCGATGATTTAAGATGCCGTCCCGCACCTCCCAGGTCAGGTTCAGTCCCTGTCCCTTCTTCTCCAGAACCTCCACCACACGAATACTCTGCTTATAATGCGCAAAGCCGTCACTGCAAAGCTTATCTAATACCGCTTCGCCGGAATGGCCGAAAGGAGTATGCCCCAGATCATGGCCCAGTGCAATGGCCTCCGTCAGAGACTCATTCAGCCGCAGCGCCTTCGCAATGGTCCGTGCAATCTGGGAGACCTCCAGCGTATGCGTCAGGCGGGTCCGGTAATGATCACCCTCCGGGGCTAAAAACACCTGCGTCTTATGCTTCAAACGCCGGAATGACTTGCTGTGCAGAATCCGATCCCGGTCTCTCTGATAATCCGTCCGGATATCGCACAGCTCCTCCTTCCGGTCACGGCCTCTGGTATTCGCGCTCAGAGCCGCATAGGGACTTAGATACTCCCGTTCCCACTGTTCGGTCGTTTCTCTGATATTCATCCTGATCCCACCTTATTCCATCCGTCCTGCGGAACGCGGGAAATCAGTCATGCAAGAGATTGCCGCATCCCAAACATTTACAACAATTTCATAAAAAATCTCGAAAGTTCACCCATTATCTAAATATAATACCATATTTTTTTACTTTTTAACACCCTGATTTTATAAATTTTCGGTAAATCTTTCATAATATTCCTACTGTTTGAACAGCAGAAAATAGAGCTTAATCCTACGGAAAACTGGCATCCAGGCAAAGTGTCCCATAGCCCAGCTTCGGATTAGGATAACTACTCTCTCCCGGCAATGGCTTGGCTCCGGCGGCGAGATATGCTTTCATTTTTTCGCCATATAAATAAGGATCATTCCCATTCACAATTCCCCACTGCATCAGAAGAGCAGCACTTCCGGTCACAAAAGGCGCAGCAAAGGAGGTCCCGGTCACTGCTTCATAACCGCCTCCGGCCCGGCAGGTCACAATATTCACTCCCGGTGCCGCCAGATCCGGCTTCACATTCCGGTCCAGCCGGGTAAAGCCGCGACCGGAAAAATCGGCATACGCCTGATAGCTGTCATCATAAGCCCCCACCGTAATGGCCCGGTTTGCCGTGGAAGGAATCGTCAGAGTCGTGTCCGGCGTGGAAGCAAGAAAACGGGTGGCCCGGTTCAAGACCTGTTCCACCGGGAGCCAGAAATCATACCGGCCCGACACGATCCGTTCCGGAACCAGTCGGAATTTCCAGATTCCGCTCTCCACATAGTTCTGGCGCGGAATAAAATCAAAATAGATTTCCTGAGCTTTACTGAAGGGACTGGGCTTTCCATAATACAGAAGAACCGTGGTATTCCGAAACGAAATTCTCTGAGAGCCCAGCACCGGTGTGATGGGTCCCGTGGACGTACCGCCGGGGCTGATCAGCTCCACAGAAAACCGATCCACGTACTGCTTCCACAGCTGGACGCCAAAACCGGTTTCATATTCTCCCACTGCCAGCTCCGCCTCCAGCGGTGCGTTGGAGAGCTGTCCCGATGTATGTCCCCGGCTGTTGCCTTCATTGCCGCTTCCGGCAACAATCACCGTCCGCCCCATGGCCGCCACTGTATCCAGATATGTCTCCAAAAGACTGGTTCCGTCATGAGATCCGTAGGTGTTTCCAAAGCTTAGATTCACTGCCACCGGCATCTGATAACGGATCGCCCGCTGTACCACGTAATCCAGTGCCCGCATCAGCTCCGTGGTCCGCGGGAAGGAATCTGTCTTCGGCGCACCCAGCTTCACAATCAGAAGCCTGCTCTCATAGGCAATTCCCCGTTCATTTCTATCCTCCATCCCGCCGCCGGCCGCAATCCCGGTCACTGCAGTGCCGTGGCCGCTGAGATCTCTGGAAGGCACGATCTCATAACCCGCGGTCCGGCTCCCGGCCTCCAGCGCCTGATTGATCTGCGCCTCTGTATAAATCGTCCCCCGATCCTGATCCCACAGCTCCAGAATCCGCGTTTTTCCCGACGCATCCCGGAAATCCGGATGAAAATAATCGATTCCGGAATCAATCACAGCCACAATCACGCCACGTCCCGTCAACCCCTTCGGGCCCTCCTGCACACGGGTGATACAGGAATCACTTTTTCCCTTATTGACAGAAAAATAGAGCCTTTTGGGCTTTTCCATATACTCAATCTGTGGAAAACCAGCCAAAGGCTCTATCTGTGATTCCGGAAGATCAATCACCGCATAGCCGCCGGATAAGGCATACGCCTCTATCTCCGGAAATTCTGCGGTAATCGTTTCCAGTTCTCCGTTGTATTTTACGATCAATTCCCAGCGTTTCTCTTCTCTGTTAAATCCCACCTGCAGAGCAGGTGATTTTTCCCGTTCCTCCTCCGTCGCATCCAGCGACAGGTTCAGTAGATTTTCCTTTTTTTGACCGTTCATATCCCAGTTTCGTTTTCTCAGATTACATCTAAATATATATGCATCCGTTCACCGGAATATGACAAATTTTCCTATTTCAGGAAACCATTGATAATCTGGGCCTCTGCTTCCGCCTCCGTCAGTCCCAGGGTCATCAACTTGATAATCTGCTCGCCGGCAATCTTGCCGATGGCAGCCTCGTGAATCAGGGCCGCGTCCGGATCATTGGCGGTCAGCTCCGGAACTGCCTGAATCTTAGCATGATCCATGATAATCGCATCACACTCCGTATGACCGGCACAGCGGGCGTTACCATTAATAATCGAGACAAACTTTTGTCTGGATTCCTCCTTCGCCACAGAACGGGACAGCACATTGGCGCTGGCATCCTCTCCATTCAGATTCACTTCAATGGTACTGTCTGCCGTCTGGGTTCCATGGGTCAGCAGCCGCTCCTTAATTACAATCCGTGCACCGGCTGCCAGACTGGCCACCGTATTGCGGACAGTGGAATCCACACCCTTGATCTGCACCATCTCCATCTCCATGTAGCTGCCCTCGTCCATGGTCACTTCCGTTGTCGGATTTAAGATGCGCTCGCCCTTGCCGTCACCTTCTCCGTAATGCTTCTCCACATACCGGATCTTCGCGTTCTTTCCCACAAAGAAGCGGTGGATTCCGTCATGCTCGGAAGCCGCATCGCCGCTGTTGTGAATCCCGCAGCCGGCCACAATAGTCACATCCGCATCGTCTCCGATATAAAAATCATTATAAACCATCTCTGTTAAACCACTCTGGCTTAACACCACCGGAATATGCACACTCTCATTCTTCGTGCCCGGCTTAATCCGGATATCAATGCCGGATTTATCTTCCTTCGTAATAATATCAATATTCGCTGTGGTATGACGGCCCGCCATCTGTCCGTTGGCACGGATGTTATAGGCCCCGGCCGGTACCCCATGGAGATCCGCGATCTCTTCCAGCAAAGTTTTCTGAATCTGATCCATTATCTGTCCCCCCTGTAAAAGTCGCAGGCTGCCACAGCAGAAGCCGTTCCTAAGATCTCCGGAAGAATTTCTTCCTTCTTTCCTTCCTTGGTGATCCGTCCGTCTGCCAGCACCACGATACGATCCGCGATATTTAAGATGCGTTCCTGATGGGAAATAATCATAATGGAACCTTTGGTCGTCTCCCGCATCCGCTCAAACACGGAAATCAGGTTCTGGAAGCTCCATAAATCAATTCCCGCCTCCGGCTCATCAAATACAGACAGCTTCGAAGCCCTCGCCAGCACCGTCGCAATCTCAATTCTCTTTAACTCGCCTCCGGACAGGCTGGCATTTACCTCACGGTTGATATAATCCTTGGCGCACAGGCCCACTTCGGAAAGATAACGGCAGGCATCCGCGGCAGACAGATTCTGCTTTGCAGCCAGACGAATCAGATCCAGCACATGAACGCCTTTAAAACGAACCGGCTGCTGAAAGGCATAGCTGATTCCCAGATTTGCACGATCCGTAATGCTCTTTCCTGTGATGTCCTCCCCATCAAAGGAAATGGTTCCCGTGGTTGGCTTCTCAATTCCGGCAATCAGCTTCGCCAGCGTTGATTTTCCTCCTCCGTTGGGACCGGTCACAACAACAAACTCCCCATCATGAATCGTCAAATCGAGATGATGGATAATTCCCTTCTGTTCCTTTCCTGCCGGAACATCAAAGGAAATGTTTTTTAATTCTAACATGAAGTCTCCTCCTTTGTTCTTTTTCTATAGCAATTGATACAAAATTCTGACATTATAGTGCAAAAAAGCCCCGATATCATGCGATATCAGGGCTTTTCCTATCGTGCAGAAGAAGGGACTTGAACCCTCATGAGATTGCTCTCACACGGACCTGAACCGTGCGCGTCTGCCAATTCCGCCACTTCTGCATCGTGCGGGAGATGGGACTTGAACCCACACGAGCATACACCCACAAGATCCTTAGTCT
>JAEDOC010000165.1 GCA_016302185.1 Clostridium sp. | reverse complement strand
CTCCGACTCACCACGCCGGGCGTTAGATGACGCGACGCCCTCATTTCCTGCGCTATATCTCTAATTAAATCCCACCATAACCGCAATGATCACAGCTGCGGATGCGCACACAAACAGCACGGCCTGGAATTTGATCTGGAACTTGGCCCATTTTCCCCAATCCAGTCTGGCAGCGGCGAGAGCGCCTAAGAGACAGCCGGAGGTGGGAACGATAAAGTTGCTGAAAGCGTCGCCCAGCTGGAAGGCCAGCACGGAAACCTGTCTGCTGACGCCGACGAGATCGGCCAGCGGAGCCATGATCGGCATGGTAAGTGCCGCCTGTCCGGAACCGGATACAACAAAGAAGTTGAATACGGTCTGGAACACATACATCATCCATGCGGAGAGCATCGGCGGGAAGTTTTTCATCGATTCGCCGATGGAATGGAGGATCGTATTCAACACCGTTCCGTCTGTTGCACTGGTGCCTCCGAGAACGATAATAATTCCCTGTGCCATGCCGACACAGATTGCGGCTCCCAGAAGATCTGCGGCTCCGCGGTCAAAGGCTTTTGCAATATCATTCAGCTTCATGTCATTCAGCTTGAAAATTACACCGATGATACCGGATACCAGACCCATGACAAAGAACTGGGATGCGATCTCCGGAATATAATATCCCTGGGTTACAACGCCCCAGATCGTCCATACGATGGTCAGAACGATGGTCAGGATGACCAGCTTATGTCCCAGAGTAAAAGGCGGCATCGCTCCGCTCTTTTCGGAAAAATCATCCCGGTAATAGGCATCAGATTCATAAGCAACCGACAGGGTCGGGTTCTTTTTAATTTTCAGCGCATATCGGGTGGTAAACACTGCTGCGATTCCTGTAAACAGGATCCAGAGTACGATACGGAACGGCGCACCGCTCATAACCGGGATGCCTGCTACGCCCTGTGCCACTGCAAGACTGAACGGGTTCATCCAGGAGGCACCGAAACCAATCTGAGTTGCCACATAAGAACACATGATACCGACCACCGCATCATAGCCCAGCGCTATGAACATGGGCACCAGAATCATGACAAAGGGGATGGCCTCCTCTCCCATGCCGAAGACCGCGCCGCCCAGAGAGAACAGCGTGATCAGGATGGGAACCAGCAGAATATCCTTTCCTTTGGTGATATGAATGACGCGCATGATTCCGGACTCCACCGCGCCGGTCCGCAGGACAATGCCGAAGGCACCTCCCACTACCAGAATGAAGGCAATAATACCAACGGCTGTGCCGTATTTGTCACCGACGGTCATACCCTCAAACACATAGTTTAAGATACCCTGACCGCCGAAATCTTCCGTTCCGAAGAGCGGAGCGGCTTTGGTTACCTTGTTTCCCGCCTCATCCAGTACATACTGGAAGCTGTCCGGATCCAGAACAGTCCGGGTCTTCTCCACTCCGTTCTGAATATAAGTTACATCCATCGTATCATATTTTCCCAGAGGGACAAACATAGTCAGAATCGCTGCCATGATGATGACCAGAAAAATGATGATGTACGTGTGCGGCATCTGAATGCCTGTTTTCTTCTTTTCCATTTTCATACTCCTGTTTTATTCATATTCAAAGGTTCCACGTTTCAGGACCTTTCCATTGGAAATCATGACACAGCCACCGGCAATTACCGTGTCGATCTCCAGCGTATCCCGGGAAGACAATACCAAATCGGCATCAGCTCCCTCGACAATTCTTCCCTTATGGGAAAGCTTCAGCAAAAAGGCCGGATTGGAGGTTACCGGCTGTAAGGCAGTCTCCAGCGGAATTCCATCCTTCAGGACCGCATCCCGCATCTCCCGGTAAAGGGAAGTCACCTTTCCCACACCCAGATGAAGGAAATTGCCGTCGCGGTCGAACACCGGAAGACTTCCCTGTCCGTCAGAGGAAAATGTCACATGATCCGCCGGCACACCCGCATCCAGCGCCTGTTTGAAGCCGGTGCTGGCTTTTACCTCTTCGGGATCCAGAAAATCCGGATCTGAGCTGGTGGTAAGATCGATATAACCTCCCAGCTCTCTGGCATAATCGATGCCGTCTGCCATCAGAGAGCGGTTCCGGTTGATGTGGGTCGGCAAAAGATTCGTTGCCGGAATCTGTGTTTCGCTTAAGATCCGACGCAGAAAGCTCAGCTGCTCTTTTCCGTCTCCCATATGGATATTTACCAGGCCTGCCTTTCCGGAGAGAATACCGCCTACTCTGGTATCCGCAACGATTTTGGAAAATTCTTCCATCGTCGGCTGGGAGGAACGGTGATCCGATAGGGCGATCTCGCCGGTTCCCACCACCTTATCCATCAGGACAATATCGTCCAGCACATTGCCGAACAGCGTCCGTACCGGGACCTGATAGGACCCCGTATAGATGTAGGTGGTAATTCCCTCCTCTTCCAGTCCTCTGGCCTTAGCTACCAGATTTGTCATGGTTCTGGTGGTTCCATCCGTTCCCAGGCAGCCGACTACCGTAGTAACTCCGCCGGTAATAATATCTGTCAGCATAATCTCCGGTGTCCGGGTCCGATAGCCGCCCTCTCCGCCGCCGCCCAGGATATGTACATGGGCGTCAATCAGGCCCGGCAAAAGCACCTTGCCGTTTCCGTCGATCACCTCCACACCGTATTCTGCCTGCACCGGAAGAGCTCTGCCGATTTTTATAATCTTTCCGCCACCCAGGAGAACATCCCGTTTTCCCATTTTTTCCGGCGTATAGAGGCAGGCTCCCTGAATCAGTACCATATGGTTCATTTCTTCCTCTCTTCCCTTCCTCTTGCATAAAAATTCACGAATTTTGATTATATCTGCATTCCTACAGAATAATATCGTTTTCTACAAAAAACAACAAAAAAACAGGCGGCTTCCAGGGAAACCGCCCGCTGTCCTGATCCTGCAGGAATTAATAATTCTCTTTTCTTACTTCAAAATAGCTCTGCGGATGCGCACATACCGGACACACCTCCGGAGCCTTCTTGCCGATTACCAGATGACCGCAGTTTCTGCACTCCCACATGGTCTCCTCGGATTTTGCAAATACAGCCTGCATCTCCACATTGTTCAGAAGCTTTAAATATCTCTCTTCATGAGCCTTCTCAATGGCTGCTACGGCACGGAACTTTGCTGCCAGCTCGGTAAAGCCCTCTTCCTCAGCTACCTTGGCAAATCCGTCGTACATATCGGTCCACTCGTAATTCTCTCCCTCAGCAGCTGCTTTTAAGTTCTCTGCGGTGGAGCCGATTCCGTTTAACTCCTTGAACCACATCTTGGCATGCTCTTTCTCATTATTGGCAGTTGTCTCAAATAATGCAGCGATCTGCTCATAGCCTTCCTTCTTTGCCTTGCTTGCAAAATAGGAATATTTGTTTCTTGCCTGGGACTCCCCGGCAAATGCGGCCCATAAATTCTGCTCTGTTCTGCTACCCTTTAACTCCATCGTTCTACCTCCAAATAATATTAGGAATAATTCCTGTTTTTAGAATATAACTTTTCTTAACATTTGTCAAGTTCTTTTTTTATTTCAGGAGCTCTGCCATCATCTCATTTACCTTGCCCGGGTTGGCCTTTCCCTTCATCTGCTTCATTACCTGACCTACCAGGAAACCCAGTACCTTTGTCTTACCGCTCTTATATTCCTCCACGGTCTTCGGGTTTGCAGCCAGAACCGCCTCTACACAGGATTTCAGCGCACCTTCATCGTTGACCATCAAAAGGCCGTGTTCCTCCACATACTTCTTCGGATCGATATCTTCATCAAAGATCTTCTCAAACACCTCTTTTGCCGTATTGGTGTTGATGCTTCCTGCTTCCGTCAGTTCTATCAGGGCTGCCAGATGGCCCGGGGAGAAGGACAGCTTCTCCGCTTCCATCCCGCGCTCTTTTAATAAACGGCTTACCTCGCCGATCATCCAGTTCGCCGCTTTCTTCGGTTTCCCGCACAATTCCGTTGTCTTCTCAAAAAGATCAGACATCCGTTTG
>JAEDOC010000164.1 GCA_016302185.1 Clostridium sp. | reverse complement strand
GGAAAAGGCAAAACAATACAGGACCATCAGTGCTGCAGTCCAGGGCACAGGATGCATTCGAAAAAAGAGCTCTGCCGCCGATACCCGAAGAAAACTGCCTCCATTTAAGATCACAGAAGTCAGCATAGCCAGAGCGGCAAAGAAAAACCAGCAAAGGGCAGGATGAACCCGCACCTGAATTTCCTCTTTCTTCAAACTTCTCCCTCCTTTTTTGACTCTGACAGTTAAACCCGGTTCCGGGCTTTAGGTATAAAAAACCCTGGTTTTATGACAAACCAGGGTTTTCGTTTTAATTAGTTGTATTTGCGTTTTCTAGCAGCTTCAGATTTTTTCTTACGACGAACGCTCGGTTTCTCGTAATGCTCTCTTTTACGAATCTCCTGCTGAATACCAGCCTTTGCACAGTTTCTTTTGAATCTGCGTAAAGCGCTGTCTAAACTTTCGTTATCTTTAACGATTACATTTGACATAGCTCACACCTAACCTCCCTCCAGTTGTGTAATAAGTGCATATTAATACAACTGTTTGGGTATTTTTTTAGCACTAGTAAGATTATATCATAAAAAAATGATACGTCAACAGGAATTTTCATAATTTCCATATTTTGTTGAAATTAGACTATTTTACCTGTTCTGCAACGACTTCTGCTGCTTTTTTCAGAGCCTCGTCGATTCCTGCGGGATTCTTGCCGCCGGCCTGAGCCATGTTCGGACGTCCACCGCCGCCGCCGCCAACCAGGCCTGCGATGGCTTTAATTAAGTTGCCGGCATGAGCCCCCTTCTTCTGGGCTCCATCGGTCACGGAAGCCATTAAGTTTACTTTGCCGTCCAGAACGGAAGCGATCACCACAACGCCCTCGCCCAGCTTCTCTTTCAGCTGATCACCTAAGTTGCGCAGGCCGTTCATGTCCACATCCTTGACAGAGACTGCCAGAAGCTTCACTCCGTTTACTTCCTGTACCTGATTCATGACATCGCCCAGAGAATCATTGGCCAGCTTGCTCTTTAACTTCTCATTCTCGGAGTGCAGAGCCTTGATCTCCTCCAGCATGGAAGCCAGCTTTTCCGTAAGACCGGCCGGAGTGGATTTCACCAGCTTCGCCGCCTCATGAAGCTCATTCTCAACCTCTTTATAGTGATCCATCAGTCCGGCAGAGGTCAGCGCCTCAATTCTGCGGACACCGGCTGCAATACCGGCTTCGGAAATAATCTTAAACGCAGAGATGGTTCCTGTATTGGATACATGGGTACCGCCGCAGAGCTCGGTAGAGAAATCTCCCATCTTGACAACGCGGACCTTCTCTCCGTACTTCTCACCGAAAAGCGCCATGGCACCGGTCTTCTTCGCATCCTCTAAAGACATCACGTCAGTCACAACCGGAAGAGATGCTGCAATCTCATCATTTACAATCTTTTCTACTTTCTCCAGCTCTTCTGCTGTCATCGCAGAGAAATGGGTAAAGTCAAAACGGAGACGGTCTCTGGTTACCAGAGAGCCGGCCTGCTCTACGTGAGTGCCCAGAACCGTACGCAGTGCCTTGTGCAGCAGGTGAGTTGCCGAATGGTTTCTGGCTGTCAGCTCACGGTTGGTCTTATCTACCGTTAAGGTAACCGTATCGCCGTTCTTCAGCATTCCTTTGGTCATCACACCCACATGGCCTACCTTGCCGCCCTGCAGTTTGATGGTATCCTTTACCACAAACTCCGCGTTGGCTGTGGTAATCACACCGATATCTGCCTGCTGACCGCCCATGGTGGCATAGAACGGAGTTTCCTTCACAATAACTGTACCGGTCTGTCCGTCGGTCAGTGCCTCCACGATCTCATCCTCGGTGGTCAGTACGGTAATCTCAGAATCTGCCTGCAGCTTATCATAGCCCACAAACTCCGTGGTAATCGCCGGATCGATGGACTGGTATACGGTCACATCGGCACCCATGTAGTTGGTGGTCTTTCTGGCGGCTCTTGCCTGCTCCTTCTGCTTCTTCATGGCAGCAGCAAAGCCTTCCTCATCGATTCCCAGATTCTTTTCTTCCAGAATCTCACGGGTTAAATCCACCGGAAAACCGTAGGTATCGTAAAGCTTGAACGCATTCTCACCGGAGAGAATGGTCTCGCCCTTTGCATTCATCTCTTCTTCCATCTCAGCCAGAATGGAAAGACCCTGATCGATGGTCTTATTGAACTTGTCCTCTTCCTGAGAGAGAACCTTGAAGATCATGGCGCTCTTCTCTTCCAGCTCCGGGTAACCGTCCTTAGAGAGAGCAATCACTGTTTTGGAAAGCTCAGCCAGGAACTCACCCTCAATGCCCAGCTTCTTGCCATGACGGGCGGCACGGCGCAGCAGACGGCGGAGAACGTAACCACGGCCTTCATTGGACGGCATAATACCGTCGGAAATCATAAAGGTACAGCTCTTGATATGATCCGCAACGATACGAAGGGATACATCGGTCTCATGATCCTTCTGGTATTCGGTATGTGCCAGCTCACAGACGCGATCCAGCAGTGCCTTGTTGGTATCTACGGTAAACAGGGAGTCCACATCCTGAACCACAACGGCCAGACGCTCCAGTCCCATACCGGTATCAATGTTTTTGTGCTCCAGCTCACTGTAGTTGCCGTGGCCATCGTTATTGAACTGGCTGAATACATTGTTCCAGACTTCCATATAACGATCACAATCACAGCCTACGGTACAGCCCGGCTTGCCGCAGCCGTACTTTTCGCCGCGGTCATAATAAATCTCGGAACAGGGACCGCAGGGACCTGCGCCGTGCTCCCAGAAGTTATCCTCCCGTCCGAAACGGAAGATCCGCTCTGCCGGAATGCCCATCTCCTTATTCCAGATATCAAAGGCCTCATCATCATCCTCGAACACTGACGGATACAGACGGTTGGGATCCAGTCCAACCACCTCGGTTAAGAATTCCCAGGACCAGTGAATGGCTTCTGTCTTAAAATAATCGCCGAAAGAAAAGTTTCCCAGCATCTCAAAAAAGGTGCCGTGACGGGCTGTCTTACCGATATTCTCGATATCGCCGGTACGGATACACTTCTGGCAGGTACACACTCTTGTTCTCGGCGGAATCTCCTGGCCGGTAAAATAAGGCTTCAAAGGAGCCATACCGGAGTTGATCAGCAAGAGACTATTATCATTGTGCGGAACCAGAGAAAAACTCTTCATGGCCAGATGTCCCTTGCTCTCAAAGAAATCAAGAAACATCTTTCTCAGTTCGTTTACACCGTATTTTTCCACGTTGCTTCCTCCTATAAGTTTCTTTATAGATAAATAATTTTTTTCATCATATTATCCTACCATAGGAAAAAGCATTTCGCAAGATTTTTCCAGTGATTCGGTACAAATTTGTAGACAGAACACAGAGTTTTTCCCAAAAAAATCCCCGGCACTATATTCAGTGCCGGGGATTCCTGCTAATCACTCTTTTCTTTCGCCGGAAGCAAATCTCCGTAATCCTCCAGAAGCTCATAAGCCCGTTCTCTGGTGGATACTGACAGAGACGCCGTGTACTCCAGACTCTCCATGGTACCGCCCTTTAATTTGGCTGCCGCCTGCTTTGCCATCTGATCCCGGCTGCGAATCCACTGCCGTTCCTCACTGCGCAGCTTTTCCGCTTCGTTTTCAGACATCGCCGAGATCACAGCCTGATAGACACGGTTGAGTTCAGTATCCCACAGACGATATTCATACTCTGCAATATTCTTTACAGAATCCGTGGTATTAGCAGTTCCGTCTGTCTCCCGCAAATCCTTTACGATTCGATCCACATCCTCCAGCTTCTTGCGATAGTCTTCCGCTGTCAGAGCTTCCTCTGAAACAGAACCGCCCGGGGCTGCTGCCAGCGGAGAAAGCACCGTCTCTTCTCCGGCTGCCTCAGCCATCGCCGCATCATCATCAGCAGCTTCCGGAGCTCCGGAGAGGGTTTCTCCCGGAGCCCTCTTCACCTTCCGGGACAATGTATCATCCGGCAATGCTTCATCGGCCGCTT
>JAEDOC010000028.1 GCA_016302185.1 Clostridium sp. | reverse complement strand
TCAAACCAGGAATTTCCTGTCTTTAAATCGATTTCCAGCTCCACCTTAAGCTTCGCTGCCTGCTTCATCTCTTCTTCCAGAATGGTACAAACGGGTTCCACTTCCTCTTTCCAGGTCTCAATCAGAAGCTCATCGTGTACCTGAAGCACCAGACGGGAACGCAGTCCCTCTCTCCGCAGGCGCTGATCCACCCGGATCATGGCAATCTTGATAATATCTGCTGCCGTTCCCTGAATCGGGGAATTCATAGCAACCCGTTCCCCAAAGGAGCGCTGCATAAAATTGGCGGATTTCAGCTCCGGAATGGGGCGGCGGCGGCCAAACATGGTCTCCACATAGCCCTGCTCCTTTCCCTGCGCTACCAGATCATCCAGAAAACGCTTTACGCCCGGATACGTCTCAAAATAACGGTTGATATATTCCAGGGCTTCCTTTCTGGAAATGCTCAAATCCTCACTCAATCCGAATGCGCTGATTCCATAGACAATTCCGAAATTCACTGCCTTGGCATTGCGGCGTAAGAGCGGTGTCACCTCCGAAAGCGGCACGTGGAATACCTCGGATGCCGTGATGGCATGAATATCCTCCGCCTTCCGGTATGCCTCAATTAAATTGCTATCCCCGGACATGTGAGCCAGCACACGCAGCTCAATCTGGGAATAATCCGCATCCACCAGCACACAGCCCTCCTGCGGCACAAACAGCTTCCGAATCTCCCGCCCCAGTTCCATCCGGACCGGAATATTCTGCAAATTCGGCTCCGTGCTGCTGATCCGGCCGGTCGCCGTGATCGTCTGGTTAAAGGTACCGTGAATCCGCCCGTCCTCCCGGATGTAAGCTGCCAGCCCATCCGCATAGGTAGATTTCAGCTTTGTCACCTGACGGTAATCCAGAATCTTTCGCACCACCGGATAGTCCGGCGCCAGCTTCTCCAGCACATCCGCCGCAGTGGAATATCCCGTCTTCGTCTTCTTTCCGCCCGGCATCTTCATCCGTTCAAAAAGAATCTCTCCCAGCTGCTTGGGCGAATTGATATTAAACTCACAGCCGGTTTCTCCGTAGATCTCCTGCTCCAGCTTATCGATCTGTATCTTCAGCCGCTCACCGTAGGCCTTCAGTTCCTCACGGCGAACCGTGATTCCCTCCTCCTCCATATGATACAGGCTGTAGATTACCGGCATTTCAATCTCAAAAAAGAGCTTCCTCATGCCTGTTTCCGACAGCTTCCCGGTCAGAATCTCCCTGGACTTCCATGCCACATAGCCCATGTAGCAGACCACGGTCTTCGCCTTCTCCGGCATCGCGTCAAAGGCATCCCGAAGAGATGTTTTCCCCAGCAGATCCGCCCGTGACGGAACGGTCATCTCCAGATAATCTCTGGCCAGATCATCGTATTCATACGTATCCTTTAACGGATTTAAGAGGTATCCGGCGACTCCCGCATCAAACAGGGCCTCACACCCCTCCTGATTCCGGGTTCCGTCCACAATTCTCCGATCCCGGCTCTTCAGATAAGGAAGCTGACTCTTCAAATCCAGCACAGTCACCGACGGATGGGTCTCACACAGCTCTTCCAGCTTTTCCGCCAGATAACTGCCGTTCAGAAAGCCCTCTGCCGGGATACAGGTAATCTCCTCCTCCCCCAGACAGAGTGCCAGTGCCACGACACTTCCTTTCTCTGCAATCAACTGCGCACCGACGGCTTCTGCCTTCGCCGCCTGCTCAAACAGCCGTTCCGCCTCTCCGAGCTCCGACACCAGACGGAATTTTTCTTCCACACCGACGGAGGAAAACGCATCTGCGTCAAATTTTTGAAGAATGGACTTAAACTCCAGCTGCTTCATGAACTGATAGGCTTCCGGCGTATATAAATTGTTAATTTTGGCATCCGCAAGGGAAAAATCAATCTCGCAGTCAATGCAGATGGTCGCCAGCGTCTTGCTCATCTGCGCCATATCATAATGCTCCCGCAGCGCCTTCTGCGCCCGCGGAGGCTTCACCTCATCGATATGGTCATACGCATTCTCAATAGAGCCATAGGTCACAATCAGGCTGGTGGCCGTCTTCTCACCGATGGACGGAACCCCCGGAATGTTATCCGAAGTATCCCCCATCAGAGCTTTTACATCAATAAACTCCTTCGGCGATACCTGATACTCCCGCTTCACATCCTCCGGATAGTAATCCTTGATCTCCGTGGTCCCCCTCGACGTCCGGGGCATCCGAATCTTGATATGCTCATCGGCCAGCTGCAGAAGATCCCGATCTCCGGACACGATGGAAACCTCCGTTCCCTCTGCCGCACACCGTTTGGCCACCGTTCCCAGAATATCATCCGCCTCGTAGCCAGCCTTTGTCAGAATCGGCACTCCCATGGCAGCCAGAACCTCCTTCATCACCGGCACCTGCTCATGCAGCTCCTCCGGCATGGGCTTTCTGGTTCCCTTATACGCCTCAAACATCTTGTGACGGAAAGTCGGCTCTTTTAAATCGAAAGCCACCGCCAGGTGATCCGCCCCCTCATCCTCAATGACGCGGAACATAATATTTAAAAATCCATACACCGCATTGGTATGGAGTCCCTTCGAATTGGTTAACTCCGGCACACCGTAAAAGGCACGGTTTAAAATACTGTGTCCGTCAATCAATACTAACTTACTCATGAATCTCCGTCTCCTGTTCTGTTTTTCGTCTCCGCTTCTATCCCACCAGCCAGATCCGAAACTGCAAAAGAATGGTTACCATGACAGCCATAATCCCCAGAGTATTCAGTGCATACCGGATGGTGCGGAAGGCCCACATCATGCGCACCCGGTAATAGGATTCCTCAATCCGCCGCTGCAATGCACCGATAATGTCAAAGGTTCCCGAATCCTTATCCAGCTGCTTTAAGCCCACATCTACCATAAAATATATCTCCAGCTCCTCCTGACAGCTGGGGCAGTTCTCCAGATGCGCCAGAAACGCCTCCAGCTCATCGCCATCCAGCTCGTCCTTAATATACGGAGTCACCATCCGCTCCGCTTCCTTACAGGTCACTGCCCTCACCTCCCCGGGAAATCGTCCTGAAGCTCTCTTTCATTCTGTGGAAACACACTCGTTCCAATATGTGAAAAGAACCTCTGTAACTACTGGTCGTCCAATACTTACAAAGGTTCCCTTGCCCCTGCCAAGGAGTGCCGGCTGCGGGACTTGAACCCGCACGGTGTCGCCACCAATGGATTTTGAGTCCACCTCGTCTGCCATTCCGACAAGCCGGCTGTCTTTCAGCGTCTATTATCATACCAAAACCAGCAGAAAATTGCAACTGTTTTCTTAAATATGTGCTTTTACAAATGCAATAAATTCTTTTCTGGTTTTGCCCAGCACCCGGTTCGTCAGAATATAGCCCTCATTCTCTTCCACGTAAATCGTCACCAGCGTTGGTTTAAACACCACCTGCTTTAACTGTGACCACTTTCTTCTGTCTCTCACACCGCCGGACAGAATAGAAACGCCCTTCTCATCGAAAACAAGATCCAGCTCCGGTGCACCCTTTTTCAGCCTTTTTCTGCAGTTCTTCCAGACAACGGCCGGCTGAATCACCGTAAACAGTGACGCATAAAGCAGCAACAGACACCGGTAACCGGTTCCCACCTTACCCCAGAACGCATATAAAAGTAAAAAGGAGGAAACGATAAAAACCAGATTAATCACGCACAAAAAGGAGGAATAGGCATAATACATATGAAACTGCCATAAATCCGAAACCTTTACCTTATACTGATAATGAAACTCTTTCACTTCTCTCTTCGTTCCTTTCCGAAATTCCAATGTAACCCACAGCCGTCTTCTCACAGAAGAAAAAAGCACCGGCAGGTTTACGCCTGCCGGCGCTCAAACGCTTATCTCTAGTTTATACCTATACGGTCTTTAAGTCAAATCCAAAATACTCAACCGCATTGTTATAGGAAATACCCTTGATAATCTCAGCCAGAAGCTTCTCATCATCCGGATACTCTCCGTTCTCTACCCAGTTACCCACCAGTTCACATAAAATACGGCGGAAATAGTCATGTCTCGTATAAGATAAGAAGGAACGGGAATCGGTCAGCATTCCAACGAAATTGCCCAGTGCGGAAAGATTGGCCAGAGATTTCATCTGGTTGGTCATTCCGGTAAAGTGATCATTGAACCACCATGCAGAGCCCTGCTGAATCTTATTCTTTACACCGCCGCCCTGGAAGCAGCCGATAATGGTGCCAATCGTAGCATCATCATTGGGATTCAGGGAATAGATGATAGTCTTCGGGATCTCGTCTGTTGCAGACAGCTCATTTAAGAAATCAGCCAACTCTGCTGCCGGTGCATAGTTATTGATGCAGTCATAGCCGGTATCCGGACCAAGTTTCTTATACATGAATGCATTGTTATCTCTCTTGCATCCGTAGTGAAGCTGCATTACCCAATTTCTCTTGCTGTACTGTCTGGCAAGGAACAGCATATAAGCGGTCTTGTACTGCTTGCACTCCTCTGCAGTCAGGGTCTCGCCTGCCAGTCTCTTCTTTAAGATACCGTCAATAGTCTCATCACTTGCCGGTGCGTACATGACGTACTCCAGGCCGTGGTCAGATACGCTGCAGCCGTTGGCGGCAAAGTAATCCAGACGATTCTCCAGCGCTGCGTGCAGGGATTCCAGATCCGCTACCTTCACACCGGAAACCTCAGAAAGCTTCTCAATATAAGCAGTGAACTCCGGCTTCTCAATATTCATGGCCTTGTCCGGTCTCCAGGCCGGAAGCACCTGAACGTCAAAGCTGTCATCCGCCTTCAGCTTCTGATGATATTCCAGGGTATCCACCGGATCATCCGTGGTGCAGACTAAGGTGACATTGGACATTTTAATCAGGTTCCGTACAGAGAATTCCGGACTGCGAAGCTTGGCATTGCACAGATCCCAAACCTCCTGTGCGGTATCGCCGTTTAAATTTCCTTCATAGCCGAAATAATAACGAAGCTCTAAGTGAGACCAGTGATACAGCGGGTTGCCGATCAGCTTCGGAAGGGTCTCTGCCCATTTCTGGAACTTCTCTCTGTCGCTTGCATCTCCGGTGATGTATTTCTCATCCACACCGTTGGTTCTCATCTGGCGCCATTTATAATGATCGCCGCCCAGCCATACCTGTGCGATATTGTCAAACTGTCTGTCCTCGCAGATCTCCTGCGGGTTGATATGGCAGTGATAATCCAGAACCGGAATCTTTTTCATATCTGCATAATTGTTGTACAGCTTCTTTGCAGTCTCTGTACTTAAGAGAAAATCCTTATCCATAAATGCTTTCATTTTATATTCCTCCTTTTCGTCGCGGGTATGGTAAGTACACCGCATACTACTAATAATATACTATCAAGCAGCAAAAATACAATCGCCGCATGAAATCCCACATGCTCTGCCAGAACTCCGATAATCTGAGGCGTGATGATTCCGCCAAAAGAGCCAATCCCCGTAAACACCGACATTCCCAGAGGAGAGTTCCCCATAAAATCTCCCACAAACGCCGTTGCTGTCGGATAGCTGCCTGCCATGCCAAGTCCCATCACAATCAGAGCAATCACCACTCCCATTGGAGAGGAAGCCTTCAGAAGCATGGCAATGGAGAGAAACTGAACGATCGTAATCACCGTCAGAATCACATCCGGTCTTACCTTCTGTGAAATCGATGCAATCAGAATTCTTCCCAACATGATCATAACCCAGGCTACGGATACCATCATGGCAGAAAGTTCCGTACTCATCATTCCGGTACTCTTTAGATAAGTGACAAACCAGCCATTGACCGCATTCTCCAGTCCCATGTAACAGAAGAGAATCCCGGAAGCCAGAAGGAAGCTGAAGCTTCCAAGAAACCAGAACCGGCTTTTCTCCTGCCCCATCTTCTGCGTCCGGCCGGCCTTCTCCCTGTACTCATTCTCTCTCTCCTGTCTCTCCACCAGAGAAAAATCCATGGTCAGAAACGAAATCACAACCAGAATCGTAACTGCTGACAAAAGCTGCAATACCAGCTTCCAGTCCATTCCCACGGCCGTCAGGAGCGATACCAGAAAAGGTGCCAGCAGGGCTCCCACCGCATACCACATATGCAGCAGATTCAGGTATTTTCCGGAATTGCCGGTTATCTGCTTTACCGCATAATTATTTACAATGGAGAGCATTCCCTTGGTAATCCCCATCAGGAAAATCAAAAGATACAGGACAGCTACCGGCACATCCAGAATGAACAGAAACAGACACACCGGATAAAATACGGAAAGAAGCACCGTTGACATCCGCTGAGAAAGCTTCGTACACAACAAAGGATATACCAGACTGGCCATCAGATTTCCAATGGCCAGAAAGGACAGAAGACCTCCGGCCACCGTAAGACTGATTCCCCGCTCCTCAATCAGATAGGGAAGAATCACGCCAAAGGTCAGAACCACGATCCCGCTGATAAAATACGCCAGATAGCAGTGATAAATCACAGACCACCGTTCCCGTCTTGTGATGTCCATCTCTTACAATGTCACTCCCTGTTTAAAGATTGCCAGATCACGGTAGCTTACCTTCTCACTCTTTACCAGCTGGCCGCCGGCTACCAGAAGAACATATTCCAGAAGTTCTTCTCCCAGTGCATCCAGAGTCATCTGATCCAGAAGGCGTCCACAGTCAAAATCAATCCAGCCGGATTTCTTGCCTGCCAGCTGGGAATTGGAAGAAATCTTCACGGTCGGCACCGCGCAGGAAAACGGTGTTCCGCGTCCGGTCGTAAACAGAACAATCTGTGCGCCGCTGGCCGCCAGCGCCGTACTGGCCACCAGATCATTGCCGGGTGCAGACAGAAGATTCAGCCCCTTCTTCTGCAGAGGCTCCGCATATTTCAATACATCAACCACCGTAGAGTTACCGGACTTCTGAGTACATCCCAGTGCCTTGTCCTCCAGGGTGGAGATACCGCCCTTTTTATTGCCTGGGGACGGATTCTCATAAATTGTCTGATTGTGGGAACGGAAATACTGCTTAAAATCATTGATCAGATGTACGGTTTTTTCAAAAACTTCCGGATTCGCACAGCGATCCATCAGAATCGTTTCCGCTCCGAACATCTCCGGAACCTCTGTCAGGATCGTGCTTCCGCCGGCACCGGTCAGGAGATCCGAGAAACGTCCCACCACCGGGTTAGCTGTGATGCCGCTCAATCCGTCGGAACCGCCGCATTTCAAACCAACCACCAGCTTGTTCGCCGGGATCCTTGTTCGCTTTACCTTGCGCGCATTCTCCGCCAGCTCCTTTAAGAGGCGGACACCTTCTTCCACCTCATCCTCCACATCCTGACACTGAAGGAAACGAACCCGATCCTCATCGTATTCTCCGATATAGTCCTTCAATACACCAATATTGGAGTTTTCACAGCCCAATCCCAGAAGCAGAACACCGCCGGCATTGGGATGCTTCACAAAATCAGCGATCAGCTTTCTTGTATTTTCCTGATCATCTCCCATCTGGGAACAGCCAAAGGGATGACCGAAGGCAACCACTGCTTCGATATTTTCACCCGCCAGATCCTGGCATCTTCCTGCGATCATTTTGGCAATGGAATTGACACAGCCGACGGTAGGAAGCACCCAAAGCTCATTACGCACACCGGCACGTCCATCTTTTCTCTCGTAACCCATAAAATACGGCTGTTCTGATTCAGAAGCAGTTTTCGCCTCCGGTGCTCTCTCCGGATGATACTCGTAGGACAGATCCTCGCCCAGACCGGTCTTGATGTTATGGACATGCACATGGCTTCCGGCCGGAATTGCTTCCTTTGCCACACCAATGGAGAAACCATACTTTATAATCGGTTCTCCTTCTGTCAGATTCTTTAAAGCAAACTTATGTCCCCGGAGAATTTCTTCTTTTAATACAACCGTGGCACCGTCCACGGACAGTTCTCTCCCCGATGCCAGATCGGCAAGAGCAACGGCCACATTATCTCTCTCATGAATTTTAACAAAATCCTGCATGGTTCCTCCAATTAGAATAGATTATATAGTGCTCTCGGAAAAATACGGGCCTTAACAAAGAAGCTAAGGCCCATATAGCAAAGTTATCCAAGTAAGTTCGGCAGCAGCATACTGATTCCCGGAATAAAGGTAATCAGAAGAAGTGCCACGATCATGCATAAGTAGAACGGAAGCGTTGCTTTTACAACCTTCTCCATCGGAACCTTGGCAACCGCAGAACCGATAAAGAGTACCGCTCCTACCGGGGGAGTCAGCAGACCGATACCACAGTTCAAGATCATCATGATACCAAACTGAATCGGGTCAATACCGATAGAAGTCGCAATCGGCAGAAGGATTGGAGTCGCGATCAGGATAATCGGTGCCATATCCATGATACAGCCCAGAACCAGAAGAATCAGGTTCAGAAGCAGTGCCAGAATATACGGATTGGTTGTAATACCGGTAATCGCGCTGGCTGCCAGCTCCGGTACATGGAGTCTGGTCAGACAGAAGCCAAATACCTGGGAGGTTGCAATCAGGATCATAACGATGGATAACGTATTCACACACTCATCCAGTGCATGCCATACGCCCTTCCAGTCCAGTCCCTTGTAGATAAATACAGAAACAAATAAACTGTAGATAACTGCGATAGCCGCAGACTCCGTTGCGGTAAATACACCGCCGACAACGCCGAATACAACGATAAGAATGGCAGCCAGAGCCCAGAAGGAAACGCTGAACTGCTTGATTAAATTCTTCAGAGAGAACGGAGCGCCCTTCGGATAATTTCTCTTTTTAGAAATAATGTAAGAGCCAATCATCAGGGAGCCTGCCAGCAGCGCACCCGGAAGATATCCTGCCAGGAACAGGGAGCCAACAGAGATACCGCCAGCGGTTGTCGCATAGATAACCATGTTATGGCTGGGCGGAACCAGAAGTCCCTCACAGGAGGAGGTGATGGTTACTGCAGTAGAGAAGTCATCATCATAACCCTGATCTACCATCATCGGAATCAGGATGGAACCTAAGGATGCGGTATCTGCAGATGCAGAACCGGAGATTCCACCAAAGAAGTAGGACGCCACGATATTTACCATGGCCATACCGCCGCGCATCCAGCCTACACAGGCATTGGCCAGCGCAATCAGTTTCTCAGAGATACCGCCGGATCCCATCAGTACACCCATGGTAATAAAGAAAGGAACCGCCATTAAACTGAAGGAGCTGATACCCTTTACCATATGCTGACAGATGGTAGACAGCGGAAGTCCCTGCGCCATCAGACAGAACACGGAGGCCAGACCTACGGCATACGCAATGGGAAAACGAAGAAAAATCATTAAGAAAAAGCTGCCGAGCAGTACGGCAATTGCCATCGTATTTACAGCCATTATGCCTCTTCCTCCTTTACAAAAATACCTTTAATATGATTGTAGAGAGCTTCCAACTCGAACACAAGCATGGCAATGCCGGCCAGCGGAATCGGGAAATACATCCAGAAACGGGACAGCCACGGCATACTCTCATAGAAGCCTTTACCGCCGATCTTCTGCGCGTACTGCATACCAACCACCAGCATGATCATACCCAGTGCAAGCACAGCAATATCAGCTAAAATATCCAGGAACTTAATTAACTTCTTCGGGAGGAAACGATCAAATGCTGTCATACGGATGTGAGCACCTCTCCGAATCGCCAATGCGGCAGACAATACTGCCATATAAGACATGAAGGTCAATACTACCTGCTCCGACCATGCCGGATCCGGAATAAACGGAACGTACCTTCCGCATACCGCCATTGAAGTAATGAGGATATCTCCAATTAACAGCAGTTTACAGATGACAAGTGTAATCTTATACACAATGTCAAATACAGGCTTGATCTTATCGATCGTTTTAAAAATTTCAGGCATACCCTACTCCTTTCATAAAAGAGGCACAGAGACGCTGATGCAACTCTGTGCCCATTAATACTTATCCGTTTCTCAAGTATTAATTATTTCATGTCAAGAATCTGCTGATACAGGTCAGCCTGATCTGCTGTATTCGCCTCAATGACATCTTTACAAGCTTCCTGCCACGGTTTCTTGTCAGTTACTTCGACAACGTTGCAGCCCTCAGCCTTTAATTCCTCAAGAACCTTATTCTCAGCTTCCTCAGAAATCTGTCTGTTGTACTCAGAAGCCAGCTTGGAAGCTTCCATCATAGCAGCCTGCTGATTCTCAGTTAAGCTGTCCCATGCATCATCAGTAATAATAACCTGGATAGCACCCAGAGTATGTCCGTCAAGGATTAAGTTATTGGCAACCTCCGGGAATGCGTTGGACTTGTAGTTTGCGATCGGCTGCTCAGCACCGTCTACAACGCCGGTCTGAAGTGCGGAATATAACTCACCGAATGCAACTACTGTCGGAGATGCGCCAAGACCCTCAACCATACCGTTCATAATCGGGTCGTTGGAAACACGAAGCTTCATACCTGCTAAATCTTCCAGTTTCTCAACCGGCTCTTTGGTAAAGAAATGACGGAAGCCCTCTTCTCCGTAGAACAGACCTCTTACGCCTGCACCGTTCTCGTGCGGCTCCTCAAGGAATTCCGGTGCTAAATCAGAAGTAGCGAAATTCCAGAAATGGTCACGATTCTCAAAGGTATACGGAATGGAAAGAAGCTTGGATTTCTCTCCGCCGTAGCTGGTCAACGCAAATGCAGAGATACGGGACATATCGATGGTACCGCCGCCGCCGAGCATGGTATCCAGTACATCATTCTCAGAACCAAGAACACCGGATGCCTGTAAGTCGATGGTAATAGAACCGCCGGACAGCTCCTCTACTTTCTCTTTAAAGAAAGAGTCAGTCTGGCCAACGATGGTATCCAGCGGGTTAACCTCTGCATATACTAAGGTAACTGCCGGGTCATTTGCTGCTGCCGCAGCATCTGCAGCCTCAGCACCTTCTGCTGCTGTCTCTGCTGCAGCCTCGGTCTCTGCTTTCGGAGCTTCTGTAGCTGCTGTTTCCGGCTCCTTTAAACCGCAAGCGGTCATGGACAGAGCCATGGATGCAACAAGTGCTGCTGAAATTACTTTTTTCATTGTACGTTTCCTCCCTGATTGTTTTTGCATTAGAATTACATAAATTCTAACATGCCAGTTGATAAATTAATTATATCACACTGACATGTTAGTTGGATACTGGAAAAAGTGCCAAAATCCATGTATGATTTTTGTGCACTTTTCCCTTTTCCGTTATGCTGTTGTCCTTTTCCCCCTTGTCAGGGCAAAATCAAACGTTTTTACACGTATTTTACCAGAGTAGCACGAACCGCTCCCGGTCCTGCCAGCTCTTCCCGAAGCATACCCTCGATCTTCTCACCCAGACCTGCCTCATATAAGTTGCTGCCAAAGATATTGGCATTGGACAGAATTGCCTTTGCCTTATCTTCCAGACTCTCCGGTTTGCCCAGTTCCACACCGGCCAGAGCTTCTCTCAGCTCACCCAGCATCGGATCCGGAGACAGCTCGAATTCTTTGCCTTCGTCATCCACTGCCAGCAGGTAACGCAGCCAGCCGGCGATTGCCAGCGGAACATAATTTAACTTCTCAGCGCTGCCATACTTTGCAACATAGGACTTGATCGTCTCACCGTAACGGATACCAACCTTCTGAGAGGTATCGCAGGCAATACGCTGCGGTGTATCCGGAATGAATTTATTCGGAAGACGCTGCTCGATTACTTCTTTTACAAAGCTTTCCGGAGACAGAATGCCCGGATCACATACCACTTCCATGCCCTCGCCCGGTCCGATACCGTAAACCAGTTTTTTAAGCTCCGTATCAGCCATCTCTGCCGCGATGGAGGTATAACCCAGCAGACAGCCATAGACTGCCAGGCCGGTATGCAGCGGATTCAAGCAGGTGGTAACTTTCATTCTTTCTACTTCATTTACAGTGTTGCGGTCGGTCATGTAGACACCGGCCTTCTCCAGTGCCGGACGTCCATTCGGGAACTTGTCCTCAATTACCAGATACTGCGGTCCCTCTGCGTTCACAAACGGTGCAATATAGGTTTTCTTCTCCGTGATGACAGGATGCATGCTCTCGATACCGGCAGCTTCCAGCTCGTCCGCAATCTCTGTGCTGGGACGAGGGGTAATCTTATCAATCATTGACCACGGGAAGGTAATCTTAGACTCATCTGCCAGATAAGCCAGAAAGCCCTCTTCCACCAGTCCTCTGGCTGCCCACTCCTTTGCAACGGTGGTGATGGAGGTCTGAAGCTTCTCACCGTTGTGAGAGCAGTTATCCATACTTACCACTGCCAGCGGAAGCTGACCCTTCTGATAACGCTCATATAAAAGTGCACAGACAACAGCCATCGCTCCGGTCGGTGCGGACGGTCCCTTCTCCAGATCAGCCGCTACAAACGGGAAATAATTTCCGTCAGCGCCCTTTAATGCATAGCCCTTTTCGGTAATAGTAAAGGAAATCATCTGAAGTCCCGGATCGGTAAAGATGGTCTTTAAGCGGTTCCAGGAAGCCTCCTCTGCGCTGCAGGCACGAATTGCCTCAGATAGAGAGCCAAGCACCTGACGGCTGGTGGAGCCGTCTGCCTTTAAGGTAACAGCCAGAACCAGATTGTCATACGGATCATAGATCTTGTTAACAATGTCATAGTCAAAGGTTTCCGCACAGATAATACCCTTATCCGTCTCACCGGAAGAAAGCAGCTTATCCTGCAAACCTCCAATAAAGATACGGAAAATATTACCTACACCGAAATGCACCCATACCGGTGCCTTTTTTGTCTTCTCAGCTACTGCTGCCACATCGTAGGACGGAAGTACAATTCCAGCCTCGTCCCAGGCTTTTTTGTCCTTCAGACCCTCAATTGTTAATTTCATGATAAAAACCTCCTGAGCCGATACGGCCCGTTCCATTGTTTTACTGTTTCTCTTTCTGGATTGCTTCCCAGAGGCCTAACAGATAGGTGGCGCCAAGAGCTCTGTCATACAGACCGTAGCCCGGCATAGCATTTTCACCCCAGATCATACGGCCGTGATCCGGACGGATTGCACCGTCAAATCCGATATCATCCAGTGCCTTCATAATCGCATACATATCCATAGAACCATCAGAGGAAACATGAGCTGCCTCTTCGAAATCACGCGGAGAGTTGTATTTTAAGTTTCTTACATGCGCAAACGGAATTCTGCCCTTGCATGCGCGGATGATATCCGGAATATCGTTGTTCTGGTTGGATCCCAGAGAACCGGTACACAGAGTAATACCGTTATACGGCTTGTCTACTGCCTTTAACAGCTTCACAATCTTCTCCTTGCCGGTCACGATACGCGGAAGTCCGAAGATCGGCCATGCCGGATCATCCGGATGGATACCCATCTTGATATCGTACTTCTCACAGGTCGGTCCAATCGCCTCAAGGAAGTATACCAGATTGTTGAACAGCTTATCCTCATCGATATCCTTGTACATATCGAATAATTCTTTTAACTTGTCCAGACGATCCGGCTCCCAGCCCGGCATAATAAAGCCGTTGGACATTGCCTCTACAGACTCCTTCATATGATCCGGATCCAGTTTGTCAATAACATCCTGATTGTATGCCAGAACAGTGGAACCATCCGGTCTTACTCTTGCCAGCTCAGAACGGGTCCAGTCAAATACCGGCATGAAGTTGTAGCATACCATGCGGATATCTTCTGCTGCCAGGCGCTCCAGAGTGGTGATGTAGTTTGCGATATGCTCATCTCTCTCCGGTCCGCCGATCTTAATCGCATCACTTACGTTTACAGACTCGATACCAACCAGCTTTAATCCGGCATCCTCTACCGTCTTCTTCAGTGCGCGGATATCCTCTGCCTTCCAGGCCTCGCCCGGCTTTGTTCCGTAAAGTGTGGTAATAACACCTGTTACTCCCGGAACCTGTCTGATCTGCTCCAGGGTTACACTGTCATAACCCGGTCCGTACCAGCGTAATGTCATTTCCATAATAAAATTCCTCCTATTATCTTTACAATTTATAATGTTTGTAGTTTACACCTCAAAATAATCCGGATACATTTTACTCATCAGCTCAATATCGCTGATAATGTAATCCAGGTGCTGTTTTAACAGCTCTCTGTAATGTTCCTTGTCTCCATTCCGTGCATATTCCACCAGCTGATCATGCGTATGAAGAGTTCTGTCTTTAAACACGGTCTCCAAATCCACCAGAAGACGGATCCTGTTATAATGGGTCATCGTACCCGAGATAACCGTTGCTGCCAGTCCCTGACCGGCTACCATATAGGTAACCGCGTGAAAATCATTATCACAGGCCAGATACCGGTACACAGAGTCATGCGTTGGCGGCTGACTCTTCAGTTCCTCCATCTGCCGGTTATAAGCAGACATAAGTTCGATATCCTGCTCCTTCCGGTTTTCAAAAAAGTCATCCACCATTCCCAGCTCCAGTGTACTGCGGATAAACCACTCCTGCTTTGCTCTTCGAATATTGATTCTGGAAACCACAGATTTGGACTGAGGGAAAATATCCACCAGCCCTTCCGTCTCCAGCCGTACCAGTGCTTCCCTGGCCGGAGTCCGGCTGACATGATAACGCTCTGCCAGCTTGGCAGCAGACACCTGTTCCCCCGGTTTTAAGACAAACTTCATAATATCCTGTTTAAATCTGTCATACGTATCCCGATTCAGTGTTCTGTCCATCTGCTGTCCTCCAATTCATGCCATATGATCCGGATTCCTTATAAACAATTTTCCCGAACACTCATTGCAACCAACCCCATCTGTTCAGGAAAACCGAAGCATTAACCGCGGATCTTCTTTACCAGCTCTACCGCTTCTTTGGTCATCTCTTCAATCTTTCCAAATTCCTTTGCATCAACTAAATCACCCTTTACCATCCAGCTTCCGCCGCAGGCAACAATCTTCTTAAAGGATAAGTAGCTTTCCAGATTCTTCGCATTTACACCGCCGGTCGGCATAAACTTCATCTGTGTATACGGAGCTGCCAGAGCCTTGATAGTTGCCACGCCGCCGAACTGCTCTGCCGGGAAGAACTTCACAACCTCTAAGCCTCTCTTCACTGCCTGAGCAACCTCAGACGGGGTAATGCAGCCCGGAAGTACCGGAATCTCTTTGGAGATACAATAATCAACGATTTCCGGATCAAAGCCCGGGCTTACGATGAACTTCGCACCGGCAGCTACAGCACGATCCACCTGCTCGATGGTTAATACGGTACCAGCACCAACCATCATCTCCGGAAACTCCTGTGCCATAATGCGGATAGACTCTTCTGCCGCCTCGGTACGGAAGGTTACCTCTGCACACGGAAGTCCGCCTTTGCACAGAGCCTCAGCCAGAGGTTTTGCGTCCTCTGCACGATTTAATACAACAACCGGTACCACGCCATAGGAACTAAGCTGTTCAATAATTGCATTCATGTCTTTTTTCTCCTTTTTTATTTTATTTATTAAAACTTCTTATAACTACCTCACTGTTTACGGCTGTTTTCCGATATAAGCCAGAATGCCGCCGTCCACATACAGGATGTGGCCATTCACAAAATCAGAGGCCTTAGAAGCCAGGAATACTGCCGGACCGGCCAGATCCTCCGATTCTCCCCAGCGCGCTGCCGGAGTCTTGGAAATAATAAACTTATCAAACGGATGACGGGAGCCGTCCGCCTGACGCTCACGAAGCGGTGCTGTCTGCTCCGTCGCAATGTAGCCCGGTCCGATGCCGTTGCACTGGATATTATACTCACCATACTCCGAAGCAATATTCTTCGTCAGCATCTTTAAACCGCCCTTCGCTGCTGCATAAGCAGAAACCGTCTCGCGGCCCAGCTCCGACATCATGGAGCAGATATTGATAATTTTTCCGCCGCCGCGCTTAATCATCGACGGAATCACTGCCTTAGACACGATAAACGGGCCGTTCAGATCCACATCGATCACACGCCGGAACTCCTCTGCACTCATCTCTGTCATGGGGATTCGTTTGATAATTCCGGCGTTGTTCACCAGAATATCAATGGGGCCTACCTCTGCTTCGATCTGCGCTACCATCCGCTGAACATCATCCTCGTTCGTCACGTCGCAGACATAGCCGCGGGCCTTGATACCGTCCTTCTCATAAGCAGCCAGACCTCTGTCCACTGTTGCCTGACGGCTGCAGTTAAAGACGATGGTGGCACCTGCCTCGGCATAGGCTTTGGCAATCGCATAGCCAATTCCGTAAGCCGCACCGGTCACCAGCGCTACCTTACCCTCTAATGAAAATAAATCCTGCATTTCTATACCTCTCTTTTCAGTCCCTGCTTTGCAGCGGTCTTCCGTTTTACAAAAGCTCCGAAGGCTTCATGCCGTCCATATCGTCAAACTCCTGGTTTTCTCCTCCCATCGCCCAGATGAACGTATAGTTGGAGGTACCTGCACCGGCATGAATCGACCAGGACGGAGAAATCACGGCTTCCTCATTCTTCATCACCAGATGTCTTGTCTCTCCCGGTTCTCCCATAAAATGGAACACCACCTGATCCTCGGGAATTTCAAAGTACGTATAGATCTCCATCCGGCGCTCATGCGTATGGGCCGGCATGGTATTCCATACACTGCCCTCTTCCAGAACCGTCATACCCATACAGAGCTGGCAGGTCTTTAACACATCCGGATGAATAAACTGATTAATTACGCGGCGGTTGCATCCGGCCACAGTGCCCAGCGGTCTCTTGGCCGCATCCTTCAAGGTCAAAAGCTTTGTCTCATAAGAGGTATGAGCCGGTGCACTGACCATATAGAACTTCGCCGGATGTTCCGGATTCTCTGACGAGAAGAGAACCTCCTTCGCTCCCATGGTAATATACAGGCAATCCTTATAGTCCAGTTCATAGCTTACGCCGTCAACCTGAATCTGCCCTTTCCCTCCGATATTAAAAATGCCAATCTCTCTTCTCTCCAGAATATAATGCGTACCGAAATTTTTCCAGCAATCAATCCCGTCATCCAGAGAAACGGCCCTGGTTACCGGCATGCATCCAAACGTAACCATCCTGTCAATGTGGGAATAGACAGCCACTACCTTATCCGGCTGATACAAGCCGGTAATCAGAAATTCCTTACGCAGCTCCTCTGTCGTGTAGCGCTTCACATCCTTCTGGTTTGCAGAATAACGGATATCCACAGACAGTCCTCCTTTTCTCAAAATATCAACTCAAGTTAAACTAACATGTTACTCAGTTTCATCATATCACTAAAACCCTGAGAATGCAACAAAAAAATCCCGGAACTATCCTATTTTCAAGGCAGCTCCGGAATCTTGAATGTCCGCTGTTTCGGCAGCTATTCTGTCAGAGAACGAAAGGTTTCCTCAAATCTTCTGCAGGCCCCGGCAAGTCCTTCTGGCTGGCGAAAAATCATATAGTTTCCCGTCACCA
>JAEDOC010000163.1 GCA_016302185.1 Clostridium sp. | reverse complement strand
CATACCGTATCTCTCATTCAGAATAGACAGCACCAGAAGCTTCACCGCCTCCTTCAGCTCTTCCCCGCCGCAGTCATAGGGAAGGGAACCAACGAGAATATTTAATTCTTCTCCCTTAATTCCATCCTTTAATTTTCTCTCATTCTGGTCCGCGGACAGATGCGGCAGCAGATCGGTAATGCAGAATACCGGGTCACCTTCTTTTTCTCCGATGGTAATCTCCACGGTCTCTCCGTTCGGTTTGACCACTACGCCATGCATCGCCAGCGGCATCGTTACCCACTGATACTTCCGGATACCTCCGTAATAATGGGTCTTAAAATAGGCCAGATCCGATTTTTCATAGACCGGGCTTGGCTTTAAGTCCAGACGAGGTGAATCGATGTGGGCGGCATTCAGCCGGAGTCCCTCTTCCACCGGCCGGCGTCCGAAGGTGGTCATCACCAGAGATTTCTTTCGGTTGACATAATATACCTTCTCTCCGGCCTGATATTCCTTTCCGCTCTCATACGGACGGTACCCCGCCTTCTGTAACATCTTTACTGCCTCTTTCGTGAACTCCCGCTCCGTCTTGGCCGCATTTAAAAACGCTTTGTAGCCCTCGCAGTAGGAAAATGCCTCCTCCTTCTGCTGCGGCGCTTCTTTTGCAATATGCGGGAATTCCCAGGTCAGACTTTTCTGTAATTCTTTTGCACTCTGTTCCATGTTTTCTCCTATTTCTTAAACAACGTATCACTATCCAGCACCAATGTAAACGGGCCGTCATTCAGAAGCTCAATCTTCATGTCAGCGCCGAATTCTCCGTGCTCAACTACTGCCACATGCTGACGGCATCGCTCAAGGGCATGTTCATACAGCCGGTTCGCATGTTCCGGGCTGCCCGCTCCTGTAAAGCCCGGCCGGTTCCCCTGGCTGCAGTCCGCATAAAGTGTAAACTGGCTGACCACCAGCAGCTCTCCTCCCACATCCGCCAGGGAACGGTTGGTTTTGCCGTTTTCATCCTGAAAAATGCGCAGCTTACACACCTTGTCAATCATCTTATCAGCAATGGCTTCGGTATCCTCATTGCACACACCCAGAAGGAGCAGAAAGCCTGTTCCGATAGAACCAATTACCTTTTCCTCCACAGTCACACTGGCATGTGTCACTCTCTGTAATACAATTCTCATGAGCCTGTTTCTCCTACTCTCTATTCATCTGAATCCATCTCCGTTTCCCTGAGCACCGCCTCGGCCTCCCGGGCCGCCTGTTCTTCTTCGGCTGCCTGCTGTTTCATTCCCAGCTGCATCAGCTCCTGATTCAGGGAATTCATTTTATCATCCAGCAGATCCACCGTATCGGCACAGGCCTTCAGCTCGTCCTCCAGATGTTCCGGCGCATGGCCCTCAAACTTATAATACAGCTTGTGCTCCAGGCTGGCCCAGAAATCCATGCCCACGGTACGAATCTGTATCTCCACCTTGGTTTCCACCGGGCCGCTGCTTAAATAGATGGGAATCGTTACCACCAGATGATAGCTCTTATATCCGTTTGCCTTCGGATGCTTGATATAATCCTTCACATGCAGGACGGTAATATCTGCCTGACTGGTAATCATCTCTGCAATCCGATAGATATCCGGACGGAAGGAGCAGATGATACGGATACCGGCCACATCATTTAAGTGATCAATCATGTTCTGGATGGTCACCTCATACCCGTTCCGCTTCAGCTTCTTCACAATACTGTCCGGTGTTTTCAGTCTCGATTTGATATGCTCAATCGGTGTGTAATTATTCAGATGAATAAACTCGTTATTCATGATTTCGATCTTCGTGTTAATCGCCTTCAGTGCCGAATTATATAGAAACATCACGGTCGTCCACTGATCCAGCTGATTATATGATTCAGGGATTTTCAATTCCTTCCCAACTCCTTTTATTTTCTGACGCGGGGCCTAAAACTTCAGTCCCTTTAAGAGCTCGGCGAAGCCTGTGGTTGCCTCTCCGCTCTCTTTATAATTGAATACCTCTTCTTCCGGCGCTTCGTCCGGGACAACTTCTTTCATACTGAGGCTGATCTTATGATCTGCAGTGGAAATAATCTTCACTGTCACTTTCTGCCCTTCCTTCAGGACTGCTGCCGGGTGCTTGATCCGGTTTTTGCTGATCTGGGAAATATGAACCAGACCGGTCAGACCATTCTCCAGAGTCACAAACGCGCCATACGGTTTAATGGTCTCCACGGTTCCTTCCATAATCGCGCCCACCTCACATCTGGCAATCCGGCGGTTCTTTTCCTCCTGCTGTTTTTCTCTGGCTGCCTCCCGTCCGGACAGCACCAGCTTATGATTCTCTTCGTCTGCCGTGATAACTGTCACATCAATGCGGCGGCCCAGCCATTCCTCCAGATTTTCTACATAGGCAGCATCCAGACGGGACGCCGGAATAAATCCCCGCATTCCTTCCAGCTTCGCAACCGCACCTCCTTTGACAATCTCTGTGATGGTAACCGGAACCACAGTTCTCTCCTCCATCATCGTGCGCAGCTTCTCCCAGGCCAGGCGATCATTGGCTTCCTTCCTGGATAGCACCAGATTGCCCTCACCGTCATCCGTGCGAATTACCGTAGCGGTAATCTCCTCTCCCGGATGAATCTCTTCCTTCATATTAAAATCCGGATCATTGCTTAAATTCTCTTTATCAATCACGCCCTCAGCATAGTATTTCAAATCCAGCAGCACCTGGGTATCCGTCACTCCGATTACGGTTCCGGTCACGATGTCCCCCACATTCAGCCGCTTGAAGGATGCCTCCAGCTCTGCCGCGTAGTCATCCATACTCTCCACTTTCTCCTCCGGCACCTTCTCCTGCGCTGTGCCTGCCGCTGTCTCCATCTCTTCCGGCATTCTTTCTTCCGACATTGTTACTTCCTCCTTCATGTCTCCGGCCAAGCATCACTTAAGCCGTATTCTTCTTCTGTCTATTTAACCACATCCCACCTGATATTTCTATAGTTTTCTATCGAAAATTATGATATATTTTTATTAGCTTTACTTATTTTTGTGAAAAATAGAAAGAAAGGCGGCTTTCCATGAACGAATCACCCAAAGCAAAATTCTCCAGAAAAAATGATATTCTGGATATCCATACCCATACGCTGGCCAGCGGCCACGCCTACAATACCCTATACGAGATGGTCCATGCGGCTTCCCAACAGGGACTGACACTTTTCGGTTCTTCCGATCACGGTCCCGCCATGCCGGGCAGCTGCACTGAGATGTACTTCTGCAATTTCAAGGTCATTCCCCGGGAGCTGTTCGGTGTCCGGCTGATCATGGGCTGTGAGCTGAATATCCTTGACAATCAGGGAAAGGTGGATTTGCCGGAACGGCTGTTACATCGACTGGATTACGGAATTGCCAGTATCCATGACAACTGCTACCGCATCGGCACCAGAGAAGAGAATACCAGAGCCATGGTTCTGGCCATGAAGAATTCTTTCGTACAGGTCATCGGTCACCCCGATAATGCGGAAATCCCCCTGGATTATCCGACGATCGTCCGGGAAGCTAAGGAACATCATGTGCTTCTGGAGGTAAATAACAGCTCCTTAAAGCCCAACTCCCCCCGCCCCGGTGCCAGAGAAAACTATGAGGTGATGCTGAAGCTGTGCCGGGAACAGAACGTTCCGGTTCTGATCAGCAGCGATGCCCACTGTGCCTGCGATGCAGGCAATCACTCCTGCGCATGGGAGATGCTGTCTCAAATGAATTTTCCGGAAGAACTGGTTGTCAACCGCAGCGTAAAGGCGCTGGCAGAGTATCTTCCCTGTCTTTCCTTTTAATTCTCTCCGATCCAAAATGGAGTACCGCAGATACTGTGCACCCGGAGCCATCATGCACAGACCACCGACAATCAGAATAACACGGAAAACCGGATTGATCTTTGCATACAGGAAGCCGTTCAGTGATGCAGCAATACCAAAGATACCCAGCAGAGAGGTAATACAAATCTGAACCACCTGGAATGCATTGGTATCAATGAATACCATAGCAGGGTTCATCG
>JAEDOC010000162.1 GCA_016302185.1 Clostridium sp. | reverse complement strand
CCATCCGGCACCTGTTTCCAGGCGGCAGGCCCTTCCCCGCGTCCGTGACCGACTCTCTACACCATCCCCATACTTGACAGTCCGAATACCCACAGGAATATGGTAATTACCGATACCGCTGTGCTTAATACCACCAGCTGCCCGGCCAGCTCCCCGTCACCGCCCATGTTCTGCGCCATGGAGTAGGAAGCAGTGGCCACCGGAGTGGCAAACATTTCGAAATACACAAAGCGTTCCACGGAAGTAAAACCAAACAGCACAGAAATTCCTATGGAGATCGCAGGAAGCACCAGAAGCTTAACGGACATCGAAGGTACAATATATTTTAAATTGTGCTGAATTGCGGAAAAATGAAGAGTTCCGCCCAGGACAAACAGTGCCAGCGGCGTAGTCAGAGTAGCAAACTGTGCGATTGGTGCTGCAACTGACGCCGGAAGCTGAATTCCCAGAAGATTAAAGATTAAACCGACCGCCGCGCCCCGAATCATGGGATTTTTGCATACATTGATAAACAGCGTTGCCGGACTCACCTTACCGCCTCGATACATTTCCAGAATAATGACAGCAGTAATATTATAAATCGGAATTACAATCGCAATCATGGCAGTGGCCAGAGTCTCTCCCGCCTCCCCAAACAGATTAGAAGCCAGCGGAATACCAAATAAAACAAAGTTGCTTCGATAAATCGCCTGAATCAACACACCACGGCGGGCATTTTCCGGCACCAGACGCGGAACAATTGCGATCGACAGTCCCTGTACAATCAGGATGCTCAGGACGGCGACAATCACCAGCGTACCGCTCAGATGAAAGCCCCGATCAATCTTATAAAAGTTATGAAACATCAGTACCGGAAAAAAAGCCTGGAAAATCATCCGGTTCAGCTTTGTCATAAATGCCTCGTCCACCAGGCCGCTGGTACGTACTCCATATCCAAAGGCAATATAAATCAAAAACGGCAGCACCGCATTGACAGAAATAATAAAGCTTTCCATAGGTTCCCTCTTTTCTCTCGGATTTATTTGCACATTTTTAACATCCGCAAACTTACACCTATTATACTTCCGCTTTTCCCTTTGGACAATAGCACTTCTTACAATTCAGGGAAATTACAGGACTATGTTACATTTTCTGAGAATACACTACAACCTGATCCTTTTCCCGGATTACCGTATTGCCATCCGGAATTATCACCTGATCCGCCCGGGTAATCATCACAATAATTGTATTTTTATAAAACTTTGCCTCAGAAATCCTTTTATTGCACCAGCGGTGCTCCGGTGTAATTGTAATCTCTTTCAAGAGAATATCCTGATGATCCTCGTAACCCTCGGCCCCCAGAACCACAGTATCACCTTCCCGAATCTCGGTCTGCCCCTTTGGCACCACAACCTTATTTCCTCGTTTGATGACAGCGATCAAGGTATCCGGCAGCACAGAAATCTCCCGAATCTGTTTTCCCACCCAGGGATGCTCCGCTCCAATCGGCAGCTGAATAAACTGAATCCCGGAATTTTCCGCGTAATCCGTGAAGGTCCTCATGACATCCGAGCTTTCATCAATCATGTGACACCGTTTTGCCACAGCCGGAAGCAGCGACCCCTGAAGAATAATGGAAAAGAGGACAACACAAAATACAATATGAAAGACATCATATTTTGTGTAGCTGTCGCTGACTACCGCCATGATAGCAAATACAATGGAGGCTGCCCCGCGCAGCCCCGCCCAGGAAAGCACCAGATACTGCCCCAGCGGCGGCCGAAACGGTGCCAGAAGAAGTCCTACCGCCACCGGGCGGGCCACAAAGGTCAGAAACAGAGCAATAGCTGCCGCCGGAAGAAAAAGGGCCGGCATCTGGGACGGAAAAGCCAGAAGCCCCAGCAGAAAAAACAGCAGCATCTGCATCAGCCCGGTAAAGGCATCAAAAAAGCCAACCAGCGCTTTCTGGTTTCTAAGCTCCCGGTTTCCCAGAAGAATACCGGTAAGATAAGTGCTTAAGTAGCCATTTCCGCCCAAAATCGTGGACAGGGCATAGGAAAGCAGGGCCACCCCAAACACAAAGATCGTATCAAATCCTTCTCCATTGAAGGAGAATCGTTCCAGAAACCAGATGGCCATCCCAGCGGCGGCCGCACCCACAAGCAGGCCGACCGTCAGCTGTGCCGCCAGCATCCCCGCGATAGAACCGACATCCGCAGTTCCTGACATCGCCGACAGAACAATCAAAGTCATCATATACGCAAAGGGATCGTTGCTTCCGCTCTCCAGCTCCAGCATGGAGGCAGAACCATATTTTAAGTTCAGCTTCCGGGAACGGAGAATGGAGAACACCGACGCCGTCTACCGCCGGATCTCCGACGATTTCCTTGACCCGATTTCCTTTAATCCGGTTTCCCTCATTGGCGTTCCCCATATCTTTGACATCTACCGCAAGGGAAATGTGGCTCTTCTCAACGCGGCAGGCAACGGCATCGCCGATGACAAGGGAATCTACTACTTTGTTCCGAAGATGATCCGTTATTACTTAAATGAGGAGCCGATCCTCACCAATGCACCGACCTACCTGCCTTTCTATGAGGATGATATGGCCTATGTGCTGGAGCATTTTGACAATCTCGTCTTAAAGGACGTAGCGGAAGCCGGCGGCTACGGCGTTGTCTTCGGCAGCTCCATGACAGCGAAACAGAAAGAAAGCTTTCTTGCCATGCTGAAGGCGGAGCCGCGCCGGTTCATTGCACAGGAGGTAATTGATTTCCAGAATCTGGATATCTCCGAAGGCGGTGAGCTGGTTCCCAGAAAAGCCGATCTGCGTGCCTTCGTTCTGATGGCCGACGAACCAATGGTATGGAAAAGCGGCCTGACCCGTTTCTCCAGAAATCCGGATTCCTTTATTGTTAACTCATCTCAGGGAGGAGGTTTTAAAGACACATGGGTATTATCTCGATAGAACAGACAAACCGTTTATACTGGCTGGGCCGGTATACAGAACGTACGTATACGACACTTCGTCTATACATGAAAAGCTATGACTCCATGCTGGATGATCTGCCCGGCGGATATCAGGAATACTGCCGCCGCCTGGAGATCCCCAACATCTACGGCAGTAAGGAGAATTTTATCCGCAGCTATGCCTATGACAAGGTAAATATGAACTCCATTGTCAGCAACCTGATCCGGGCTTATGACAATGCCATCGTACTGCGGGAAGAGATCGGAAGCGAGGCGCTGGCCTACATCCAGCTGGCTATCTATGAGATCGGCAAAGCGGAGGTCAGCGAAGCTCCCATGATTGAAATTCAGAACATTCTCGATGATCTGATGGCCTTCTGGGGCATTATCGATGACTCCATTGCATCGGAAAATGTCCGCAGCTTAATTAAAATCGGCAAGCGGCTGGAACGGCTGGATCTCTATGCCCGCCTGAAATTCGACCGGGACTGCCTGACGCGGGAATATGCCCGTCTGGCTGCACGCCTGGAACGCTCCCGTCTTTCCTATGACAAGACAGCACTGGATCTGATCGCTTCCTTCCTGAAGAAGGAGAAGCCGGACTACCATCAGATCGTCTCTGAAACAGAAAAACTGCTGGAGGTTTAACCCGATTTGAAACGACTTCATTTTGATTATGAGATGAAACTGGAATTTGACTCCCCCATCCATGATCACCGCTTCTCCGTCCGTTGTATGCCGCAGTCCACGGAACGTCAGCTGATAGAGGATGTCAGCCTGACGGTCTATCCGGAAGACTCTCTGGGCGAATCCAGAGATTCCTTTGGAAATATCTGCGTTTACGGCTACACCAGCTGGGAACACCACCTGTTCTCCATCAAAGCCTCCGGCACCGTACTTGCCGGACTGACCAAACGGAAAAAGGCGGATGACCTCCACAAGCTGGGTATGTACCGTTATCAATCGTATTACACGAAGCCCGGTCCCTGCCTGAAGGCCTATGCGGACCGGTTTCATTTTCCCGAGGGGGTCAGTGACTATGAGAAAAGCGTTCAGATGATGCGTCAGCTCTATCAGGATTTCTCTTATGTACAGGGGGTTACCAGCTATGCCACCCTGGCAGAGGAAGCCATGGCACTGGGCAAAGGGGTTTGCCAGGATTATTCGCATATTCTCATCTCCCTGTGCCGCCAGAAGGGCATTCTGG
>JAEDOC010000027.1 GCA_016302185.1 Clostridium sp. | reverse complement strand
ACGATGCCTTTATGGAGCCGCTGTCCTGGTTTTTAACCGGAATGGAGAAGCACAGTGACGAGGCAAAGAATGAGCTGTTTGGCAATGGAAGGGCATTTTTTGATTCTATGAATTATCATATGAGCCGGCTGCAGACCCCTTCTCTGTTCAGTGCCATGAACGAATTGTCGAATCATGATCATTCCCGGTTCCTGACACGAACCAATCGGAAAGTGGGGCGGCTGGCTACAATGGGTGCGGGGGCTGCTTCGGAGGGGATAAGCTACGGTCGGTTCCGCCAGGGCGTAGTGGTACAGATGACCTGGCCGGGGAATCCAACCATTTATTATGGGGATGAAGCCGGTGTCTGCGGATGGACCGATCCGGATAACCGGCGGACGTATCCGTGGGGGCATGAGGATCTGGAATTGGTAGAGTTTCACCGTTATATGACGGGAATCCGGAAACGCCATCCGGTATTCCGTTATGGTTCCTTAAAGGAGCTGGTGGCAGAGCAGGATGTGATTGTCTATGGGCGTTTCCTGAATTTGAAAAAGGAAGAACCCGGGAAAATCTCGGAGTGTCTGGGCATTGTGGCAGTGAATGTAGCATCGGAACGCCGTCAGGTTCGGATTCCGGTCTGGCAGATTGGTATAGATGACAGCATGACTCTGTGCCGGAAGATGCTGACCTATGAGGAAGGCTACAATGCGGGGAATCTCTATTCGCCGGTAAAAGAGGGGGTTGCTGTCATAGAGCTGCCGCCGATCTCCTCTGCGGTTTTTGTGGCAGAGCAGAACGTGTTAAAAAAATGATGAAAAAGGCTTGATTTTTTACTTGCTTTGTGGTATTATTTCTAACTGTCAGAGCAATTTGGATGGATTCCCGAGTGGCCAAAGGGGGCAGACTGTAAATCTGTTGCGACACGCTTCGGTGGTTCGAATCCACCTCCATCCATTGGCTTTTGCCAGTTATGGCGGGTCAGAATGCCGGCGTGGCGGAACTGGCAGACGCACAGGACTTAAAATCCTGCGAGGGTTAAACTTCGTACCGGTTCGATTCCGGTCGCCGGCAGTGAGGAACAGCAATTGCTGTTCCTTTTTTCATGCGTGAAATTCTTTGACAATCTTTGACGGGAACTTCCCATTTCTTTCTTTTCTCCAGGTTTTACATATAATTGACCCATATTTTTCCTTTGTCTGATGGTACCGGACACTGCGATCTGATAACATAGATTCTATATGAGTGAAGTAAGCTGACGGCGGCAGAGAAGAAAACTGTCGTCTGGAAGGTGTCAGAGGAGGAATTATTGTATGGCAAAAGTAACGTATAAAGAAATAAAACAGTCCAAAGAGGTGAATGCTTATCTGGAGCGGGGCAACCAGACACTGGGAGTGCTGGGATATACGGACCATTCCGCCATTCATACCACAAAGGTAGCGGAGCTGGCCGGCCGGATTCTGGAGAAGCTGGGATACGATGCCCATATGGTGGAGCTGGCGAAGATCGCAGGCTATATGCATGATATCGGAAACTGTGTCAACCGCCATGATCATGCCCATTCGGGTGCGCTTCTGGCCCGGCAGATCCTGACGGATATGGAGATGGATTTTAAGGATGTGGCATTGATTATGAATGCTATCGGTATGCATGATGAACACACCGGAGTGGCGGTGGATCCGGTTTCTGCTGCATTGATACTGGCGGATAAGACGGATGTCCGAAGAAACCGGGTACGAAATCTCAATCCGGCAGCGTTTGACAAGCATGATCGGGTCAATTATGCGGTAATTTCCGCATCCCTGAATATTCAGAAAGAGAAAAAGGTGATCAAGCTGGAACTGCAGTTAGATGAAGAAATCTGCTCCATGATGGACTATTTTGAAATATTTCTTCAGCGGATGCTTATGTGCCGGAGAGCGGCATCTGTGCTGGGCATGAGTTTTAAACTCAGTGCCAACGGAAACAAAATCTGCTGATGCACGAATAATCAGACAAGAAAGACAATCAGACAAGAAAGACCAGACAAGGAAAACCTCTGGCCGGAAGACTGTTTTCATGCAATCATGATACAGATCTCCGGCCGGAGGTTTTTGCAGTTTATCGTGAGTGTTTTATTGTGGCTGTGAAATTCAGCATGCGCTCAGGGCAGCTTCATCCGCAATGACAGTTACATCGGGATGGAACTGCAGAATGGATGCCGGAACCTGCGGAGTTACCGGACCGTAGAGTGATTTTTTCAGGATCTCTGCTTTATCTGCTCCGCTGACGATCATCAGAATCTTTTTGGCCCGCATGATAGTTCCGATTCCCATCGTGAAAGCCTGTTTCGGTACCTCGTCTGCGGAGGCAAAGAAGCGCTTGTTTGCTTCGATTGTCATCTCGGTTAAGTCTACGCAGTGCGTCTGTGCGGCGAACTGCTCATCTGGCTCGTTGAAACCGATATGTCCGTCGTGCCCGAGACCGAGGAGCTGTAAATCAACGCCGCCCAGTTCTTTTATGACTGCTTCGTAGCGCCGGCACTCTGCCCCTGCATCCTCTGCCATACCGTTGGGAATATTGGTGTTCTTCATGTCAATATTCACATGACGGAACAGGTTGGAATACATGAAGTAGTAGTAGCTCTGATCATTTTCTCTGGGCAGCCCCTTGTACTCATCCAGATTGGCTGTTTTAATCTCAGAAAAGTCCAGTTCCCCCTCCTGGTATCTTTTCACCAGATTCTGATAGGTTCCCACAGGAGTAGAACCTGTCGCAAGCCCCAGAACAGAATCGGGTTTGTTGATGATCTGGGCAGCGATGACAGAAGCAGCTTTCCGGCTGAGCTCATCATAGCTCTTTACTTTGTAGAGTTTCATAAATATCCTCCATTTGATATATTGTTTGCAGTTTTAAGGATACCATTTTTGAGTCATAGTTTCAATGGATGGACGCATAAAATAGATAGCAAAGGAGTGATGGCATGTCTAACTATCAGCGGTTAATCTCATATATTTATGCTTACGAAGGCGGAACAAAGGGCAAAAATATCGGTTTTGCCAAGCTGGACACCAGAGGGGGCCAGTGCCGGATCACAGTCAGTGTGAAACGGATCTATATCGGGGGAAATCCGATTGGTGTATATCTTCTGACTGGAGATGGAGAAGTGAAAATCGGCACCCTGTTTGCCAGAAATGGTGCCGGTGAGTTTCGTACACTTGTAAATGTGCAGGATGTGGAAGGAAGCGGTCATGTCCTGGAAGATTTCTACGGCTTGACGATTCATGATACGGAAAGTGCCTGGCGCTGTTATACGACCATCTGGGAGGATGCAGTGGCCCATGCGGCAGAGGTGGAGCTGGCTGCTGTGACGGCGGAGAGCAGGGGGGAGCAGCTGCACATGGAACAGCTTTCTGTGTCGGAAGAGATAGAAAGGGAATTGGAGCAGGAAGAGGTGGAGAGGCAGGGGATTACCCGGATCCATGAGAAATCTGCAGGTGACGGGGGCGGACCGGAAACGGCGGAGAAAGAGTTGATAGCGGAAGAGGCACCGGTGGCGGAGAAAGTGCCGATAGCAGAAGAGGCACCGGTGGCGCAGAAGACTCCGATAGCGGAAGATGTGCCGTCAGAGGAGGAAACACCGGCTTCTTCCATTCCGTCTCCATTTCGAAAAGAAGAGGAATCAAAAAGTGAGAAGGAGATCTGGGAGATGTTGCAGAGCCGCTATCCCAAGATTTTGGCGTTTGATTATGACGGCGGGTGCGAGATTCTGACGCTCAAGCCTCAGGATATCGGGCTGCTTCCCAGAGAAAATTGGATCTATGGAAGCAACAGCTTCCTGCTGCATGGATATTATTATTACAGGTATTTGATTCTGGCCCGCCTGAATCAGCCGGGAGGAAAAGCAAGATATCTTCTTGGAGTTCCCGGTCACTATGTGAGCAATGAAAAATACATGGCATCCATGTTCGGCTTTTCGGATTTTGTTCTTTCGAAACAACAGCCTCCGAAGGACAGTCGTTTTGGGTATTGGTATACAGATATTAAGCTGGGAGAATAAAACAGAGAACCCGCTGGGAGGAATGGCCGGGGCGGGAAAGAAAGCAGAGAGAGAGAGACCTGTCTGCTTGTCAAGGAGAGGAAAAAACGGTATACTGAAATAGATCCGGCAGAGCCGGAAAAATCAGAGAAATACGGTGCTATACCATGAGGAATACCATGAAAATGACAGCAGATGAAAAATATATGAAAGCGGCCATTCGTGAGGCGCAGAAGGCGTGGGCCCTGGGAGAGGTTCCGATTGGCTGTGTGATTGTCCATGAGGACGGGATTATCGGACGGGGCTATAACCGGAGAATGGTGGATAAAAATGTACTGGCGCATGCGGAGATTACGGCAATCCGGAAGGCCTGTCGGAAGATTGGCGATTGGCGCCTGGAGGACTGTACCATGTATGTGACACTGGAACCGTGCCCCATGTGTGCCGGCGCTATCGTCCAGGCCAGAATTCCCAGGGTTTTTATTGGAACGATGAATCCGAAGGCCGGCTGTGCCGGATCGGTGTTAAACCTTCTGGACGAAAAAGGCTTTAATCATCAGGCAGAGATGGTGATAGGGGTTCTGGGCGAGGAGTGTTCCCGGATGCTGAAGGAGTTTTTTAAAGAGCTGAGAGAAAAAAGGAAAGCGGAAAAGCTGGCGGGGAAGAGCTAACAGGAAAAAGCTGACAGAGGACAAAAGAGAAGAGGAGAGCAAAGTATGATCATGGAGATTGGGAAGGTAGTAGTTATCCCATTTTTAGGAACGACAGCCGGTGCGGCCTGTGTATTTTTTCTGAAGGGAGAGATGAACCGGCTGCTGCAGCGGATCCTGACGGGATTTGCTGCCGGAGTGATGGTGGCAGCATCTGTGTGGAGCCTGATTATTCCGGCGATGGAGCAGGCAGCTTTCATGGGGAAGTTTGCTTTTGTTCCGGCCTTTGTCGGGATCTGGGCAGGGATACTCTTTTTGCTGCTGCTGGATCGCCTGATTCCCCATCTGCATCTGAATAGTCCGTGTCCGGAAGGTGTTCCCTGCCATCTGGGAAAATCAACGATGATGTTTTTAGCAGTAGCGCTGCATAATCTTCCGGAAGGAATGGCGGTCGGAGTGGTGTTGGCCGGATGGATGACAGGAAATGAGACAATCTCTGCCGCGGCGGCAATGGCCCTGTCTCTGGGAATTGCCCTGCAGAACCTGCCGGAAGGGGCGATCATTTCCCTTCCGCTGAAAAGCAACGGGATGAAAGCCAGGAAGGCCTTTGCCTATGGCGTGATGTCCGGCATCGTGGAGCCGATGGGCGCCATTTTTACAATCCTGCTGGCAAAGCTGGTAGTTCCGCTGCTTCCGTATCTGTTAAGCTTTGCGGCGGGAGCGATGCTGTATGTAGTGGTGGAGGAGCTGATCCCGGAGATGTCAGAGGGAGATCATTCCAACATCGGAACAATCTTTTTTGCCGTGGGCTTTTCACTGATGATGGTACTGGATGTGGCACTGGGATAGAAGTACTTCGGGATAGAAGAGGTTGGGAGAAAAAAGAAAACGGGCGGCCGGGACATGAAATCTGTCCTGCCGCCCGTTATGCTTGTTATGAGTATTTCTTCTGCACTTACAGAATCCTCTTGATCCAGCCTTCCGGTGCTTCGATCCGACCCATCTGGATGCCGGTCAGAGTATCGTAAAGTTTCTGGATGGTCGGGCCCATCTTCTCCATGCCGCTCGGGAAGCAGATCTCCTTGCCGTGATCCACAATCTTGCCAACCGGGGAGATAACTGCGGCGGTACCGCACAGACCGCACTCTGCAAAATCCTTCACCTCATCTAAGTAGATTTCACGCTCTTCTGCTTCCATTCCCAGATAATCCTTTGCAACCTGCAGGATGGAACGACGGGTAATGGACGGTAAGATACTGTTCGACTTCGGAGTTACCAGCTTGTTGTCCTTGGTGATGAAGATAACATTAGCGCCGCCGGTCTCCTCGATCTTGGTTCTGGTCTGCGGATCCAGATAGATATTCTCGTCATAGCCCTGCTTGTGAGCGTCTACAATCGCATGGAGGCTCATTGCATAGTTTAAGCCTGCCTTGATGTGGCCGGTACCATGAGGCGCTGCACGGTCAAAATCGCTGACACGGATCGTAATCGGCTTTGCACCGCCCTTGAAGTACGGGCCTACCGGGGTACAGAACATACGGAACTGATATTCCGTCGCCGGTTTTACACCGATGACAGAGTTATAGCCGAACATATACGGACGGATGTAAAGGCTTGCACCGGAACCGTACGGCGGAACCCAGGCGGCGTTAGCTTCTACTACCTTGGCAACCGCGTCGATGAACTGCTCCTTCGGGAACGGCGGCATCTCAAGTCCGGTAGCGGAACTGATCATACGCTCTGCATTTAAGTCCGGGCGGAAGGTTACGATGTGACCGTCTTCTGTGGTATATGCCTTTAAGCCTTCGAAACAGGTCTGTGCATACTGCAGAACACAGGCGCATTCGCTCATGGTAATATTCGGGTCTGTAATCAGAGCACCCTCATCCCACGCGCCGTCTTTGTACAGTGAAACATATCGGTAATCTGTTGTCATGTAACCAAAACCGATATTGGACCAATCAATATTTTTCTTCTCCATAGTTGTCTCCAATCTTACTGAAATTCGGTTTTCACGCATTACAGTAGCAAATAGTTTATTTTTCTATTATAATGATTTCTGTTCCATACTGCAAGATTATTAGGAAAAAAACATAAAAAAATATGCCTTTGTGGTATACTGAAAACACTTATTTTGACAGATATCGGAGAATAGAAATGTTATATCAGATTACGGACGGCAGCGTGTCTCTGGGAGGACAGCTGATTTTATCTCATATTGACTTTGAAATCAAAGGAAACGAGCGGATTGCTGTGGTTGGACCCAATGGATCGGGAAAGACAACTCTGCTGCGGCTGATCGAAGGGGAACTGGCGCTGGATCGGGATGATCGGCGAAAAAGTCCAGGGATTATGACTTCCAGGCAGCTGGTAATCGGTGCGTTGCATCAGCAGGCCTTTACGGATGGGGAACGAACAGTGGAGGAAGAACTGCTGAAGGATTGTCCCTGGCGTGACACCTTCGATCGGGAAAGGTTCGCCTATGAGCAGGAATATGACCGGCTGTTTACGGGCTTTGGATTCGGGAAAAAAGACAAGAACCGGAAGCTTTCTTCTTTTTCCGGAGGCGAGCAGACAAAAATCGCTCTGATCCGTCTGCTGCTTCAGAAGCCGGATATTCTTCTTCTGGATGAGCCCACCAACCATCTGGATGTTTCGTCCTGTGAATGGCTGGAGGAATATCTAAGAACGTACGAACATGCGGTGGTCATGGTCTCTCATGATCGGTTTTTTCTGGATCGGTGTGCAGAGATCGTTTATGAAATCGCCGGAAAGAAACTGATTCGCTACGTGGGAAATTATACGGAGTACCGGCAGGAAAAACAGAAACGGATGCGCCTGCAGAAGAAAGCTTATGAGCGGCAGCAGCAGGAATTGGAGCGGCTGAATCGGGTGGTGGAACGGTTTAAACACAAAGCATCAAAGGCCTCCTTTGCCAGGGCCAAGAAAAAACAGATGGATCGGCTGGAACGGGTGGAACGGCCGGAGGAAGAAGAGCTTCATCTGTTTACAGGAGAGATAACACCGGCTGTTCCGGGAAGTAAGCGTGTGCTGGAGGCGGAGCATCTGAAGCTGGGGTATGACAAAGAGCTTCTGGAACTGTCCTTTGGTATCCGCCGTGGCCAGAAGATTGGGCTGATCGGTCCCAATGGTGCAGGAAAAACCACGTTTTTAAAAACGGCAGCCGGTTTTCTTACACCTCTTGGAGGAAGTCTCACTATAGGACCGCAGATTACGATCGGATATTTTGATCAGCATTCGGCGGAACTGCAGTCAGAGAAAACAGTGTTAGAGCATTTTCGCAGTCTGTTTCCGGGAATGACAGAAAAAGAGGTCAGGACGGTGCTGGGCGCATATCTTTTTGGAGGACGCAAAGCTTCAGAAAAAGTAAATTCTCTGTCTGGTGGGGAGAGAGCAAGGCTGGTGCTGGCGGAGCTTTTGACCAGCCGGCCGAACTTCCTGATTCTGGACGAACCCACCAACCATATGGATATTACGGCAAAAGAAACGCTGGAATCGGCCTTCCGTGCCTATACCGGAACGATTCTGTTTGTCTCTCACGATCGGTACTTTATTCGTCAGGTTGCAGAATCAGTGCTGATTTTTGAAGACCACAGTGCTGATTACTATCCCTTCGGCTATGAGCATTATCTGGAACGGGTTAGGAGAAAACAGTCCGGTGAGACGATTGCGGCTCAGATTACCGCAGAGGATCAGGCGCTGATTGCCGGGCTGAAGGCAGTTCCGAAAGCAGAGCGCCACCGCCTGCGGGAGATTTCCACCGAAGATGCTTATAAGGACTGGAAATACCGCCTATTTATGGAACGCCTGGAACCGGTGGAAGTCGAGTACGCTGCAAGGGAGATGGCCTGCCGGGAATGGCTGGAAAAATGGCAGCAGTCAGAAGAATACTGGTGCACAGAGAGCGCAGCGCAGACGGAAAAATCGGCGGAATACGAGGCTCTGTGCAGGAGGAGAGATGCTGCCTGGGAGATCTGGAATGCACTTTGTCTGGAATGGGAAGAAGAGTGGATGGAGGAATTTTTGTCCTGATTGGGAGGAAAAATAGTGGGAAGAAAGCGGAAACAAGCGATAGAGGTTGATTTTTGAAAACCGCTATTTACTTGACAAAAATGCCCCGACCATGTATACTGGACTGGCTGAGAAAGCAAAAGACCAAGTCATAAAGTTTCCGCACAGCCGGGGAGATAGCGGTGCCCTGTACCCGCAATCCGCTACAGCGGGGGTGATGTCCTGCCTCGGGCGAGTTGCTGCAGAGCTGCCCCTGATAAGTGGCGTTGAAGTCTGGGTCTTGCGCAACAGGAATCTGTGAACCGTGTCAGGGCAGGAATGCAGCAGCACTAAGCAGAACCTCCTGTGTGACGCGAGGCAGCCTGGGCCGAGTTAACTGTCAGGGTAACGTCTGTGGCACTCGCACAAAGCAGGATGTGCGGATATTCACGATAGCAATGAGCCATGCAAAAAATGGTATAAAAAGAACGGCGTTGTGCTAGCACATAAGCCGTTCTTTTTATACCATTTTTTATAGGGCGAAGCCCGTGAGCGACATGGAGCGAAGCGGAATGGAGCTTGCATGGCGGTTAAATTCTCCGGAAGTCGTAAGGATTTTCTTCTTGCCCGCCAAAATGTATTGTATTATAATTACAAAATGGGTATAGTGTATCTTTATACATTATACGATAATTGATACGATTCGATATCCCCCATCTAAGAAAGGAAGTGTCCTTTATGAGAAGAATTGGTATTTTAACAAGCGGCGGTGACTGCCAGAGTTTGAACGCAACCATGCGAGGTGTTGCGAAGGCTCTGTATAAGATGTTTGATGATGTTGAGATTGTTGGATTTGAGGATGGCTATCGCGGTCTGATGTACGCAGACTACCGGATTATGAAGCCCTCTGATTTTTCGGGAATTCTGACCAGAGGCGGCACGATTCTGGGAACCTCCCGTCAGCCGTTTAAACTGATGCGCGTGCCGGATGAAAATGGCCTGGATAAGGTAGCTGCCATGAAGCATACCTATTATAAATTAAAACTGGAGTGCCTGGTGATTCTGGGCGGCAACGGCAGCCAGAAGACCGCAAACCTTTTGCGGGAGGAAGGATTAAATATTGTGTCTCTCCCGAAGACGATTGATAATGATCTCTGGGGAAGTGATTTGACCTTCGGATTCCACAGCGCCATCGATGTGGCCACTAATGCTATTGATTATATTCATACCACGGCGGCCTCCCATGGTCGTGTGTTCATTGTGGAGATTATGGGACACAAGGTAGGCTGGCTGGCACTGTATGCGGGTATTGCCGGTGGTGCGGACATTATTCTGCTTCCGGAGATTCCGTATGATATTGATGTGGTTGTTGAGGCAATCAAAGGCCGTATCAAGAACGGAAAGAATTTTACTATCCTGGCAGTAGCGGAAGGAGCTATTTCCAAAGAAGACGCAGCTCTATCCAAGAAAGAACTGAAAGAAAAGAAGAAGAAAGGTCCGGTTTATCCGTCTGTGGCGTATGAACTGGGCGCACAGATTCAGGAGAAGACCGGTCAGGAGATTCGTGTAACAGTTCCGGGCCATATGCAGCGGGGCGGCGAGCCCACTCCGTATGACCGTGTGATTGCAACCCGTCTGGGTGCAGAGGCAGCGGAACTGATTCGTCAGAAGGAATACGGATACATGGTAGCGGTCAATAAAGGAAAGATTGAGAAGGTGCCGCTGCAGGATATCGCTGGCAAGTTAAAGACGGTAGATCCGGACTGTGATATTGTCAGAGAAGCCAAGGCCGTGGGAATCAGTTTTGGTGACGAATAGAACGGAAGAACAGAACGAATGATGTGAGAAGGAGCGCGTGTTCATGTCCTATACTGCGTTATATCGTAAATGGCGTCCGGCCGTATTTGAAGAGGTAAAGGGCCAGGATCCTATTGTAAAAACACTGAAAAATCAAATAACGTCAGGACGTATTGGACATGCCTATCTGTTCTGCGGGACAAGAGGTACCGGAAAAACCAGTATCGCCAAGATTTTTGCGAAGGCAGTAAACTGCGAGCATCCGGTGGACGGAAGCCCTTGCGGAGAATGCGCCATGTGCCGCCAGATTGCCGCAGGTGCTTCATTGAATGTGGTGGAGATTGATGCGGCATCCAATAACGGCGTGGAAAATATCCGTGATATCCGGGAGCAGGTGCAGTATCCGCCGACGGATGGAAAGTACCGTGTTTATATTATCGACGAGGTGCACATGCTGTCCATCGGAGCGTTTAATGCGCTCCTTAAGACGCTGGAGGAGCCGCCGTCCTATGTGATATTTATTCTGGCGACCACGGAAGTGCACAAAATTCCCATTACGATTCTGTCCCGGTGTCAGAGATATGATTTCAAACGGATTTCCATTGATACCATTGCTGCCCGATTAAAGGAACTGACCGGGGCGGAGCAGATTGAGGTAGAGGATAAGGCCCTTCGCTATGTAGCAAAGGCAGCGGACGGTTCCATGCGGGATGCGCTAAGCCTTTTAGATCAGTGTGCTGCTTTTCATTTTGGAGAGAAGCTGACCTATGAAAATGTGCTTGAAGTGCTGGGCGCGGTGGACAACAGCGTTTTCAGCCGCCTGTTCCGGGCGGTGATTGCACAGGATACCAGAGGCTGTATTGACACCATTGAAGATATGATTATTCAGGGCCGGGATTTGGGCCAGATGGTTAATGATTTTGTCTGGTATATGAGAAATCTCCTGATTGTTATGACAACGGATGAGGCGGAGGATCTGCTGGATATGTCGGCGGAGAATATCGCCCTTCTCCGGGAAGAAGCGGCAGAGGTCTCCGGCGAGACTCTGATGCGTTATATCCGGATTTTTTCCGAGCTTTCCGGACAGCTTAAGTTTGCCAGCCAGAAACGGGTGCTGGTGGAGATTGCATTTATTAAACTGACAAAGCCGTCGATGGAGCAGAATCTGGATTCTGTCCTGCAGCGGCTGAGTATCCTGGAGAAACGGCTGGAGAATTTATCGCCGGATTTGGGAAATCTGGCTTCTCTGACAGTGTTGGGAACAGGTCTCCAGAAGGCGGGAACCGAAATTGATGGATCCGGGGTGGCCGGGAATGGATCCGACGGTTCCACCGGTGCGGGTGCGGCAGGCGTACAGCAGCCGGCGAATACGGTGACGCTTTCCAGAGCACAGTATGAGGATCTGATGCTGGTTCGCGGGGAGTGGCAGAAGCTGATCCGGATGGTCAGCGGAGCCGGCAGGGCGGCCTTGAAAAATACAGTGGTAGAACCGGCCGGTGACAGCTGCCTCTGTGTGGTCTGCACGGAACAGGGAACATTTTCAATTGTGAACAGGGAATCTGTTTTTGAGGAGTTAACCCGGACAGTGCAGGAAAAATATGGAAAAACCATTGATTTTAAGGCAAGGCTGGATGAATCCGGAAAAACAGAATCAACGATCTATGTGAGCGAGGATGAACTGAAGAATGCGATTCACATGGATATTACTATCGAAGAATAGAAAGAGAAGATTTAAAAAAATCTATCATATAAATTTATAAGGCAAACAGGAGGAAGAACACCATGGCAAAACGTGGCGGTTTTCCGGGCGGTATGCCCGGCAATATGAACAACTTGATGAAGCAGGCGCAGAGAATGCAGCGTCAGATGGAGGAGACCACCAGGGCACTGGAGGAGAAGGAGTACACGGCCTCCGCCGGCGGCGGTGCGGTTTCTGTTACCGTAACCGGAAAGAAGCAGGTAACTGCAGTGAAATTGTCAGAAGAGGTTGTGGATCCGGATGATATTGAGATGCTGCAGGATCTGATTGTAGCTGCTACCAATGAGGCTCTTCGTCAGGCAGAGGAGGACAGCTCCGCTGCGATGGCAAAGCTGACCGGTGGTATGGGCGGTTTAGGCGGAGGATTCCCCTTCTAGGTTATGGATTATTACAGCAGTCAGATTACCAAGTTAATTGAAGAATTATCAAAGCTTCCCGGCATCGGAAGCAAATCTGCGCAGCGACTGGCATTTCACATCATTCATATGCCGCAGGAGCAGGTGGAACGCTTATCCGGAGCGATTGTGGATGCCAAGGCCAATGTCCGCTATTGCAAAGAGTGCTGTACGCTGACGGATCGGGAGATCTGTCCGATCTGCAGCAGTGATCGAAGAGATCACAGTACGATTATGGTAGTAGAGAATACCAGAGATCTGGCGGCCTATGAGAAAACCGGAAAATATGAAGGAGTTTATCATGTCCTTCATGGTGCCATTTCCCCGATGCTTGGAATCGGACCGGGGGATATCCGGCTGAAGGAATTGATGACCCGTCTTCAGAGAGAAGAGGTAAAGGAAGTGATCATCGCTACCAACTCCAGTCTGGAGGGCGAGACCACAGCCATGTATATCAGCAAGCTGATCAAACCAACCGGAATCAAGGTAACAAGAATTGCCAGCGGTGTTCCGGTGGGCGGAGATTTAGAGTATATTGACGAGGTTACGCTGCTGCGCGCCCTGGATGGCCGGACAGAGCTGTAACGAGGAAAGTCGCCCGAAGCTTCGGGTGGGGTAGGAGATGCATTCAAATGGATAAGTATGAGTTTAACATTAAGGTTGAACAGATCAAGAAACTGATTAACAAAGGGGATTATGAGACGGCAATGAAGATTGCCGATACCATTGACTGGCGCCGTGTCCGCAGCACCAGCTTACTTACAATGGTCGCCCAGGTATACGAGAGAAATGAGGAGTATCAGGATGCGAAGGATATTCTTCTTCTTGCTTACGAGCGTGCGCCTATCGGCAAGGGGCTGTTATTTAAGCTGACCGATCTGGCTCTTCGCGAAGGTAATGTGCAGGAGGCAGAGGCTTATTATCGGGAATTCTGTGATCTGACAGGAGATGATCCACGCCAGAATTTGCTTCGTTTCCTGATTCTGGAAGCTAAGGGAGCCCCGGTGGAACAGCAGATCAACTCTCTGGAGCGGTACTGTCAGGAGGAGCTGGATGAGAAATGGATGTATCATCTGGCAGAGCTTTATAAGGATGCCGGAAAAGAGGATGACTGCGTAAAAACCTGTGATAAGATTATGCTGATGTTCGGTCTGGGCAAATACGTGGACAAGGCGATGGAACTGAAGCTTCAGTTTGCGCCGTTGACCAAGTATCAGATGGATCTGGTGGAGAACCGGGAAAAATACGAAGAAAAGCTTCGCGCTGTCGAAGAGAAGTATAAGAACGGAACCTATCGGTCCGAGCCGGAGGAGGAGTACTATGATTCCGAAGATCCGGAAGACGAGGTGCGCGGCGAGAAGCCTGCAAAAGAAGACGAAGCGCCTGCAGCGCCGGTTCTGGATGAGGATCTGGCAGTCAGCCTTCATGAGGCCAAGGCTGAGGAAGATCTGGCCAGAGAGGTGTCCAAATTAACTCCCTATGAGGAAGAGAGCTCTTCCCCTGCGGCGGAAACAAGGATTTTCCGGAATGTCAGAGATCTGCATGAGCAGAGAACGCAGGAACAGGAAGAAGCTGAGACAGCGTCTGCGGAAGAGGCAGATGCGGAAACAGAAGAGAAAGTGGCAGATGCGGAGACAGCAGAGAAAACGGCTGCGCAGGAGACGGCTGCGGAAGACGAAGAAACTGTGGTGGAGGACTGGGATCTGGAAGCTGATGAGGAAGAAGAAAGCAGCAATCATCTGATGATTGAAGCGGAAGATCCGGAAGGCGGTCTGGCTCTTGCGTTAGAGTCCTTAAAGAAAATTCACCGTGAACTGGGAAGCAAGAACCCGGTGGCGAAGATCAGCGGTGACAAGCTGAGCCGGAAAGGTATTTTTGCGGTGGCAGACCGTCTGGCCGGAAAGGATCTGGTGGTAGAACGGGCCGGTGATCTGACAGCAGAGACTGTAGATGAGCTGAATCAGCTGATGGGACGGGATGAGACCGGTATGATTGTTGTCCTGATTGATACACCGTCAAGAATGGAGCAGCTGCACAGCAGATATCCTGAACTTGCCGGTAAATTCCAATATATTGGCTGTGATACCAGAACGTCGGAGTACGGAGCACGTGCGCAGGCGGCAGCGGAAGCCCGCGCCAGAGAGACAGCAGCACAGGAAGCAGAAGAGGCCAGAAAGCGTCTTGCAGAGCGGGAGGAGGAGATTCGCCGTCAGGCAGCCCGTGACGCGCAGGAGGCCAGACGGCTGCAGCTGATCCGTGAGGAAGAGGCCCGCCGTCAGGCGGAACTGGCAGCGGAAGAAGCCCGTCGCCGGGAAGAAGAGGCCAGATATCAGGCAGAGGTAGCAGCGGAAGAGGCTCGCCGCCAGGCAGAACTGGAGGCAGAGAATGCCGCCAGATACCAGGCAGAACTGGCCGCCGAGGAAGCCCGCCGTCAGGCAGAATATGAAGAGGATCTGCGCCGTCGGGAGGAAGAGGAGGCCCGCCGCCAGCATTCCTATGAATCAGATGGAGGATATCCGGAGGATGCCCCGTCAAAAGAGTATGAGAAACAGACAGAATCGGATCCTTACGGAGAGAAAGAAGTCGCGCAGGATGATGGGAAAGAGATGGATGTGGAGGAATTTGTCCAGTATGCCTGCAAATATGCGGCTGAGATTGACTGCAGTATTTCTGGCAAGAGTATGCTGGCTCTCTATGAGCGCGCGGAGATGATGGAAGAGGACGGAGAACCTCTGACACGTATCAGCGCAGAAGATCTGATTGAGGAAGCTGCCGACAAGGCGGAGAAGAAATCCTTTGGTGATTTGTTCTCATCCAAATATGACAAGGATGGTCTGCTGATTCTGAAAGAAAAGCATTTTTTTGATTAAATAACAGATAACATGGAAAAAACAATAAAGCTGATCGCACTGGATCTGGACGGAACCCTGCTGAACTCGGAAAAGCAGGTGTCCGCCAGGACCATTGCGGTATTTCAAGAATGTGAAAAACAGGGGATCCAGATTGTCCCGTCCACCGGACGTGCCAAGCATGCGGTCCCCGAGACTATTTTAACCCTTCCCGGCGTGCGCTACGGCATTTTTACCAATGGTGCATCTGTCTGGGATATGAAAGAAGACAAGGAGATTGCATCCGGCTGTATCGATTGGCGGACTGCGTGGGAGACGGCGCAGATTCTCCGACGGTATCCCCTGATTTATGATATGTATATCGGCGGCACCGGCGTCTGTGAACGCCATTTCCTTGATGTACTGGAAGAGTTCGGATTTCCGGAATTCCATTGTCGTTTTGTGCGGGAAACCAGAAAGACAGTGGAAGATATCTGCAGCTATCTGGAAGAAACCCATGTGAAGGTGCAGAAGCTGAATCTGAGCTTCCGTCAGGAAGACAAGGCGGTGCGAGAGGAGGTAAGAAAGGCTCTGGATTGCCTTCCCGGCCTTTTAGTTACCTCTTCCATGCCGTGGAATCTGGAACTGAATGCTGCCGGAGTGACGAAGGGAAGCGGACTGCTGCAGCTGAGTCATTTTCTGGGGCTTTCTTCGGAGGAAACCATGGCCTGCGGAGACGGAGAAAATGATCTTCCCATGCTTTTGGCTGCCGGAATCGGGGTATGTATGGAGAACGGCGCGCCGTTTGTCAAGAAGAAGGCAGACAGGATTACACTGTCCAATGATCAGGATGGGGTTGCTGCGGCGATCGAACAGTGGGTATTAAAGAAATGATGAGGGAAAACTGGTTAGCGATTGCAGTCGGAGTATATCTGGCTGGAATGATTTTATACGGGCACTATCGCGGGTTTATCAAGATTGCCGTATCGGCAGTGGCGCTGGTGCTGACCCTTTTGGTTGTTCATACGGTATCCCCGCAGGTGACCGGTTTTATCAGAAATAATACGGGTATCTGCGCGGCGTTTGAAAACAGTATGCAGAAAGCAGCTGGGTTGGGAGAAACGCCGGAGATGGAAGAACCGGCGGCACAACGCCTTGCCATTGAAGAAATGGATTTTCCGGCGCAGCTGAAACGGGCACTTCTGGAAAATAATAATAATGAGGTTTATGAAATTCTCGGTGTAAAGACCTTTACACAGTATGTTTCAAAATATCTGGCCAACGCGATTATTAACATTATCTCCTTTTTGCTGGTTTTTGTACTTGTATTCACAGCAATTCGGATACTGACGGTATGGCTGGATCTGGTGGCCCGCCTGCCGGTGCTTTCCGGGACGAACAAAATTGCCGGAGCGATTCTCGGAGGTGCGGAGGGGCTTCTGTTTCTGTGGATCGCCTGTCTCTTTATCACAGCATTTTCCGGAACTGATATCGGAAGAGCGGTAATTCACCAGATTGAAGAGAGCACATGGCTGTCTTTTCTTTATAATCATAATCTGCTGGGGCAGATGGTGCTGAATGTGGTAAACAGCCTGATATAGGAATATGTTCTGATACAGGCAATACAGGATATAACAGGATATGCGGAGATGGTTTATACCAACAAAACTCCGATTACCCGAGCGGTGATCGATGCCTGCCCCGCTCTGAGGGCAATCAGTGTTCTGACCACCGGTTATAATGTGGTGGATTATGAATATGCAGCCCGGAAAGGAATTCTGACTGGTTCTTTTGGAATAGCATTTCCAGAATGAAGGAAGGGGTGATCCTTTTAAACAGCAGCCGGGGCGGTCTGATCGCGGAACAGGATGTGGCAGATGCGCTGAACTGCGGAAAGATATTTGCGGCAGGGCTGGATGTCGTTTCTTCGGAACCGATTCGCGGGGGTAATCCGTTATTAACTGCCAAAAACCGTATTATTACACCACATATTGCCTTGGCCCCCAGAGAAAGCCGTCAGAGAATTCTGGATTGTTCTATCCACAACGCAGAGGCCTATCAAAAAGGCACACCAATTCATGTGGTTAATGGAGTTCAAAAGACAAAATAATATATTAAATACATATTATTAAAACAATTAAAACAATAAAAGAAAAAACATAGAGAAAACTGATAAGTCCAAGAGAATGAAAGACCACAAAATATAGATAGAATAAAGAAAAAAGAGCATATTTGGTGGTTGAAAAAAATTGTTTGAAAAACGGATAAAATTCCCTTGACAATCATAGAAACACATGATATATTGTAATTCCAGCGTGAGAAAAACGCTGAGCAACCTCAGAAAGAAGTTGCGGAGAATATCAAAACAACTTGAAAAAAGTGGTTGACACAATACAAAAGCTGTGATATGATATTCAAGCTGTCGACGAAATACGACAACATTTCTTTGAAAAAAGAAAATAAAAAAGTTGTTGACAAACACAACGAGTTGTGATAAGATAAACGAGTTGCTGTT
>JAEDOC010000161.1 GCA_016302185.1 Clostridium sp. | reverse complement strand
GAACACTCTTTAAATCTTCTCCGTAAATGAACGAAAGATTTTTTATGTGATTATCCGTATTTCCTATCAGATAATTGAATACGCAGATATCCCATAATTTTAGTGAATCTACCATTGGATCAGATGAATGAGACCGAATCACAGTAAAGATTTTTTTTAAATATCCTTCATGATTCTTCTCATATTTTTCAGCTGCAGCAATTCCCAGGGCCTGAGCAAAGTCTTCCTGATGAAGCCTGCGTGGTACTAAGAATCCATTGATCCGACGGCCATCTTCTACAAATTTCCTGTCATATCTTTTGGTTGCAAACAGAATCGTTTCCTCCTTTCCTCCATCCGCTGTAACGATGAAGCTTTCCGGAATATCAATGCCTAAATGCCTGGCTGTAAGAAGGCACAACTGCTCATTGGCCACAATCTTTTTCAGCCTTACATGACTCTGTTTTACAATATGTGTGCTTGGTGCCTCTCCTATCGGTAAATACCATTTTTGATTTTCTTCATCAAAATATAAACCAACTTTTCCAGATGCCCCAGTCAATGACAAATGAGATTTCACAACCAGATCTGCGGATTCCGTTGCACCTTCACTGGCAAGTGCATACACTTCTTCTGCAGAAAGTTCACGGTATTCGGGAGTAATCTCCTGATCGGATTCATCTAAAATCTTGACAGCACCCAAACACTCTCTTCCTAATCCTGATAGAATGGATAGATAGTCATTCTCATCCAGATGCATCCATTCAGCCACACATCTTCTTGTGAATCCTTCCGGCAATAAACCTTCAAAGAAAATTCTGGTACGCTGTGCATTAAATGTCCTCTCTTCTAAAGGCAGACCTATGGAAATAGCACGATGCTCCGGATTTTCTAAATACTCTTCTGCATATGTAAAACAGGCATTATTGGAATCTGTTCCCTTAATCTCTCCTGCGTATTTATTTATGCCATTTATTTCGATATAAACCGCTAATCTTTTCACTACACTATCCTCGTCTTTCAACAAACAGATCCATTCCTAAAATGTTTATCAGTCGGATGGTTTTTTCAATCTCTGCAGTTGGTTTGCCGCGTTCAAGATCTGATATAAATGTCACGGAAAGTCCTGTGAATTCAGATAAATACGCCTGGGTATAATGTAATTCTTTTCTTCGCATTCTGATGGCCTGCCCCAGTGTCTTCGAATCCGTAATCTTCATAATCCCTCTCATATATGCCGTACGGCAGTATTTTAAGACAATTATCAAAATTATGCCGTACGACTTTATTTGTTATATATATTATAAAATATGCCGTACGGCTATGTCAATAGGTGTTTTTATCCATAAGACTGATTTGTTGCAATTTTGCCAGCAAATGCTTCATATAGGGGTAAGTCACAAGTCATAAGCACTCTCATCATCAAGGGAATAAAGAAGCTCCTCCCAACCTATGCGGAAGCGAGGAGCCAAAAATGATTGGTTCTTTTATCTGTTATACTTTTTCTTTTTTCCGTAAATTAACGTAACGGTCAGCAGGCAGCCGCTGGCAAAGAGAAGCGCGATCCACAATGCAATGGGGCTGTTATCCCCGGTCTGCGGGGAATTCGTATTGTTAGCTCCGGTCTGCTGAGAATTCGTATTGTTATCTGTTTCTGTTTCCGTTTTCGCATTTACTGTAAATTTTGTGGCAGCAGTGCCGCTTTCGGATACAATACCGATGGTGTGCTCGCCGGCTGAAAGCGTGGAAACGTAATCAGCCTTTAAGGTTACAACCGTACTGCCCTCCCTGACGGTATAATTCTTTTCCTCAAGGGTTTTTCCGTCAAGCTCTGCCCGGATAAAATCGCTGAACGCTGCATTGGATGTGAAAGAGAGCTCTTTCTTTTCTCCTGCTGTTACGCTCTGTCCCGTTCCTTCAATGATCTTAGGCGGAAGCTTCGCGATCACTGTGTCTTCCAGCGCAATCTCATCTTTACCGTCCGGATCGGAGAAGATAGCGCCGCAATCCTTACACTGCCAGTACTCTATGTTTCCGGTCTCCGTTACGGTGGCAGCCTTTGCAGGCACGTGTTCAAGGTCATGATTCGTGCTGTCGGGTTCACCGTACTCTTCGCCGCAGTAATCACAGATGGCCCTGTCTGTGCATGTGGCCTCGCCGCCTGTATGCTGGGAAAGCACTGCGCCGCAGACGTCGCAAATATGGTCCTTCGGATCGGCATCAATATGTTCGCTCTGGAGGGCCACGGTCTTGCTTACAAAAAATTCAAACCCGTCCTCTGTCGTTGCGCCCGCATATACCTCAAAGCTGCTTTGGTTCGTATCATACCACTCCGCAGGCACTACACCATACAGTTTTCCATTTTCGCTTACCGGATCCAGGCCCATTTCACCTTTGGTTGTAAAGTCATACCCGTAGACGGGATCGGCTGTACCCTCCGGCAAAGTAAAGCTGAATTTGTATTCCTGGGTTACACATACCTTATCCGCGCCGTCTATGGTAATGGCCGGGATATCCTTTTTCTCCGTTTCATCACCGCAGGCCTGGCACTTCTTCCAGTACTTTCCGTTTCCGCTCTGCCATTCGTAGGTGTGTCCGTCGTTTACGGTCACAGTTATTTCGGCTTTATTGCCTGCCTTATCCGTGGCAGCGATGGTCTGTGTCCCCTCTGCCGGGTCAAGTGTATACTGGCTGCTTCCATTGAGTACCACTTCCTCACCGTTTACGGTTACTTTATCCAGATAGGTTTCTGTAACGGTAAACGTCTGTGAAGAGCAATAGGCCTTGCCATCTTCAATACCGGAAATGACAGGAGCTGCAGCATCCAGCACAATTCCGTCTGAATTGATATACACCTTATTGCCGCTTGTGTCAGTAAGCTTCGCATATACCACACACTTACGGTCGGGGGTAATGATGAATTCACCATTGTATGGGATAAAGTCACCATTCTTATCGAACATACTAATAATCTCTGGAGGAAGTGCGTGGTCGCTTAACAGGTATCCTATGGTAACCGCTTCACCGCTGTTGTCGCTTGCAGTGATTGTTACCGTTTGTGTATCCCTGAAGAACAGGCCGAAGGTAATGTCATCCGGGAACGGCGGCCAGCTATTTGCACCGATACGGATTATGCCTGTCGGACCAGTAATATCTTTCCACTGTGCTGTCAGTTCGATGCTCCCAACCGTATCGGAAGAAGCAAGTGTTCCGTAAGTGGTATCTGCCTTTACGATTGTATCCCCGTATTTCCAGCCGGTAAATTCCCAGCCATCCTTTACCGGATCGGTGATACCGTCAAGCACCTGATCTGTCCATTTTACGCCTGTTTTACTTTCAATGTCATTGCCGCCGTTGGTATCAAAGGCAACAGAGTAATTATTATTTTCCTCCCACCGGGCATGGAGGGTAATTCTTGATCCATAATTCATACCAAATCGACCGGGAAATTCATAGCGATTTCCTATAAAATTGCCCTCATCATCCTTTTCATACCACCCCAGGAAGGTACAGTCCTCTTTGACTGGCGTAACACCCGAAAAAAGCTCAGCCGTTTCCAGATTCTTATATTCTATGGCATAAATTTGGTCATCATTCTTATAGATGATAGCGCCACTGGTCGTGTCCATCTTAGCCTGGTCATGTTCGCAATAAAATATACCGCTCTCAATCACACTTACTGAACAGGACTTCAGAAAAGTCCCTCCAAACGCACGTTCACAAGTAACATCCTCATAGAAAGTCCCAGTTCCCGCAACTTTACAAGTAACATCCTCATAGAAAATCCCACTATCTATCAGACCCGATCCCAGGACTTCCCCTTTGAAGGTACCACTTGCAATACCTGACCCATTAAGATCCACCTCGCCGGCATAGGTGCCACCGGAAAGGTAGCTTGCCCAGCTACCGAGGGAACCACTATATTCATTTGCTTCCACATTCGCATCTAACTGTCCATTTACTGTAAAACCACATCCTGTGAGTTTTATGGAACCATTCAAGGTGTGACCGTTCATGTTTAATGTCAGCAAAAAAGGATAAGTCCCAGGGCAATTTATCTCCAATACTTCGCTCAGAGCAATATCAGCACCCAGGGTAATCGTATCCCCGGAAGCGGCGGCGGCAGCCTCTCTCAGTTCCGCTTCGTTGGTAACCATGCCATTATCCAGGGCAGCCACCTGA
>JAEDOC010000026.1 GCA_016302185.1 Clostridium sp. | reverse complement strand
TGTGCGGGGTTTCTCAGGCCACCGTATCTTATATTATTAATAATCGAACGGATCAGAAAATCAGTGAGGAGACCAGACGGAAGGTGATGGAGACCATCGAGGCGCTCCATTACTACCCCAATGCCTCCGCGCGAAGCATGCGCACGAAGAACTGCACCTCCATCGGGATTGTCTGCGCCAGAGATTACAGCCGTCAGGCCTTTTTAAATGCGCTGATGGGGATCAGCAGCTGTCTGGCGAAGCTGGATTACACCATCACTATTTTTAATGAAGAGGATGCGATGGGAGAAGCGGCAGAACCGCAATACGTGAAAAGCTATTATTCCAACGTCATTGACGGTCTGATCTACATCTCCAACAATGATCACGATGCCTTTATCCGCCCCGCGGTGGAAAATCGGATTCCCTATGTGGTTCTCTGCATGGATGGTGTGTTTTCCAGCAAATCTCCCACTCCCCATGCCTTTGATGACGCGCTGCGGGAATGTGCCCGCTTCTGCAAAGAACGCGTTTTTAAAGAGATTCGCTATTTTTCCATTGATAATGACGGACTCTTTGTAAATAACAAGTACCCTGTCTTTTTAAATGCACTGACAGAGCTGTATCCGGACTGTCACCTTTCTCATGTGATCTGCTCCTCCAAGGATCGAAATTTAGAAGAGCTTCAGAACTTTCTGTCCGATTACATGGAACACAACACCTTTGATCTGGCCATTTCCCAGAACTATGATATCGGTCTGATTCTGCAGAGAGAAATTCTAAAACGGGATTTCACCCTTCCGCAGAAAACAAAAAATCTGTTTTTAAACTATGTGAATTTCTATGAGATGACATACCCTTCCATCAGCGGAATCACGGTTCCCTATACAGAGATGGGCGAATACGCCGCAAGGCTTATCATGGCGGTCATCGCAGGAACGGAGGAAAACTTCCCGTACCGGGAATTTCGATGTGAGCTGGTGCACAGGGAATCCACCATGTAATGCAAGCGACGATATAGGGGGCTGTAAAAACTTCCAGGTGAAAGCTTTTTTACAGCCCCTTTTTTGCACTTCTCCGGTCACATCAGCATACACTGTTTTCCAGAATATGTATAAACGCATCTCCGCATTCCGAGGTGGTCGCCGTTCCTCCCTGATCCACGGTAAGACCAACCTTTTGTACCAGCATTTCTTCGATACAGTCAATCACTTTTGTCCCCCAATCCTCATGACCGAAAAAGTCCAGCATCTGTGATGCGGACCAGATGGCTGCCATGGGATTGGCAATGCCTTTTCCGGCAATATCCGGCGCAGATCCGTGAATCGGCTCAAACATGGACGGGAATTTTCGTTCCGGATTTAAGTTCGCACCTGCGGCCAGTCCCATGCCGCCCGCAATGGCAGCACCCAGATCGGTCAGGATATCGCCGAACAGATTCGATGTCACAACAATCTGAAATCTGGACGGCTCCTTGACCATCAGCATGGAAGCGGCATCCACCAGCAGCGAATGTGTCTCTACATCCGGATACTCCTTCCCCACCTCTGCAAAAATCTGATCCCAGAATACCATGGAATAGTTCAGGGCATTGCCCTTGCTGATACTGGTCAGAGTTTTCTTCTCTTTTCTGGCAAGCTCATACGCATAACGAATCACCCGCTCACAGCCTTTTCTGGAAAAAACGCCGTCCTGAATCACCACTTCCCGCTCGGTGCCCGGATACAGCCATGCACCCTGACCGCTGTACTCGCCTTCACTGTTTTCCCGCACAAAGGTCATATCCACATCCTCCGGTCTGACATCCTTCAGCGGACAATTTGCTCCCTTCAGAAGCTTCACCGGGCGCAGATTGATATACTCATCAAAATCATGGCGGATCCGAAGCAGCAGATCCCTCAGGGAAATATGATCCGGAACCCCCGGATATCCGACTGCACCAAGTAAAATTGCATCATACGACTTCAGAATCTCAATACCATCCGCCGGCATCATCTCCCCATGCTCCAGATAGTATTCGCAGCCCCAGGGATATTCGTCAAACTGAAAACAAAAGCCTCCGTCCAGCTCGGCCACCCGGTTCAGCACCTTCCGGCACTCGTCAATAACCTCAGGACCGATTCCGTCTCCTGCCACCACTGCTACTCGATAGGTATTCATCTGTTATATACTCCTTTCTATGAAATCGATAACCTTCCCCCGGCCTCTTCTACGGCTCCAGCAGAAGAATTTCCTCCGTCAGAAGTGTTGTAAACCGGCCTTTCACCGTCCGGTTTTTCATTCCTTCCGCGTAAGGAACCACTCCCTTCACGTACTGTCTGGTATGGCCCAGCATGTATTTCACTCCATCAATCTCCACCGGCTCTTCCAGGAGAAGCTCTGTCTCCTTTCCCAGGAAGCTCTCCCGGTAGCTCTTTGAGAGCTCGGCCTCCAGCGCCAGCAGGCGGTCGCTTCGCTCCCCCTTCACCTGCTCCGGCACCTGAGAGGGCATCACAGCCGCACGGGTTCCGGCCCGCTTGGAATACTTAAAGATATGCATCTCATAAAAATGAATCTTTTTTAAGAACTCTTCTGTCACGGCAAATTCTTCTTTCGTCTCCCCCGGAAAGCCCACAATCACATCGGTGGTAATCGCCGGATTCGCAAAGGCACTCCGTAAAAGCTCGCAGCAGCGGGCGTATTCCTCTGTGGTATAGTGACGGTTCATCCGTTGTAAGGTGGCGTCACAGCCGCTCTGCAGAGAAAGATGAAAATGGGGACAGATGGTCTTTAAGGATGCCAGTGTTTTCACAAAGTCCTCCGTGATAATCCGCGGCTCCAGAGAACCTAAGCGAATCCGCTCAATGCCCGGCACCGCGTCCAGCCGGCAGATCAGAGTCAGTAAATCTTCCCGTTTCTCCCGCCGGGAAGAAATCTCCCTCTCTTTCTCGGCCACTGCTTCCATCTCTTTAAAATCCAATCCGTCCGCTCCCACCTCGGCATTCTTCGCCTTGGCCGCTCTGGAAAAGTCCAGTCCGTAGGAGCTTAAATGAATTCCGGTAAGCACAATCTCCTTGTATCCGGCGGCGGCCAGACGCTCCACCTCATTGACCACATCCTCCGGCCTGCGGCTTCTCACCCGCCCTCTGGTATACGGGATGATGCAGTAGCTGCAGAACTGATTGCAGCCATCCTGCACCTTGATAAAAGCTCTGGTATGGTCGGCAATCTTCCGGATATGAAGCTCCTCATACTCCTGAGAGGCGCCGATATCGATGACCTCCTCTTTCCGTCCGTGATCCGCAAAATAATGATCCAGGATCTCCACCAGATCCTTCTTCCTGTTATTGCCGATGATTAAATCCACCGCAGCATCCTGCTCCAGCTCCTTCCCCGCCGCCTGCACATAGCAGCCCACGGCCACCACCACTGCCTCCGGGTTCATCTTTTTCGCCCGATGCAGCATCTGGCGCGATTTTTTGTCCGCTACGTTGGTCACGGAACACGTATTGATAATATAAACATCGGCCCCTTCTCTGAAGGGCACAATCTCATAGCCCGCATCCTCCAAAAGCTGCTGCATCGCCTCTGTTTCATAGGAATTTACCTTGCAGCCCAGATTATGAAATGCCGCTTTTCGCATGATTTTTCTCCTTCATTTTACCGTTTTGCGTTCCTGATTTCGTACAATCTCTCTCTTGACTTTTACCCCATAACTTTGTAGTATAGAGTTAGACTACAAGAGGAGGTTTTTCACATGAAAACAGTTCGCATTTCTTTAAATTCCATCGATAAAGTTAAATCCTTCGTAAATGATTTGGCCAAATATGACGTAGATTTTGATCTGGTATCCGGCAGATATGTGATTGATGCAAAGTCTATCATGGGCATCTTCAGCCTTGACCTTTCCAAACCGATCGATTTAAATATTCATTCCGAAACCCAGGTGGATGAGATTCTCACCACACTGGCTCCGTACATTGTTTAATCGTTCTATAAGCATACCTTTGAGAAAAGAAAGAACCGCCGAAGAAAGCGGTTCTTTTTTCTTTTCCTGTACTAGCACCAGATCACTTCTGCCGTATCGATAGCTTCCTTTACCATCTCATCGATCTTCTCCGTCAGATTCTTCTCAGAACGCTCAATGATCTCCAGATTCGGCTTGGTTACCGGATGCTTGGCCACAAAGATAGTACAGCAGTCCTCGTAGGGCTCGATGGAGGTCTCATAGGTTCCGATTTTCATGGAAATATCCACAATATCCTGCTTATCGAAGGCAATGACCGGACGGAAGACCGGCAGCGTGCAGACTGCGTTGGTGCAGGCCAGAGAGTGAACCGTCTGGGATGCTACCTGACCTATGCTCTCACCGGTAATTAATGCCTGGCAGTTCTCCTTCTTTGCAATCTCCTCGGCAATCTTCATCATGTAACGGCGCATGATGATGGTCAGCTCCTCATGGGGACACTTATCGTAGATATAAAGCTGAATATCGGTAAAATTCACCACATGCAGCTTGATGGGGCCGGAATAACGGGACACCAGCCGCGCCAGATCCACCACCTTCTGCTTTGCCCGATCGCTGGTGTAGGGCGGCGCATGGAAATAGGTTGCCTCAATGGTCACACCGCGCTTTGCAATCATATAGCCGGCCACCGGGCTGTCGATACCGCCGGATAAGAGCAGCATGGCTCTTCCGTTGGTTCCCACCGGCATGCCGCCCGGTCCCGGAATCACTACCGAATATAAGTTGATCCCCTTGGGACGGATCTCCACCGTCAGAAGCACCTCCGGATTGTGCACATCCACCTTTGTCTCCGGAAAACGCTCTAAAATCTCATGGCCCAGTTCCCGGCTTACCTCCTCGGAGGTCATGGGATACTGCTTATTGGCCCGTTTGGTGCTCACCTTAAAGGTAAAATGCTTGTCCGGGTACGTCTCGTCAATGTAGCGAAGTACCTGTCCCTTCAGCTCTTCAAAGCCCTTATCCTCCTCGCGAACCATGGGACAGATGGCAGCCACACCGAAGACCCGCTGCATGGCCTCCACCACCTCATCATAATCATACTCCGCGCCGGCGGTAGCATAGATTCTTCCCTGCTCCTTGGTCACGGTGAACTTACCGTCCAGCGGCTTTAATGCATGGTGAAGATGGGATACCAGGGCATCCTCAAATAAATATCTGTTTTTTCCCTTTACACCGATCTCGGCGTATTTAATCAAAAATGTCTGAACCATTGTATTCTCCTTCTCTCTCGCAAAAGCACCGCTTATCTGGCACGGTACCGGCGCAGCATGGGCAAAAGCTCCTTTAAGGTCTCCACCGCATAGTCCACTTCCTCCGGCGTATTAAAGAGGCCGAAGCTGAACCGCAGGGTGGAATCCAGCAGCTCCTTCTTCACCCCGATTCCCTTCAGCGCACCGCTGACTCCCGGATGATGGGAGGAGCAGGCCGAACCGGAGGACACGTAAATGCCCTTATCCTCCAGCGCGTGGAGCAGCACCTCACTGCGGACGCCCTCAAAGCTGGCACTGACGATCTGCGGTGCATTGCGACGATCCTCGAAGCCGTTGATGGTCACACCGTCGATGGTTTTCAGTCCCGCAATCAACCGCTCCCGCAGACCGTAGAGCTTGTCAATCTTTTCCTCATGATTGGTATAAACGGTTTTTACCGCTGCCCCCAGACCGGCGCAGCCCGGTACATTCTCCGTACCGGAGCGCATGCCCTTCTGCTGGCCGCCGCCGTAGATCAGCGGGCGGATCTTCACCTTCTCATCAATATATAAGAAGCCGACACCCTTGGGCCCGTGGATCTTGTGGCCGCTGACGGACAGAAGATCGATTCCCTGCTTCTTCGGGCGAATCTGGTATTTGCCGTAGGCCTGAATCGCATCCACATGGAAGATTGTCTTCGGGTTTTTCTTTTTGACGATCTTCGAAATCTCCTCCACCGGCTCCACCGAGCCGATCTCATTATTCACATACATTACCGAAACAAGAATGGTATCCTCCCGCACCGCCTCTTCCAGCTCCGTCAGGGAGATCCGCCCGTAAGAATCCACCGGAAGATACGTGATCTCAAACCCCATCTCCTGTAAAAAGGCCATGGTATTGTAAATGGATGGGTGCTCAATGGCCGTGGTGACGAGATGCATGCCGGCACGCTTATTGGCCAGAGCCGTTCCGATCAGCGCCGTGTTGTTGGACTCGGTGCCGCCGGAGGTAAAGAGAATCTCCTTTTCCTGAACCTTTAAAGATTTGGCCACTTCTTTTCTTGCTTCTTTAATAATATTCTCCGCCTCCACACCCTTTCTGTGTCTGGCCGCCGGATTGCCGTAATCCACACACATGGCAGAAACCACGGCATCCTTTACACAATCAAACACTTTTGTGGTGGCTGAATTGTCAAAATATGCTTCCATGTTTTTTCTACTCCTCCAACTGAAGCATCAGAGCCGACAAAATACAGAGTCCCGCCGTCTCCGTCCTCAGAATCCGTTTTCCCAGCGTCACAGGAAGAATTCCCGCCGCGCCCGCTTTCGCAATCTCTTCTTCGGCAAAGCCGCCTTCCGGGCCGATAAAAACTGCGATATCCATGCCCGGCTCCGCCTTCCCGATCTGTTCTCTGGTGGCTGCAATCCCATCCGCACACTCGTAGGGAATCAGCTTTAAGTCATAACCTGACGCTTCTTTGATGGCTTCCTCCAAGGAAACCACGCCGGTCACCTCGGGGATACGGCTGCGCTTGGACTGCTTGGCCGCACTCTCCGCGATGGCATTCCATCGTTTTTTCTTTGCCTCTTCCTTCTTTTGATCCAGACGAACCACTGTAAACTTCGTCTCCACCGGAACGATCCGGTAGGCGCCCAGCTCCACGGCCTTCTGGATAATCAGCTCCAGCTTGTCGCTCTTGGGAAGGCCCTGAAACAGATGGATCCGGGCCGGCAGCTCCATGCTGCTCTCCCTCGCGTACAGAATCTCCATCCGCACCGTATCTGCGTCAAGCTCCGCCACCCGGCAGAGGTAATCGCCGCCATCCCGGCTGCTGATCAGAACCTCCTCGCCCGGCTTCATTCGGAGAACATTTTTGATATGATTCACATCACTTCCCGTGACGATCACCGTCTCCGGGCCTATCTGTTCCTGCTCCACAAAAAAATGGTACATAATTGTTTCATCCTTTTTACTTCTTCCGCGCGGTCACGGAAACCCACTCACCCTGATGGGTGATCTCAATCACTTCAAAGGCATCGTTGGCCGCAAAGGCCTCCTTCACTGCCTCTTCTTTCATATTGATAATTCCAGAGGTGATGAAGATGCCGCCCTTTTTGATGTGAACCGGAATCTCCTTCTGCAGCAGGATAATCACATCCGCTAAAATATTGGCCACCGCCACATCATAGCACTCGTAGCCAACTGCATCCTGGACTGCTTTGTCATCAATGATATTGCCCTGCAGAACCTTAAATTTCTCTGTGGAAATATCGTTTGCCTCCAGGTTTTCCCCAACAGCCACGATGGCATTCTCATCCAGATCCGTACCGAACACCTCTTTGGCGCCCAGCTTTAAAGCCGTGATCCCCAGAATACCGCTTCCGGTTCCCACATCCAGAACCTTTGATGTTTCGGTTACGTATTTCCTCAACTGACGGATACAAAGCTGTGTTGTCTCGTGCATGCCGGTTCCAAAGGCCGTTCCCGGATCGATCTGAATCAGCAGCTTGTCCTTATGCTCCTCCGGTATCGTCTCCCAGGTGGGCTTGATTAAGATATCATCCACAGTGAAGGGCTTAAAATACTGCTTCCAGTTGTTGATCCAGTCCTTGTCCTCTGTCTCCGACTCCTCAATGGTACAGGCACCCAGATCCGTAAACATCCGAAGCTCCTCCAGAGCCTCATCCACCTTCTTTAGCATGCCTTCAATATCATCCTTCTCGTCCAGATAAAAGCTGACCTTCGCCACACCTTCATCCGGCGGCAGCTCCGGCAGAATATCAATAAACATGCCCTTGGTCTCTTTTTCCGTCAAAGGAACATTGTCCTCAATCTCAATTCCCTCAATTCCAATCTCATCAAAGGCACTGCTGATCAGATCCACCGCCTCTGTTGTCGTGGTCAGAGTATATTTTTTCCATTTCATCTGTCAAAACTCCTTTTCTCACAAATCACTGATTTCTATTTTCCAATCTATCCAAACAGAATCTTCACAAACAGGATCACCAGCACCACCAGTACCATGGGGCGCACAATCTTCTGTCCGTTGGACAGCACCATGCCGGAACCGATATAATTGCCCAGAATACAGCAGATGCCCGCTGCCAGTCCTAAAGGATATACGACTTTACCATTGATAATGAAGGTGACAATCGCCGCCAGATTGGAGGACAGGTTGATGGCTTTTGTGGTGCCGGCCGCCTCCTTCATTGTATACTTGGCCGCCCCGGTCAGAATCAGAATCAGGAAGGTCCCCGTTCCAGGACCGTAGAAACCGTCGTACACGCCGATCACAAAGGCCGCAGCCAGCGCAATCAGAAAGGATTTCCGTTCCGGAATCGTATGAGCCTGGGAATCATCCCCCATTTTTTTATTGCGCAGAACGTAGAACGCCACAATGGGAAGCACGAAAATCATCATATATTCCACGATTTTCTCACTCATCAGCAGTGTTAAGTTTGAACCGATGGTGGAGCCAATCAACGCCGCTACAATAAACCAGACAACCTTTTTTAACTGAATAAAGCCATTCTTCGCAAACCGCCAGGTGGCCATGGAGGTTCCCATCACCGATCCCAGCTTATTGGTTCCCAGCGCCATGTGAGGCGGAATCCCGGCTATCAGATAGGCCGGAAGGGAAATCAGACCGCCTCCGCCGGCGATGGAATCCAGAAAGCCGGCTAAAAATACCAGCGGACAGACAATCAAATATTGGGTTAACGTTACTTCTATCACATCAGTTCCTCCAAATTACAGTAAGAATTCTGCCAGCGCATAATTGCTGACATCCAGTCCGAACTCTGTGAGACGGTAGCTCCGCTTCTCGTCCCGTCCTTCCATCACCAGCAGTCCTTCCTCTTCCAGACGACAGAGCACCTCGCCGTACACCGATTCCAGACGTGTTCCGAAACGACGCTCAAACTCTGCTGCGGATACTCCGGCGGTCAGCCGCAGGCCCAGAAACATAAATTCCTCCATCCGATCCTTCTGCGTCAAAACCTCCCGCTCCCGGTACTGCGCTCCGTCTGCAAGTTCTTCGGGCGTAAAGGCAAGATACTCCTCCAGAGATCGGGTCACCGTGAAGCGATCCCCATCCACCAGGGATGCGGCTCCCAGTCCCAGCCCCAGGTAGTCTGTGCCATCCCAGTAACCGATGTTGTGACGGCATTCCCGGCCCGGCTTCGCATAGTTGGAAATCTCATAGCGGTAAAACCCATAATCAGCCAGGCAGCGCTTCGTCTCATGATACATCTGCCGGTCTGCCTCCTCCCCGGGAAGGGGCGCATGGGCCATTTCCTCGGCAGAACTCTCCACCGCAGGTTCCGAATCCGACTCTGCGTCCGCAGAAATGGTTTCCCCGTACCACTGATAAAAGGGCGTTCCCTCCTCAATGATCAGGCTGTAGGCGGAGATATGTTCCGGCGAAAGCCCGGCGACCGCCTCTAAGGTCTGGCGAAAGCTTTCCGGAGTCTGTCCCGGCAGAGCGGACATCACATCCACATTGATATTGTCAAACCCGGCTTCTCTGGCCAGACGAAAGCTCGCCAAAAAATCCGCAAAGCTGTGAATCCGACCAAGGCAGGCCAGCTCCTCCCGTTTGGAAGACTGCAGTCCCAGACTTAATCGGTTGATTCCCTCCTCCCGCCACCGTTTCACCCGCGTCTCATCAAAGGCACCGGGATTGGCTTCGATGGTAATCTCCGCCTCCGGCAGCAGCAGAAAGCTTTCCCGAACCGCCTCCATCAGCATTGAAATCTGATCCGGGGTAAGAAGAGACGGTGTCCCTCCTCCGAAAAACACAGAGCTTACTTCTGACGAAAGCTTCTTTTGCCGGAACCGTTTTCCGCAGCTTCGGATTTCCGCAGCCAGCTGTTCCACATACCGCCGGCGCAGATCCTCATCCGCCGGAAAGGATAAAAAATCACAGTACAGACATTTTCTTACACAAAACGGAATATGAAGATACAGCTCCATCTCTATTCTTCCATCCCTATTCTTCTATTCTTCATCCAGCTTCAGGACGCTCATGAAGGCCTTCTGCGGAATCTCCACGTTACCTATCTGACGCATCCGCTTCTTTCCTTCCTTCTGCTTCTCCAGAAGCTTTCTCTTTCTTGAGATATCACCGCCGTAGCACTTCGCCAGGACATCCTTGCGCATCGCTTTCACAGTCTCCCGGGCGATGATCTTGCCGCCCACGGCTGCCTGGATCGGAATCTCGAATAAATGGCGCGGAATCTCTTCTTTTAACTTCTCGCACATCTTTCTGCCTCTCTCATAGGCAGAACCCTCAAATACGATAAAGGAGAGAGCGTCCACCTCTTCCCGGTTCACCAGAATATCCAGCTTCACCAGATTCGACCGCTCATAGCCCTTCAGCTCATAATCGAAGGACGCATAGCCGCGGGAACGGGATTTTAACGCATCAAAGAAATCATAAATGATCTCATTCAGCGGGAGCTCATATTTTAACAGCGCACGGCTGGTCTCAATATACTCCATCCCCAGGTACACACCGCGGCGCTCCTGACACAGCGTCATAATGGCACCCACAAATTCCGTGGTCACCATGATCTCCGCCGACACGATCGGCTCCTCCATATATTCAATCTCCGACGGATCCGGAAGGTTGGAGGGGTTCGTCAGTTCAATCATCTCGCCGTTGGTCTTATGCACCCGGTAGACAACGCCCGGCGCTGTGGTCACCAAATCCAGATTGTATTCCCGCTCCAGACGCTCCTCGATGATATCTAAGTGCAGCAAACCCAGGAAACCGCAGCGGAAGCCAAACCCCAACGCAATGGAGGTCTCCGGCTCAAAGAACAGGGACGCATCATTCAGCTGAAGCTTCTCCAATGCATCCCGCAGATCCGGATACTTGGCTCCGTCCGCCGGATAGAGGCCGCAGTACACCATCGGTGTTACCTTTTTATAGCCCGGAAGCGGCGCTTCACAGGGATTGTCCCGATCGGTGATTGTATCACCCACACGGGTATCACGTACATTCTTGATACTGGCTGTCATATAGCCAACCATACCGGCCGGTAGCTCCTCACAGGGGATAAACTGCCCGGCGCCGAAGTATCCCACCTCTACCACGTCCGCAGTAGCTCCGGTCGCCATCATCTTTACCTGGGAACCCTTGCGGATGGTTCCGTTCTTGACGCGGCAGAATACGATCACTCCCTTGTAGGAATCATACAGAGAATCGAAAATCAGTGCCTGCAGCGGTGCGTTCGGATCTCCCTTGGGCGCCGGAATCCGGTGCACGATCTCCTCCAGCACCTCATCCACATTCAAACCGGTTTTCGCCGAAATCCGTGGGGCATCCGCTGCCTCGATTCCGATTACATCCTCAATCTCCGCCGCCACCCGATCCGGTTCTGCACTGGGAAGATCAATCTTATTCAATACAGGAAAGACATCCAGATCGTGGTCCAATGCCAGATATACATTGGCCAGGGTCTGGGCCTCGATGCCCTGGGCCGCATCCACCACCAGAATGGCGCCGTCACAGGCCGCCAGACTTCGGGATACCTCATAGTTAAAATCCACGTGGCCGGGAGTATCGATCAGGTTAAAGATATACTCCTCTCCATCCTTCGCTTTATATATGGTTCGGACTGCCTGCGCCTTGATGGTAATTCCCCGCTCCCGTTCCAGATCCATATTATCCAGGACCTGCTCCTGCATCTCCCGGCTGGTCAAAAGTCCGGTCTTCTCTATAATTCGATCCGCAAGTGTGGACTTGCCGTGGTCTATATGGGCGATGATACAGAAATTTCTGATTTTGCTCTGGTCAACTGCTGCCATCTTTTTTCCTCACTTCTCTCTCACTTCTGTTTCTTCGTTTGCCATCTGCTCTGCTCTTCTGATAATCGGGCAAAACACGACAAGGCATACTACGACATTTTAGTCAAATATATCATTTTTTCCCCGATTCTGCAACAGAAATCCGAGCATACCGCAACTGTTCTGTTTATTTTCCTGCCATTCTGTGGTACACTACCACTGTATTATGTTTTTATCATTTCACTCAGGAGGAATACTTATGTTAGAAAAAATGTTTAAGCTGCGTGAAAACAACACAACAGTCAAAACAGAAGTTCTCGCAGGCATCACCACATTCATGACCATGGCTTATATTCTGGCCGTCAACCCGAATATCCTAAGTGCTGCCGGTATGGATCACGGCGCGGTCTTCACCGCAACGGTCCTGGCATCCTTTTTAGGAACCGTCTGTATGGCGCTCTTCGCCAATTATCCGTTTGCACTGGCCCCCGGCATGGGACTGAACGCCTACTTTGCCTATACCATCGTCCTGGGCATGGGCTATCCGTGGCAGTCTGCGCTGGCTGCCGTATTTATCGAAGGTGTTATCTTCATCCTGCTGTCCCTGTTCAATGTCCGCGAAGCCATCTTCAATGCGATCCCGATGAATTTAAAGAAAGCGGTTTCCGTCGGCATCGGCTTCTTCATCGCCTTCATCGGCCTGCAGAACGCGAAAATTGTTGTGGGCGGCGCCACTCTGGTGGAGCTGTTCTCTCTGGAGGGTGTTCCCGGTTCTTCTATGACCGATGCAGGAATCACGGTACTGCTTGCCATTCTTGGTGTACTGATCACCGGTGTTCTGGTAATTAAGGATATCAAGGGCAATATTCTCTGGGGCATCTTAATTACCTGGATTCTGGGAATTGCCTGCCAGTTTACCGGTCTCTACGTTCCCAATCCGGAGCTGGGCTTCTATAACCTTCTTCCGGATTTTTCCGCAGGACTTTCCATTCCCAGCATCGCACCGATCTTTGCGCACCTGGATTTCGTATCCATCCCGCTTGCAGAACTGATCGTCATCGTCTTTTCTTTCCTGTTTGTAGATCTGTTCGACACCCTGGGAACCTTAATCGGTGTGGCCTCCAAGGCGGATATGCTGGATGAGGAGGGACGGCTTCCGCGGATCAAGGGCGCTCTTATGGCCGATGCCGTGGCAACCACCGCCGGCGCCGTTCTGGGAACCTCTACCACCACCACCTTTGTGGAAAGTGCTTCCGGCGTTTCCGAAGGAGGACGTACCGGCCTGACAGCGATGACCACTGCAATTCTCTTTGCTCTGTCCCTGCTGCTGTCCCCCATCTTCCTGGCCATTCCGTCCTTCGCTACTGCTCCGGCTCTGATTATCGTCGGCTTCTACATGATCAATCAGGTCGGCGCCATTGATTTCTCTGACTTTGCAGAGGGGCTTCCAGCCTTTATCTGCTTCGCTGCCATGCCTTTCTTCTACAGCATCTCCGAGGGTATCTCCATGGGAGTCATCTCCTACGTGGTGCTGAACGTGCTGACCGGCAAGGCAAAAGAAAAGAACATCAGCCCCGTAATGTACATCCTGGCACTGATGTTCCTTGCAAAATATATTTTACTGTAACTCTTAAAACAATTCGGCAATCATGTCCGCACATTTGTCAATGCCCAGAACACCGCTGTCCAGACAGAGGTGATAATTCTGGGCATGACCCCATTTCATATCCGTATAGAACCGGTGATAGGCGGCACGCCGCTTATCCTTCTCTTTTAACCGCTGTTCAGGTGCTTCTGCTCTTTCCCCATATACCTTCACAATCCGTTCCGCGCGGAATTCCATACCGGCATGAATAAATACGGTCAGGCAATCTGCCTTGTCTCTGAGAATATAGTCCGCACAACGACCAACCATCACACAGGATTCCTTTTCCGCCAGATCCGTAATAATTCTCTGCTGAATATTCCAGAGATAGTCTTCGTTGGTCGGTCCGAAGGCGCGGCTGGACAAAGCAGAAGCCAGAAATCCGCCGGGCGCATACTCTCCGGCATCTTTAATGTATCCTTCCGCAAAGCCGCTTTCCTGCGCAATCTTGTGGATCAATTCACTGTCATAGCAGGGAATCTTAAGCTTCTCCGCCACCTTTCTTCCGATAGTACGTCCGCCGCTTCCAAATTCACGGCTGATGGTAATCACTCTATTTTTCATGCTGCACCTCTCCTTTCGCATTCAGCTCCTTATAAGTTCCCATTATCAAAAATACCGCAATCAAGAAGGTGAGCATATCGGATAACGGCATGGAATAAAGAACGCCGTCCAGCCCGAAGAACACCGGAAGAAGCAGTGCAAAGCCGACGCCGAATACCACCTCTCGAATCATAGAGAGAATCGTGGAGGCTGCCGCCTTGCCCATAGCCTGAAGAAAGATAAAGCAGGCCTTATTGACACATGCCAGAACCACCAGACAGAGATAGGTTCGGAATGCCTTAACGGCAAACTCTGTGTAATAAACGCTCTCATTGGCCGCTCCGAAAATCTGAATCAGCTGTCCCGGCAAAAATTCCACCATCACAAAAGCAACTGCGCCTACCAGCGCCTCATAAATCAAAAGCTTCGTAAATAATTCCTTTACCCTGTCTTTCTGTCCGGCACCCATGTTAAAGCCGACCACAGGAATGCAGCCGGCTGCCATGCCGACTACAATGGAGATGACAATCTGGAAGAACTTCATGACGATACCCACAACCGCCATAGGAATCTGGGCAAACTGCTCCTGACCGAAGATGGGGTCCAGGGCACCGTATTTCCGCAGCATGTTGTTAATAGCCGCCATGGCTGCAACCAGACTGATCTGGGACAGGAAGCTGGTGATGCCCAGCAGCAGTGTCCTGTTGCAGATGGATCGACTTACATGGAAATCTGCTGCGGACGGACGAATGATTTTCATATGCAGCAGATACCAGAGGGAAAACAGCGCGGTGGCAATCTGTCCGATCACGGTAGCCACAGCCGCACCCATCATACCCCATCGAAAGATAAAGATAAAAATCGGATCCAGGATGATATTGAACACTGCACCAGCCAGTGTAGAAACCATGGCAAATTTCGGATTTCCGTCGGCACGGATGATCGGGTTCATCGCCTGTCCAAACATATAAAACGGAATTCCCAGGGAAATGTAATAGAAATATTCCCTGGAATGATGGAACGTTTCCTCGTTGACCGTACCGCCAAACATGGCAATCATCTGATTAGAAAAAATCAGATATATCGCCGCTAAAACAATACTGCTGACTGCAATCATCACCACAGAGTTGCCCACACTCCGCTTTGCAGTCTGCAGTTCCTTTTTTCCCAGACTGATGCTGACAAAAGCACAGCAGCCATCTCCAATCATGACTGCGATAGCAAGCGCAACCACGGTCAGCGGAAAGACGACCGTATTGGCCGCGTTGCCGTAAGAACCCAGATAGCTGGCATTGGCAATAAAAATCTGGTCTACAATGTTATACAATGCGCCGACCAGAAGTGAAATGATACAGGGAATCGCATATTGCCTCATCAATTTGCCGATACGCTCTGTTCCCAAAAACTGATTTGAATTTGTTTCCATTGGACTCACCCTTTCTTTCATCAGAATACATTGAAACGTATCAATGACACGATTTACCGTATATTCTTATACTCAGTCCAGATAATCTCCGACCGGACTTGTGTTATACTGCTTAATTATCTTTACCATAATGGATCCATCCGGCTGTTCCGCCTCACCAATAATCTTATACCGGGTATGATTCCGATCCAGTTTTTTCTTGTACTGCTCAACCTCCTGCTTTACCAACTCCATCGCATAATCATGGCCGACATCCTCTTTCAGCATGAAATGAAGCGTCTGGCAGATACAGGCTGCTTTTACTCGTTTCATTTTTCTTCCTCCATTTCAAAAATAAACGAGTGGGACATGCAACCGGAATTACGCATGTCTGCCACTCGTTGTATCAATATTTTAATCTTTTTTGACTATTATTTCAAAGGGATTTTTTCACAAAAAAAGCTAGTTCTTTGTAAAATTTTAAATCCCCATACTTCTGCGCAAACGCACCGGCTACCTTCTGTGTTGTACGACTGTCTTTACTATTCTTCTTCCTCCAGTCCATATTCCCGATACAGCTTCCTCCGGTATTCCGGTTCCTCGGAAACCCGCAGCAGCTCTTCTGTCCTTCCGTCACGGATCATACTTTTCGTCAGAACCGCAAACTGATTTTCTCCTTCGCTTTTTCCCTCTTTCTTCGCTTCCATCCGCTCGTACGCTCTCTCTTCCCATTCCTGCATATAACGCACTCCTATCTCTTCGCTGTCCTTTAACTGCTGCACGCGCTCATGGTTTTCAGACTCGAGACATTTCATCTGAAAAGTATACTGGTATTTTTCTTCTCCGAACAGATCAAAGGGCGCTATCATGATCTAATAGGCAGCCGGATGGATCGAAGCCACGGCATGATGCGAAATTCCTTCTCTGTCTGGGCAGGATCTCTTAGCTCCAGCTCCTTTTTCAGGATAATCCGAAGCGTCAGTTCCAAAATCCGTTTATCCTCCATCGCACAGGAAAACAAAAAGCGATCCAGCAGTGTCAGCTTTGACAGAGGTTTTATTAAATTTTTCTGTTTCTTTTGTTTCGTCATTAGTATCTCCTTTCATTATAAGCTGTTTTCTCGTCCCTCGCAAGTATAATTCCGCTATCAATCCCCCTCACACAGACACAGTGATTCTGTTCTCACCGCTTTTCCTTTTTCTTCTCTTGAAATGAGCGGAATATACAAAATATAAAAAACCACCCTTTGTAAACGGACACAATCGTGATACAATGGTGCTTGAAAAGAATCAAAACTACACGTTTCGGAGAAAAATGCTATGAACAAATATAAAGACCTGCCCCTGACCCAGATGACAGAATCTTCCGGCTGTGCCGCCAAACTGGGGCCCGGTGTCCTCGCTGAAATACTGGAAGGACTTCCCAACCTCACCGATCCCAGACTTCTTGTCGGCTTCGACACCAGCGACGATGCCTGCGTCTACCAGATTACAGAGGAAATTGCAGCGATTCATACGGTGGACTTCTTTCCGCCCATGGTGGATGATCCGTACCTTTTCGGGCAGATTGCAGCAACCAATGCGCTGAGCGATGTGTATGCCATGGGCGGAACCCCGGCTATCGCTTTAAATCTGCTCTGCGTTCCCAACTGCCTTCCGAAAGAAACCATTCGACAGATTCTGGAGGGCGGACATTCCAAGGCAGTGGAAGCCGGCTGTATCATCGCCGGAGGCCATTCCGTCCAGAGCTCTGAGCCCAAATACGGCTTGAGTGTCACCGGATATGTCCACCCCAAACATATCTATAAAAATACCGGGGCAAAACCCGGAGATGCTCTGGTTCTGACGAAACCGCTGGGAACCGGAATCCTGACTACTGCCGCTAAAGCCGATCTGCTGGAGCCGGGAGATTTTAAGGCAATGGCAGATTCCATGACCACATTAAATCGTACCGCTGCCTCTCTTCTGGAGAAACTATCCACCGTTCATGCCTGCACCGATGTGACCGGCTTCGGTCTTCTGGGACACAGCTATGAGATGGCTTCCGGAAGCGATGTCACCATCCATCTGTTCAGCAGCCAGCTTCCGATTCTGCATGGTGCAGTTCCGCTGGCAGAGATGGGCATTATCCCTGCCGGAGCATACCGAAATGTGGACTATGTCAGCCCGTATTTATCGGTTCTTGACCATGTTCCTCAGGTACTCACTGATATCATCAGCGATCCCCAGACCTCCGGAGGCCTTCTGGTTGCTCTTAAAGAATCAGAAGCAGAGCTTCTTTGCAGGCAGTTAAAAGAACAGGGACTGACCGGGGCTGTTGTTGGAATGGTTACAAAAAGAGAGGAAAAAACCATCATCATTTGCTGACTCCTACTTACAATACAAAAGAACCTGCCTTTTGGATATTTTCCAATCATCTAAAAAGCAGGTTCTTTCTATACCGGTACTTACCTCAAAGGTACGTGACGCTCCCGCCACTTAAGAAGTGGGGGGCTTCCTGCTCAATAACCCTGACAGGCTAAGTATCCACAGGCTATCCCCGC
>JAEDOC010000025.1 GCA_016302185.1 Clostridium sp. | reverse complement strand
GGAGCACTATATCTCCTTCCTGGCCTATGTAACCTCGGATCAGTTTCAGATGATCCGGCTTTATCCGGAAGGAAATGCGGAGACCCGTTTTCTGCTTCGCGGTCACGGTTATCTCTACGCCTGCTGCAACCGCCACGGCCTGTTCCGTCAGAAAGTCTGAACCATCGGTCCCTCAGAAGACTCAAACCGCTGATCCGTCGTTTTATGAGCAGGCTCAAAGCCGCCCGTACAGCTCCATTTTATGACGCAGCTTCGCCGCCAGCTCCGGCCCGAAGCTGCCCGGCAGCGCTCTCCATCTCCAGTTATTGCCGACCGTGGAGGGAGCATTCATCCGGGACTCACTTCCCAGTCCCAGAACATCCTGCATCTGCACGACGGTCAGCTCCGCTGCGGTACTCCACAGTGCCCGCATCATGCCCCAATGGAAGCCTTCGTTCTCATTCAGCCCCAGGAATTCCACCGCCCGTTCCACATCCTCGTGCCCTGCCGTACGCATCCATCCCAGACAGGTATCATTATCATGGGTGCCGGTATACGCCACACAATGCACCGGATATTTATACGGAAGATATTCCTTACTGTTAGCATCTCTTTGATCAAACCCAAATTCCAGTATCTTCATGCCCGGAAATCCGCTCTCTGAAAGAAGCTGTTTCACAGAATCCGTCAGGTAGCCCAGATCCTCCGCGATAATCTTCTGCCTTCCGATAGCCTGTTCCACTGCCTGAAACAGGGCAATTCCCGGTCCTTTCTTCCACGTTCCCCGCTTTGCATCGGTATCCCCATAGGGAATGGCAAAATAAGAATCAAAGCCGCGAAAATGATCAATCCGAAGAATATCATAAACCCTGCACAGATATTCAATTCTCCGAACCCACCAGGCAAATCCGTCCTGCTTCATATACTCCCAGTCAAATAACGGATTTCCCCAGAGCTGTCCGTCCGCGGAAAATCCGTCCGGCGGCACCCCGGCCACCTCCTTCGGACATTTTTCTTCATCCAGCTGAAATAATTCCGGATGAGACCACACATCCACTCCGTCCAGTGATACATAGATGGGAAGATCTCCTATCAGCTGAATTCCTCTGGCATTGACATAGCTTCGAAGCTGCTCCCACTGATGGAAAAACAGATACTGGACAGCCTTCCAGAACGCAATCTCCTCCGCATACTGCTCTGTCGCCTGCGCTATGGCTTCCGGTTCCCGGTTTTTCAGCTCCGGAGCCCACTCCAGCCAGCTTTTTCCGCCGTTCGCATCCTTCAGAGCCATGAACAGAGCATAATCCTCCAGCCAGAATTCCATTTTCCCGCAGAAATCCGCATAATCCTCTGCCGGATGGGCCAGAAACCGCTTTACAGCTTTTCGAAGCACCGGATAGCGCTTCTGGTACATAGCCCCATAATTCACGCAATCAGGAGTGCTCTCCCAGTCAATCGACTCGTATTCCGAACGTCCCAGAAGTCCCTCTTCGTTCAGCTCATCTAAATCAATAAAATACGGATTACCGGCATAGGTTGAAAACGACTGATACGGCGAATCTCCGTATCCGGTAGGGCATATTGGAAGCAGCTGCCAGAAAGACTGGCCGGCTGTCTGAAGAAAATCCGCAAACTCTCTCGCCGCCTTTCCCATGCTTCCGATCCCATGCCGGGAAGGAAGGGATGACAGATGCATTAAAATTCCGCTGTTCCTCACAATCATTCACTTCCTTTTTCGTCTCAATGACAAATTACTTTCTCTGTATCCTTATCAAATACATGAATCTTCTCCGGATCCAGTGCCAGGGTAATCTCCTGATCCGCTGTGATATTAAACCGGGACGGGATTCTGGCGATCATCTTCTGACCATATACAGTCAGATATGCATAAATCTCCGAACCCATCATCTCCGCCAGTCTTACAGAAGCCTTCACATTCGCCTCACCGGAAACAGCGAGATAGATCTCCTCCGCATGGATATCCTCCGGACGAACTCCCATAATGACTTCTTTTCCGACATACGGCTCCAGTGCCGCATCCTTCTTGCTGATTCGGCTCTCACCGAACACCAGCACATAACCGTCTTCTCCTTTTTCCACCTGTACGGTCACAAAATTCATCTGCGGAGAACCGATAAATCCGGCAACAAACATATTGTCCGGAAAATTGTAAAGATTCTGCGGTGTATCAAACTGCTGGATGACGCCGCTCTTCATCACACAAATGCGATCGCCCATCGTCATGGCTTCTGTCTGATCATGAGTTACATAGACAAAGGTGGTAGCCAGTTTTTTGTGAAGTGCCGCAATCTGGCTGCGCATCTCTGTTCTTAACTTTGCATCCAGGTTGGATAACGGCTCATCCAGAAGAAATACCTCCGGATTGCGGACCATCGCTCTTCCCAGAGCCACTCTCTGCCGCTGACCGCCGGACAATGCCTTCGGCTTTCGGTTCAAATACGGCTCCAGCTCCAGAATCGCAGCCGCCTCTCTTACCTTCTTATCAATCTCGTCCTTCGGAACCTTTCTAAGCTCCAGCGCGAACGCCATATTCTGGTACACGGTCATATGGGGATACAGCGCATAGCTCTGAAACACCATAGCGATATCTCTGTCCTTCGGAGGAACATCATTGACACGCTTCTCACCAATCATCAGATCTCCGGAACTTATGTCCTCCAGTCCCGCAATCATTCGAAGAGTTGTCGATTTTCCGCAGCCCGACGGGCCTACCAGAACAACGAATTCTTTATCTTTAATCTCCAGATTCAAATCCGGAACAACGGTAACACCATTCTCATATGTTTTTACCACGTTTTTAAATGTGATACTTGCCATCTGCAATTCCTCCTGTTAAGATTTTCCGGTCTGTTGTTTCTTTACACTCTCACCGGTAATAATCTGAAACGGTACTGTCTCATGGACAGCCCCTGCCCCATATTCAATGCTTTTCAGCAGAATCTCCACACTCCGTGCAGCAATCGTCTGTTGATCCTGACGGATAGTGGTAAGCCTTGGAATCATATAATTCCCCAGTTCTATTCCATCAAACCCGATAACCGAGATGTCCTCCGGAACACAAAATCCCCGATCTCTGATAGCACGAATCGCCCCCAGCGCCATCGTGTCCGACATTGCGAAAACCGCTGTCAGCTCCGGCATCCGATCCAGCAGCCGCCCCATGCCCTCATAGCCCTGTGCGATGGTAAACAGAGACGACTCATACTGCATCTTAAAATCGAACGGAAGCTGATGACGGGCCATCGCTCTCCGGCATCCGGCATATCTGGTTATTGCCGCATGAGACCGTTCCGGATAACCGCCCAAAATACCGATTTGAGTATGCCCCAGCCCGATTAAATATTCCACCGCCGCGCAGGCCGCCTCCTCATCATCCGTCGTGACACTGGACAGATTGGAAAACTCCAGAGCCTCCGCGGAGTTGGTCACCAGAACACAGGGAACCTGAATAGTGGAAAAACGTTTCTTAAAATAATCATTGTTGCTTCCCAGAAAGAGAATCCCCCTGGGTCTTCGTTCCGTTACCACACGAATCGCCTGCTCCAGCTCATCCTCCATCTCACCGATATAATACAGCAGGCACGCGTATCCCCGTTCCCGGATCATCCCCTGCAGCTGCTCTACAATCGACGCAAAAAGCATGTTCTGGTTTCCCTTCACAATAATCGCTACTCCATTGCTGGACTGCTGCTTTAAATGCTTTGCATTATTATTCAGCCGGAAACGGTGACGCTCCACCACCTCCATAATTCTTGTCCGGGCCTTCTCTGAAACCCCCGACTGTTGATTCAGCACGCGTGACACAGTCCCCACGGCATAACCTGATTCCCGCGCAATATCCTTAATGGTGATCGCCATAATCAGCCTTTCACCGCACCGGCAGCCACACCCTTAATGATGTGCTTCTGCCCCAGAAGATAGATAATCACGATGGGAATTACCGTCAGCATAATACATGCCATCATCGGTCCCATCTCTACCCGTCCGTAACTGCCGCGGAAATACTGAATCAGCATGGGAATTGTCTTGTATTTCTTGATATCCAGCACCAGGGTCGGAAGCAGATAATCATTCCATACCCACATGGCCTCCAGAATACCCACCGATACCATCGTAGGCTTTAGCATGGGCATTACGATTAAAAAGTAGGTCTGGAGCGGATTACAGCCATCAATCATGGAAGCCTCTTCCACCTCCATCGGAATAGACTTCATAAAGCCCGCAAACATAAATACCGCAAGACCCGCACCAAAGCCGAGATAAATTACCCAGATCTTCCATGGGGTATTCAGCTTCATCATATCCGCCGTTTGAGACAGCGTGAACATTACCATCTGGAACGGCACAACCATGGAAAATGCGAAAAGGAAATACAGAAGAGAAGAAAACTTTCCTTTTACACGTGTGATAAACCAGGAACACATGGAGCAGCAGAGCAGGATCGCAGCCACCGAGCTGACTGTGATAAAGACGCTGTAACCCAGACTCTGCAGAAAGCCCTTGGAGGTAATTGCATTGACATAATTATCCAGTCCCGCAAAGGTTTCTGCTGTCGGAAGCTGAAACGCGGTATTGGTGGAAATCGCCGACTCCTTTTTCAGGGAGTTAAAGAGAATCATCACAATCGGATACATATAAAGAATTGAAGCGATGCTCAAAATCACTGTCCACAGAAGAGAAGACGTACTCCGTCGTTTTTTCATTACTGCTGCACCTCCTTAGAACGTGTGGCCTTCAACTGAATCATAGAAATCACAACGACCAGAATACAGAAGAGAACGGCCTTCGCCTGACCAAGTCCCTTCCACTGCGCGCCGGCTCTGGCATAGAATGTCTGATAAATATTCAGAGCCAGCATCTCTGTCATATGCTTTGGCTCGCCTGCTGTAAGTGCAAGGTTCTGGTCAAACAGTTTAAATGAGTTGGTCAATGTCAGGAATACACAGACGGTAATGGAAGACATTACCATCGGAATTTTTACACGAAACAGAGTCGTCAGCGCATTGGCACCGTCAATGGCCGCCGCTTCGATCAGATCCTCCGGCACATTCTGCAATCCGGCGATATAAATAATCATCATATAGCCGATCTGCTGCCATCCGGTCAGAATAATCAATCCCCAGTAGCCTGCCTGACTGTTCAGCGCCAGCAGAGGCTTGCCAGCCAGAGAAAGCACACAGTTGATAAGAATCTGCCAGATATATCCCAGAACGATACCGCCAATCAGGTTTGGCATAAAAAATACCGTTCGGAAAATATTGGTTCCTTTCAGCTTGCGCGTCAGAAGCAGCGCCAAGCCGAAGGCAATCACATTAATCAGAAGAATCGACACAATAGCAAAGGATACTGTAAATCCCAATGCATTGGTAAAAGTTTTATCTGTAAACACCTGCTGGTAATTCGAAAAGCCCACCCACTTTGCATTTTTCACTGTTGTAAACTGGCAGAAGGAAAGGTAAAGCCCTTCTGCAAAGGGAATCAGAAAGCCGATGATAAATGCGGCAAATGTGGGAAGCACAAAGAGCGGTGAAAATTTTTTCAGCGCTTTTTCCATACGTTTGCTCCTTTCTTTCAGCGCCGGCAGCCGTGACCTCCGACACCGGTATAAGAACGGGACGGACAAGTCTCTTGCCCGCCCCGTGTTCAGATTTCAAAACAATATTTTCTCAATGTAAGAAGGTACGATTACTGCGGGTTAGCCAGCGCATACTCTGTTGCCCAGCCATCAACAAAGGCAGCAACTACCTCATCCCAGTTTGCATCGGTCTGATCTGCCGCATATGCTGTCAGCGCAGAACCAACACCGTTCTTCCACTCCTCCGACGGCATGGTCGGGAAATTCCAGGATACCGGCTTCTTGCCTGCTGCCGTATACTCTACATCCTGTTTTACGAACAGATTCGGAGACTCTGCCGCATTCTTGAACGGGATAACAAAGCCCATGTCATTAGCCATCGCAGATGTTCCCTCTTCAGAGGTTACACACCAGTTAATGAAATCCAGAGTTGCCTGAATATCTTCTTCTGCTGCTTCGCCATTGACACACCAGTAGTTCTCTGTACCTGTACACAGCCCCTGATTTGCCTCATCGCCGACACCTATATAAATCGGAATCATAACAAGGTCATCATCGGTAAATTTGCCTTCTCCGGTCAGGTTGCCATATTCCCAGGAACCATTCTGGAAGAATACCGCTTCGCCTGCAAGGAACTCGTTACGGGAATCATCACCGGTCTTCGCTGCCAGCTCTGCCGGATCGCAGGTGGAATTGTTAATGTAAAGATCCCATATATTTCTGTAATTATCAAGATATGTTCCCTTAATCGCATCGGTAGATCCGATACCATCTGCCTGATACTCAAAGTAAATCGGCAGGTTTGCCAGATGAGTCTTGAATCTCCAGTCAGAAGAACCATCCATGCCTGCAGAGGAGAATGCAGCAAAGCCAAGCTCATCCTTGCGGGCTGTAATATCCTCCGCAACTTTCTTTAAATCTGCAAATGACTTGATATCATCCACTGTATATCCTGCTTTTTCCAGTAATGTTTTGTTGGTAATAAGACCATAAGACTCAACAACGTATGCGATACCCTTCACTGCATCGCCATCCTTCAGTGCAAAATCCTCACTGGTCAGCTGTCCGTAAATATCAGAACCGGAAAGATCATAGCAATAATCAGTCCAGTTGGCCAGTCCAACCGGTCCGTTCACCTGAAACAGGGTAGGAGCACTGCTCTTTCCCATCTCAGACATCAGAGTTGTCTCATACTCACCGGATGCTGCTGTAACTACGGTTACCGGTACTCCTGTCTTCTCCTCATAAACCTTTGCCAGATCCTGCCACTGCTGATCCTGCTCCGGCTTAAAATTCAGATAGTAAACAGCACCCTCTGCTGTGGTCTCTGCTGTGGTCTCTGCTCCCTCGGCTGCTGCCGTCTCCTTTGCTTCCGTTTCTTTTGCCGCACTTGCTCCTGTACTGCTTCCACAGCCTGCCAGTACTGTTGCCCCCATGACAACTGTCAAAGTTGCTGCTAAAACCCGTTTCTTCATGAAATTGTCCTCCCTTTTTTAATCTCTGAACATTATGTTGCGAATCCAAAGTTTATACTATTTGGAAACGTTTCCATTTCTATATGCTTTTATGTTATACTTTTCCAAACCTTTTTTCAAGTCTTATTTTTGATATTATTTATTTTTGGTACATTTACAATAATTTTCCGCTTCTTATTTATGCACATTTTCCTTTTATATCAGAAACCATCTGCATAGAAATTGTAGGTTCTGCCCCTTTTTCTCCCGATTTCACTTGCAAAAAAGGAAAACCATCCGTATAGTTAATAATATCACACAGTAATCATTGGAAAGAGAGGTATCTGCATTGAACCACAACCAGAAAAAAGCAAATAAGGATCCCCTTGCAAATAAAACGCTTCGCCGTCTGGGAGAAGTGATTTCCGACGGCCTGATTACCCTGGTCAAATGGAATCTTCTGTTTCTTCTGACCGCTCTCCCGATTGTCACCATCGGTCCGGCGATGGCCGCTCTGTCCTTCTGCACCAATGCTCTGGCCAAAGATGATCGGGCACAGAATAACGCAGGCCGACTGTACCTCTCCGCATTCCGGGCTGTCTTTCTGCACGCGCTTCCTCTGGGCTTCCTTATCCTGTTTCTCTGGCTGTTTCTTGGCGGAACCTTCCTGCTCTATTTATCCAGGATCCCGGTCAGCAGCCTGTATATTCCGCTGACCTCCGCATCCGTCCTGCTTTTTGTACTTGTTTCCGGAAGCCTGCTGCACTTACTTCCGCTTTTATTTGATGGGGATAACACCGATTGGAACCAATCAAAGATAAGTATATCAAAAAAATCATTTCCGGAGCTGATACGGGAGGCTGTACGTCAATCCCTTCTCCACGGGGAAGGGACTCTCATCGCTGTTGTCTTCTCCTTCCTGTTCCTCGGAGGACAGCTTATGATGTTTCCGGCATTACTGCCGCTTACTGTGGCCATCGGCTTTTCGTTTCCTGCCATGGCCTGCGCCCTTGCCCATACAGAACCGGATATCTGATCCGCCCGTATCAGTGGAAATAATTACCTCTCCTCACGGAAATAATTCACGCCAAGGTGTGCCGGAATATGTCCGCCTTTGTTCTTCCGCATGGATGCCGCCACCAGCACCAGAGCGGTGATTAAGAAGGGCAGTGCATCGAAAAACGCGGTAGGAATCGCATAGGTGTTTTTCGGGACATAATATTTCAGCACGCGCAGCGCTCCGAAAATAAAGGATCCGTAGATAACGTTAATCGGCTTCCAGGACGCGAAAATTACCAGCGCCACGGAAATCCAGCCAAGGCCGTTCACGCTGTCCCGCAGCCACACGCCTCCATTAATGATCATAGAACAGTAGGCTCCTCCGATTCCACAGATGGCACCGGACAGAGCGATATTGATATAGCGCCATTTCGTTACTTCAATACCGGCTGCATCAGCTGCTGCCGGATTCTCTCCAATGGCCTGTACATTTAATCCAATCTGCGTTTTATAGAGATAGAGTCCGGCCAGAATCGCAATGACAATTCCCAGATATACAAAAGGATTGTAAGAGAAAAGCAGCTCTCCCAGCACCGGGATATCACTTAATCCGGGAATATTAATATTTCTCATCTGTCCTGTGATATTCTCCGGAAGCTTCAAGGTTCCGCTCTCGGAACGTTCCAGCATGTAAACCCCGATAAAATTGGAGATACCGGTACCAAAAATTGTCAGGGTCAGTCCTGTTACATTCTGATTTGCCATAAAAGTGACCGTCAGTACACCGTAAATCAATGCCGACACCATGCCTGCTGCCGCTGCCGCCAGCAGGGCAATAACAAAATTGTCACTGACATATCCCGCCATAAATCCGGCACAGGCGCCGATCGCCATCATACCTTCCACACCCAGATTCAGATGTCCTACCTTTTCACTCAGGATTTCTCCCACCGTACCAAACAAAAACGGTGCGCCGGCCAGCACGGCTGCTACCAGAAATTTAATAATCAGATCACTGCTCATGCGTTCACGCCTCCTTTCCCGCGGAATACAAACTTATATCGGATAAATAATTCACATCCCAGGATAAAGAATAGAATGATTCCCTGCAATACATCGGAACAATCCGAAGACAGGCCAAAGGCCGAATCGATCATACCGCTTCCCTTTTCCAGAATACTGAATAACAATGTTACGATCAGAATCGACGGCGGATTTAGCTGTGCCAGCCAGGCCACAATAATCGCCGTAAAACCAACGCCGCCGGCCACCGCAGTGGTCAGGGTAACATCAGAACCGGTTGCCTGAATCATACCTCCGATACCGCAGATAGCACCGGACAGAAACATGGTGCGCAGCACTACTTTCTTTACATTCATACCTGCATAGCGAGCAGTCTCCTGACTCTCACCCACCACACTGATCTCATATCCCTGCTTGGAACGGGTCAGATACATCCACACCAGAACCAGAAGCAGAAGCGCCACAATCCAGCCAAACTGGATGCCCAGAACCTTATCCAGCGCCGCATTCTTATCAAAACGTGCGATCTTGGCATAGCCCTGGGAACCCGGATCACGCCACGGCCCCTCTCTCAGGAATACGATTACATTCAATGCAATATAGTTTAACATCAAAGTAAACAGCGTCTCATTGGTATCATACTTTGTCTTAAACCAGGCCGGCAGAAGTCCCCATAAACCTCCGCCCACGGCACCGGCCAGAAACATTACCAGAATGAGAAGCCAGTGATTCCAGCCGGCATGAAATAATGCAAAATAGGAGGCAAAAATACCGCCCATAATAATCTGGCCCTCGGCACCGATGTTCCAGAAGCGCATCTTAAAAGCCAGGGTCACACCCAGAGAAGCAATCAGAAGCGGAATCGCAATCTTTACTGTTGTCTGAATTGCCATCTTACTCTTCAAAGCGCCGCTGATGATCGTCCAGTACACCGCAAAGGGATTGTGTCCCAGAGACAAAATAAACAGTCCTCCGGCAATCAGAGCCAGAAGAATCGCTTCCAGACGGAGTATCAGTGTCTCCCTTTTTCCCAGCTCCGCTTTCTTTACAATACGAATCAACGGTTCTTTCATGCTTTCGCCTCCTCTCTGTCTTCCGTTCCCTGGCCCCGCGCCAGGGCATCCTCCGCACTGGTTCCGGTCATCATCAGTCCAATCTGTTCCTTGGTTACAGCGCTGGCATCCACCACACCGGTTACCCTGCCGTGGCACAGTACCATAATCCGGTCGGACAGCTCCAGCAGAACATCCAGATCCTCGCCGATATAAACCACGGCAACGCCCTTTTTCTTCTGTTCATTCAGCAGATCATATATCAGATAAGAAGAATTAATATCCAGGCCGCGGACCGGATATGCCGTGATCAGAACCTGTGGGCTGGATTCAATCTCCCGCCCCAGAAGTACCTTCTGGACATTACCACCGGACATCAGACGCACCGGCGTGTCCACTCCCGGCGTCACAATTCCCAGTTCTTCCACCAGCTTTTCCGCCAGCTCTCTGGCCGGTTTTCTTTCCACAAAGAAACCTTTGGAGTTGGTGTAGGATTTCAACAGCATATTTTCTACCATACCCATGGAAGCCACCAGGCCCATGCCCAGACGATCCTCCGGTACAAAGCTCATACTGATTCCAAGCTTGATAATCTCCGCCGGAGTCTTACCCACAATATTTTCCTTATGATAAAGGATCGCGCCTTTTTTCGCCTGCATTAAGCCGGTCAGCGTCTCGCACAGCTCCTTCTGTCCGCTTCCGGCCACACCGGCCACTCCCAGAATCTCACCGGTCTTAATCTCAAAAGAAACATCATCCAGCGCTACGGTTCCGTCCGTCTTATCCACCGACAGATCCACCACCTTCAGAATCGTATTCTTCTCCTGCACCTCCGGCCGCTCAATATTTAAGCTGACCGGACGTCCCACCATCAGCTCTGTCAGCTTCTTTTCCGTGCAGTTTTTCGTCTCCACCGTATCAATACTCTGCCCCTTGCGCAGAATTGTGACCCGATCACTGATGGAAAGCACCTCATGCAGCTTGTGTGTGATGATAATGATGGCGCAGCCCTGCTCCTTCATCTTCCGCAGAATCGCAAACAGCTTCTCCGTCTCCTGCGGAGTCAGAACCGCCGTTGGCTCATCCAGAATCAGAATCTGTGCGCCTCTATATAATACCTTCAGAATCTCCACGGTCTGCTTCTCGCTGACCGACATATCGTAAATCTTCTTTTCAGGTTCAATTTCCAGTCCAAAGGAGCGGCAAAGCTGCTCGATCTTCTCCTTCAGCGCCTTTTTCCCCAGACGCTTTCCGGAAGTCCCCAGAACGATGTTATCCATCGCACTAAACACATCCACCAGCTTAAAATGCTGATGAATCATACCGATGCCCAGATTTCTGGAATCCACCGGCGAATTAATAATCACTTCTTTCCCCCCTACGAGGATGGTACCGCCATCCGGATGGTAAATTCCGGAGAGCATATTCATCAACGTGGTCTTACCGGAACCGTTTTCCCCCAGAAGCGCCATGATCTCTCCGTACCTTACGGACAGATTGATCCGGTCATTGGCAACCACGCTGCCAAATACCTTGGTAATTTCTCTGCACTCAATGGCAAAGTTCTCTGTCATATCGTCACCTCGAAATAAATCAGAAAAGAGATGCCGCATAGGAGAATATCTGTTATCCACCATTTCTACGGCATCTCTTGCCTTCCGCCTGTCATCACGGCATAAGTATCATTATTTTTCCACTACATTCTTGAAATACCAGTGAATGTTTCCGGTAATATCAGCGTCAGACATATGCTCGCCCTCAGTACCAACGGTAGAACCATCGTTGCACTCGATCACACCGTCAAATACATCCCACTCGCCGGACTCCATCTTGGCTCTTGCTTCCTCGATCTTCTCCGCAGTACCTTCCACACACAGATCAGATAACGGAGCCAGGTCAACCAGACCTTCCTTCAGGCCGCCGAAATAATTCTCACCGGTCCAGGTTCCGTCTACCAGGCTCTGAACCGCGGTGGTATAATATGCACCCCAGTTCCAGATGGTAGAGGTCAGAACTGCCTTCGGAGCATCCTTGCTCATGTCAGAGTTGTAACCAACACCGTATACGCCTGCCTCCTCTGCAGCTAACTGCGGGTTCGGGGTATCACAGTGCTGTCCAATCACATCACAGCCCTCATTAATTAAAGCAACCGCTGCCTGCTTCTCACCTTCCGGATCATACCAGCTGTTAGTAGTCTTGATATAAACCTCTGCATCCGGATTTACAGAATATACGCCCATGGCAAATGCATCACATCCGCCGGTAACCTCCGCATTGTCCTTGCCCCAGGCACCAACATAACCAATCTTATTGGTTTCGGTCTTTAAACCTGCTGCGATACCGGATAAGTATCTGGACTGATAGATTCTTCCGAAATAATTATTAAAGTTTACACCGTTGGATTTATAACCGGTACCATGGGAGAAGATAACCTCCGGATACTCATCAGCCAATGCCTCACAGGCATCCATATAACCCCAGCTGGTGGCAAAGATGATCTGGCATCCTTCTTCCACGCACTCTCTCATCGCAGTCTCGGTTGCTGTCTGATCTGCGTCATCTACATTGTTCTTTCTGATAATCTGGCTGTCATCCAGACCCAGCGCCTGCTGCATCTCGATAATGCCCTGATCATGCGCATAGCTGTAACCGGAACCGTCTGCCGGATTACCGATATGGATCACGCCAACCTTTAAATCTTCCTTGGCTACGGCCGGCATCACACCCTCTGCCGCTTTCTCCTCAGCCTCTGCTGCCTCGGTCTCTTCTGCCGCGCCAGCTGCCTCGGTTGCTTCCTCCTTTGCTGCCGCAGTTGTCTCCGGAGCAGAAGATGAACCGCATCCTGCACACATAGAAATTGCCATTGCAGCGCTTAAGACTACGCTTACTGCTTTTTTCATTCTTTTTTTCCTCCTCATGATTAGATAAGAAATATCAACATCGCAACTATTATTACATTTTTACATAGGATTTGCAAGAGATTTACAAGATTTTGTCCCGTTTTTGCGCGGTTTTTTCCGATAAATAGAAAGAAAACAGCCGGAGGTAAATCAAAGTAAGCCTTCTGCGGCCCTCAGATTTCGTCCGGCTGCTCCCTCCCGCACTCTGGTGCGGATTGTCACACCTTTTATTTTTTGTCAACGCTGCTTTGCGGCAAAATTACGCCTGCTCCGCAGCAGTTTCCGGCTGATTGTCTTTCTGAAGAATCTCCATGAATTCTTCTCCGGTGATGGTTTCCTTCTCCAGCAGGTAAGCAGACAGCTGATGCAACTTCTCCTCATGACCGCTCAGGATGGATTTCGCCTTCTCGTAGGCCTCCTTCACCAATGCAATTACTTCATTATCAATCCGGGTCGCAGTCTCCTCCGAGCATGCCAGAGAGGCATCTCCGCCCAGGTAGGCATTATTCACTGATTCCAGTGCCACCATGCCAAACTGATCGCTCATGCCATAGCGGGTCACCATGGCCCGCGCCAGCTTCGTCGCCTGCTCAATATCATTGGAAGCACCGGTGGTAATGGAATGGAAAATCAGTTCCTCTGCGGCACGTCCGCCGGTCAGAGTAACAATCTTATTGAATGCCTCTTCCTTACTTAATAAGAAACGCTGTCCCTCTTCCACCTGCATGGTATACCCCAATGCACCGGAGGTTCTGGGAACAATGGTAATCTTGTGCACCGGAGCTGAATGACTCTGCAGCGCCGCTACCAGCGCATGACCGATCTCATGGTAGGACACAATCTTCTTCTCATCCTTGGATACTCCCGCATCCTTCTTCTGATAACCGGCGATAACGGTCTCCACACTTTCTTCCAGATCCGCCTGGGAAACCAGCTTTCGTCCTTCCCGGACAGCCCGCAGCGCCGCCTCATTTACGATATTGGCAAGCTCCGCACCGCTGGCACCGCTGGTTGCTCTGGCAATCGCATTATAATCCACGCTTTCATCAATCTTCACATGCTTTGCATGTACCTTCAGGATTGCCTCTCTGCCCTTCAGATCCGGAAGCTCCACCGGAATTCTCCGGTCAAAACGGCCCGGACGAAGCAGCGCCTTATCCAGAGACTCCGGACGGTTCGTTGCCGCCAGAATGACCACACCCTTGCGGCCGTCAAAGCCATCCATCTCGGTCAGCAGCTGATTCAGTGTCTGCTCGCGCTCATCATTGCCGCCGACGCCTCCATTATCACGCTTCTTACCGATGGTATCAATCTCATCGATAAACACGATACAGGGAGCTTTCTCATTGGCCTGCTTAAATAAATCGCGGACCTTGGCGGCACCCATGCCCACAAACATCTCCACGAATTCCGAACCGGAGATGGAGAAGAACGGCACATGTGCTTCTCCCGCTACCGCCTTGGCAAGCAGTGTCTTGCCGGTACCTGGCGGGCCTACCAGAAGGGCGCCCTTCGGAAGTGTTGCACCAATCTCTGAATATTTCTGCGGATTATGCAGGAAATCTACAATCTCCTGTAATGCTTCTTTCGCTTCCTCCTGACCTGCCACATCGGCAAAGGTCTTGCCCGTCTCTGACTCCGCATAGATCTTGGCATTGGACTTGCCAAAAGTCATGGCATTTCCTCCGCCCATCCGCTTCATCATCGCCCGGCTGGCCAGCTGGCCAATCAGGAAAAAGATTCCAATCGGGATAATCCAGGTCAACAGAAGACTCATCAGCGGTGATTCCGGTGTCTCAATCTCCGCGCTGTAATTCTCTACGCCCGCCTTCTTCAGCTCTTCATAAAGATCCACTCCGGGAATCATGCCTGTCTTATAATTGACCCACTTCTGATCTTTTAAGGTATAGATAATCTCATTATCTGTAGTTACATATACTTCATTTACATTCTTATTGTCCAGCTGCTCTTCAAACTGGTCATACCGCACCTGCTGCGTCCGATCCATCATCGCAGGAAACACGAAGATGTTCATCAGCATGACGATTAACATTACCAGCCCATAGTAATATAAGAACGACTTTTTGGGCGGGTTATTCTTCTGATCACTTTCTTTCATTCTTTTTCTCCTTTTGCCTCAACTCATTCTGCCTGAATTTCTGTACTTTCTTCAGTTTGCTTTTTCTACTCACTGCCTCAGCTTTTCTGACTCTGCGTTTCGCTCCTTTACTGTTCCTGCCCGTATAAGCAGTTTAATTTAGTCTTTCCACTTTTCACTTGGTAAATTGACTGTAACTTGAAAGTTTTTCTCTCAAATTCAGCTGAAACCGTTATACACCTTCACATAACTTTTGTCAATAATGAATTGTAAATATTTATTTACTTTTTATAATTATTGACTATAATTCATCTTTGTGATACGATAACCTCATAAAATGGTGAAAAAAGATGCCCTATCTGTCACTTTTTAAACCACATTGATTGAACGGAGGACCTTATGGAAAACCAAGAACACGATACTCTGGAATCTATCATCCGGGCCGCCAGAGAGATGTCTCTGCGGAGGAGCCCATCCTTACCCAGGGAAAACGAAGCAACCAAGGAACAAATTCTAAAACAAGAAAGACCAGCCACAGCCGAGTCAAATGCCCCGAGCATAGAGGAAGGCATTCAAAAATCAGATTCTCCGATACCGGAGGAAAACTTTGGCAAAGAAGCCCCCGGAGAAAATACTGCGGAAGATCTGCTGTCTGCTGCCAGGGCATTTTCTGAAACCCTGCATACCTCCGGAGTTCACTTTCTGGAATTCTCCGTGGCCTTTCTCTCCATGTTCAAGCGTCATTACCAGCTGGAGACCAATGATATCCGTGCCAACTCGCTGGCTTTTTTCGCACTGATTGCTCTGGACAGCTGGGCCAACGGGGCATACACCATGTCTGAGCTGGCAGACAAGCTTCAGGTTCCCAAGCAGCAGCTGACCAAGCTCATCAACGATCTGGAAGAACGGAAACTGGTAGAACGAACGCATGATACCACCAACCGCCGCCGGGTTTACATCCGAATCTGTGAGCCAGGCCGATGCCTGATGGAGGATGTGAAACAAAAGATGCTTCAGGCGACCCTCCACGGACTGCGCTCTTACAGCATGGAAGAGCTTCTGGAAATGGATCAGTGCATCTGCCGCCTGACCGAGCTGATGGAGCGGTTCAACACCGATCTGGAATAATTATACAAATGCATACTTCGGATAAGAGTCAAAGTCGTCAGATTTTGGCTCTTTTTTTGTTTATTTTTGTTATTTTCGCAACTTACGATAATTTTCCCTTTCCGAAGTATAATAGCCCTGTAATGCAGAAATAGAATTTCGAGAGAAAATCAATTTCAAAAAGAAAAAAGGAGAGTGCATTCATTATGAGAAAGCAGACAAAATTAGTTGCAGTTCTTTCTGCAGCAGCTTTACTCGCTCTTGGTGCTTCCATGACTTCTTTCGCCGCTGGTTGGGAGAAAGATGAAGAGGGAATCTGGCACTACTATGACAGCGATGATGAGATGGTAACTGATGAGTGGAAGAAAGATGCCGGTAAGTGGTTCTATCTGGATGAGGACGGCGATATGCTGACCAATGACTGGGTAGATGACGACTACTATGTAGGCGAAGACGGCGCTATGATCGTTAACGGCTGGGTAAAGGCCATGGACGATGAGGATGATGATGATCTGGAGACCGTTCTTGGATGTACCGAAGAAGATGACTGTGATGATGAGGGCTGGTACTGGTTCGGTTCCTCAGGAAAGGTTTGCCATCAGGTAGCTAAGAAGAAAATCAACGGCAGATACTACATGTTCAATGAGCATGGTCAGATGCTGTATGAGTGGATCGATAAAGATACTCAGATTACTTTAAGCTCCAACGCTCAGCTTGATGATTCTACCTGGAATGCAAGTGCAACTGAATTAGGACGTAAACCGAAAGTAGAAAACCTTATTTACTACAATGAGGTTGAAGATGGTTCCAGAGCAAACGGCTGGTATCAGATCGATGGCGCCAAGGACCTTGACAACGATGGTGATACCGACTGGTACTACTTCGATGATGGAGATGTACAGTACGCTGACGGCGGAGAAAAAGATTTCGCAACCTATGATGATGACGGTAAGGTTTTTGTTCAGAGAATTAAGATCGATGGCAAGTACTTTGCATTTAATGATCAGGGACAGATGCAGGATGGCTTGCAGTATGTAAGGGCTGATCACGGATTCTACTACTTTGATTCCGACGGTTATCAGAAGACCGGTCGTGTATCCAACGTAGAGTGCGATGATGATGACTACAGACTGTGGTTATACAATGGCGATATTTATCTGACCAACAACAAAGGTAAGATCCAGAAGGCTAAGACCGGCAAGAAGTTTGATATTGAAAATGCTGGTATTGAGCAGGATGATGTATTAGTTAAGACAGACAGCAATGGTAAAGTTGAGTACATTACATTAAATGAGGGTAAAGGCGATACTCTTACCGCATCTGATCTTATCAAGGAATTAAAGGAGGATCTTACAGTAGAAGGAAAACTGAATTATATTCAGGTAACCGAAGATACTATTGTATCTGTACCGTTCATTCAGCTGTATGATGATGATGTTTACACCTATAACTCCATGGAGTTCAAGACCGCTATCAAGAAAGCTGCTGACGGCACAGAAGAGACTGTTTACAGCGTAACAAGCGGCGAAGGCTGGTTAGGCGTAAACGATAAGACCTCTGAGTACTACAATGCCAACTAATGATACTGGCAACAACGAAAAGTCCAAATAAAATTTCTATGCAGTGAAAAGTTGCCGCGGGGCCGGTTCTCGGTCCCACGGCAGCTTTTCTATCTGTCCAGCATTTCAGAAAATGTAACCAACCCAAGATTTGGCATTTCTTCTGCTTTCTTTTTACATTCTTCAGAGAAAGCTTCTTTGGCAAATACATAATAGTATTTCTGCTCCGCATAGAACAGATTTCCCTGTTTCATTAAATCCTCTAATACCTCTGCACCTATCGAAGCATTCTGCCATTTGTATTCACACAGTAATATATTTTTCCCATCCAGCGCGACAATATCTATTTCCTCCTGTTTTTTTCAACCGGATTATTTCCCCACCAGCGACCAACCTTGCTGTAAAGAAACGGCGCTGCCG
>JAEDOC010000160.1 GCA_016302185.1 Clostridium sp. | reverse complement strand
CAACAGCAACTCGTTTATCTTATCACAACTCGTTGTGTTTGTCAACAACTTTTTTTATTTTTTCAAACCGTTTTTTTGAAGCTTTTGTCGGTTTGGCGCTCATTTCCGCAGCGCGAGTATTATAATATCAAACCTATTACCAATTGTCAACCACTTTTTTCATTTTTTTCAACGAAATATTTACTTTTTCTCTACTTTCCCGACAACAAAAGCGCTGCTGCTTTATTTCATTCGCCTTCCTTTTTGCTAAAAACGAACTCCTCTCGGTGGATTGGTAAAAGAAGAAAAAGTTTCCACTGCATCCTTCAGATAGATCACTTCTGTACTGTCATCTTCCGAAGAATACATAGCTTTCAGATCTTTATTATAGTATTATTTTTATATGGAATCTATATTTTTCTCATGTAATCATGTAAGAAAAGTTATACTTCCTGCGTCTGAATACGTGATGATACTTACAGACATCTATTGTGCTTCTATTAGGCCGGGATAAAGCCTCCAAAATGAATGATGGCAGATGGGATTAACCCATCTGCCATTTTTTAGTAATATTCTCAACGCAGCTTTATGATATCAGTTACTCTTCATTCTCTCTTGCATATACTGCTTCCAGCGGAACCTTATCTCCGTTCTGTGTCAGAGCACTGACAACAAAGATAGCGAGGAACGCCAGTGGAACAGAGATGATTGCACTCTTGATTCCGAACGGGGATTTTAAAATAACATCCCACAGAATGGTGGCTACGGCACCTGCAATGATTCCTGCCAGACCGCCTGCCTTGGTGGCTTTCTTATAGAACAGGGCACAAATCAGAGCCGGAGTGATGGTTGCACCATACATGGTATACGCATACATCTGTACCGACAGAATATCCGGGAAATAGAAGCCCAGCACGAATGCCAGCACTGCTACGATAACGATGGAAACTCTCAGTGCAGACAGCTTCTGCTTGTCGCTTGCATCCTTTTTAAATAAGCGGGCCCAGACATCGTAGGTTAGATTGGATGCGGTGGATAACAGGTAGGAGTCACCGGTAGTAATAACAAAGCTCATACAGGTTGCCATCACGACGCCGCCAAGCACCGGTGCCAGATTCTCTGCTGCCAGCTGGAACAGAATCGTATCCGGCTTATCATTGGTAGCATAAATCGGAATTGCACAGGTAGCCAGACAGATAATGATTGCACATACTACAATCTCTGCAATAACCAGGCCGATATTCGACTGACGTGCTGTTTTGCTGTCCTTTGCAGAGCTGAAACGCTGAATCATGTTCTGATCGCCAAGCACCAGGAACAGCGTCGGTAAAACGTATCCTGCTACCTGAATCGCATTCAGAGAACCAAACATGGTATTCTTTCCTTCCGGAAGGTTTGCCACGATCTGGCCGAAGCCGCCAAAGTTACTGCTCAAACTGATAATACCAAACAGGAAACCAAATACCATCAGGAAAGCGGAAAGTGCATCTGTATAAGCTACACTGACCATTCCTCCGATCAGAGCCAGAAGTGCCATAAATACAACACAGATAATCGTTGACGGAATGTAATCGATTCCGCTGGTCAGCATGAAAATGTTGCCTGCCGCCTTAAACTGAGAAGCGGTGGTTCCCACATAGGCAAGAATAATACAGATTGCCGCAAGATTTCTCGCCATGGAACCGTATCGAAGCTCAAATAATTCCGGAATCGTATAGGTAGTACTCTTTCTGACCGCACCGGAAATAAAATATAAAACGATCATTCCAATAGGAGCACCGGAAAACAGAAGGATACCAAATAACGGACCCTGGCTGTAAATCATTCCTGCAGAACCGGAAATACCGCCGCCTCCGCACCAGGTAGCCAGCAAGGTTCCAACTAAAATAATCATCGGAAGCTTTCTTCCGGCAACCGCAAAGTCATCCGAGGTCTTTACCTTCTTACGATTTAGGTATACACTGACACCAACCATCAAAAGCAAATAACCTACTACAAAATAAAACTGTACACTCATTCCCATTCCCCTGCCTTTCTAAAGTAAAGTCAGCCAATCTCTTTTTCATTGGTTATGCTTTGAATAGATTTCAACCAGACGCAGCAAGATCTCAACATTTTTCTCCATCGCCTGAATTGCAACAAATTCAAATCTTCCATGTGCATTCTCATATCCAGCCGTCATATTCGGACACGGCAGTCCCATCTGAGAAATCCAGGATCCGTCGGTGCCGCCCCGCATAGCAATCTCAAACGGCTCCACACCGCAATCGATCATTGCCTGCTTTAAGTAATCAATCATAAACGGAACTTTTTTCACCACTTCGCGCATACTGTAATATACATTGGTATATTCCAGTTCCACCGTGCCTTCTCCGTAACGATGGTTTAAATCTTCCACACATTTGGTCACATAGGCCTTTCTCTCTTCACAGCGTTCACTCTCATGATCGCGGATCAGACAGCGTAAGAATGCCTTCTCTACCGTTCCCTCAAATACAAACGGGTGATAATATCCTTCTCTCCCGCTGGTAAACTGCGGGCGCTCCAGTGCCGGAAGCATCGCCATAAATTCTCCGCCGATCTCCACTGCATTCTTCATAATTCCCTTTGCGGTACCCGGGTGAACACTGAGTCCATGGATCGTCAGCTGCGCCTCCACACCATTGAAGGTTTCATAGACATAACCGCCCAGAGCATCGCCGTCCAGAGTATAAGCCAGATCCGCATTGAACCGTTTCGTATCGAAGTTTTCCGTTCCTCGTCCAACCTCCTCATCCGGGGTAAAACAGATCTGGATCGGTCCGTGGGGAAGCTCCGGGTGACGGCAGCAATACTCCACCATCGTCATGATCGCAGCGACAGCGGCTTTATCATCTCCGCCCAGAAGTGTGGTTCCGTCCGTCAGAATCAAATCCTGACCGATGTACTTCTTCAGCATCGGATACTGCTGCACTTCCATCACAATCTGTTTCTCCGGATTCAATACGATATCTTCTCCGTCGTAGTGTTCCAGAACCCATGGCTTCACATCCGTACCGCTGGCATCCGGTGAGGTATCCATGTGTGCGATAAATCCCACAGAGATGCCTCCTCCATCCGGAAGTGTGGAAGGAATGGTACCGTAAACAAGGCAATTCTCCGTCATCTCCACATTGGTCACGCCCAATGCAATCAGTTCATCCCTCAGAATACGACCCAGATTTTTCTGCTTCATGGTGCTGGGTGCTGTCGGGGATCCCGCCTGGGACTGCGTATCCACCTTGGCATACCGGATAAACCGTTCCCGCACTTGTTGATAAAACTCCGTCATATACACTCTCCTTTCCCTTTACTTTTTGCGGAATGCCTCCACCGTTCGATCCATACAGGAAAAAAATCTCACTCTCAGCTCGTCCGCGGTAATCTTCCCCGCAATCAATTCCTGAAGCAATCCCAGATGCAGCCACTTCACTATCTCTCCAAGAATCTCCGCATCTTCCTTGGAAAACCAGCCTTCTTCCACACAGCTTCCTAAGATCAGATGATTTTTTCTTCCTCTGAAATCCTCACTGGTAATCTCATGAGATATGGCCGGTTCCAGCGTTGCATACTTTTCCGGAAACAAACGATAATATGAGGCACTGATTTTTCCTAGATCTTCGCTGTACTTCCCATATAAAATTTTCTCATACAGCTGAGGCATCGAAACCGATCTCTCAATCAGGCATTCCCAGGATTTGCGAAAAGCATCCAGCGCATGTTCCGCCTCCAGATAACAACGGGAAATATCCTTCAGATAGTCTGTGAAGGATCCCATGGCGGCATACACGATCAGCTCATCCAAATCCTTAAAGTAATAATATGTGTTTGCAGAGTTACAATGCAGATCCCTTCCGATCCTCCGGGTGGTCAAAGCATCCATACCCTCACTCTCCAGAATTCTGCATGCAGTCTCCACAAAACGTCTTTGCGATATTTCTTTTCTCACTGAAAACCTCCTTGGGATGATTTTAATCGCGATTGAATATTTTGCCAATATTTATTTTTTATATTAGTATTCAAAACTTTGCAAAATTTCAAGAGAAATTTCTCCTATTTTTAAAATTTATGTTTACTGAATAAAGACAGTTTTTTTCACACAAAGACTTATCACATTACTTTCATTAAATACAAAATCTTGTTGAATAATTAAAAAGCTTCCTTTCATGATAAACGTGACATATCATCTCTATATGTCTGTTAATACAACCACAAACTCAACTTGAGTTATTTTTATATAAAAATAGCGGAAGCTCTTAAAAACAAAAGCTTCCGCAAAAAATAAAGAGCGCGAGACGGGACTCGAACCCGCGGCCCCGACCTTGGCAAGGTCGTGCT
>JAEDOC010000024.1 GCA_016302185.1 Clostridium sp. | reverse complement strand
GGGGATTCTTCAAGGGGGAGGCGGGAATAATTATCAGAGGAGATTTTCGGTTGCGTGAACTTCTTTCTTCCTGTAGAATGAGAAAAGACAGAGAAGAAGGAAATGAAATCAGAATATAAAGAGGAGGAACTGTATGATTCATATTGCAATTCTGGGTGCCGGCCGCATCGCCGGGACGATGGCAGATACATTAAATGGAATGAAGGGAAAGGGCAGCCGCTTTTCCTGCTATGCCGTAGCTGCAAGAGAACTGGAGCGGGCGGAAAGCTTTGCGAAGAAGAACGGTTTTGAAAAGGCATACGGCTCTTATGAGGAGATGCTGTCGGATGAGAAGGTGGATCTGGTCTATATTGCCACGCCCCATTCCCATCACTATGAGCATATGAAGCTGTGCCTGGAGCATGGAAAGCATGTGCTCTGTGAAAAGGCTTTTACGGTCAATGCAGGACAGGCGGAGCGGATTCTGGCGCTGGCGGAGGAGAAGAAGCTGCTGGTGACGGAGGCGATCTGGACCCGCTATATGCCCATGAGAGATATGATCAATGAAGTGCTGGCTTCCGGCGTCATCGGAATGCCCTTTATGTTGACTGCCAATTTGTGCTATAAAATCAATCAGAAGGAACGTCTCATCCGCCCGGAGCTGGCCGGCGGTGCCCTGCTGGATGTGGGAATCTATCCTCTGAACTTTGCGGTGATGGCTTTCGGAGATGACATTGAGAAGGTGGAAAGCTCCGTACAGATGACGGAAACCGGTGTGGACGCCCAGGAGAGTGTCACACTTCATTACAGGGATGGCCGGATGGCGTCTCTGACAGCATCCATGAACGGTCTGGGTGATCGGAGAGGTATGATATTCGGAGAAAAAGGATTCCTTGAGGTGGAAAATATCAATAATCCTCAGGCCATCACCATCTACGGAAGCGATTATCAGCCGGTGAAGACCATCACCTGTCCGCCGCAGGTGACGGGCTATGAGTACGAGGTGATAAGCTGTCTGGATGCCATTGAGGAAGGCAGAATCGAGTGCCCTGAGATGCCGCACGCGGAGACCATTCGGATGATGAAGCTGATGGATGGGCTGCGGGAGCAGTGGGGACTCACGTATCCCTGTGAAAAATAAGGATAAATGGTGTTGATTGTAGTAGGCCAATGTATGTTACATATACTGATTTGATTCAGATGGGAATATTCATTGTTGCTCTTGTAGGATTGTGTTATACAATCTTTGGGAGAAAGAAATAGCCGCCACTATCTGCCAATAGTGACGGCTGATGCTGTAAAGCATTAAGCTATTCATTGTTGAAGGGTAGGCCATGTGTCTCCGGCTTTCCCTTTGATGTCCTAACTATAACATATTTATCATCAGGATTCAAGCGTCAGTACGAGATTTGGAATTTGGATTTTAGAATACGAACAGGAGAAAAGAGATGAGTATATTAAACGTAGAGCACTTAAGCCATGGCTTTGGCGACCGTGCTATTTTTCAGGATGTGTCCTTTCGCTTATTAAAGGGAGAGCATATCGGCCTGGTGGGAGCCAATGGAGAGGGCAAATCCACATTTATGAATATTATTACGGGAAAATTAATGCCGGATGAGGGCAAGGTGGAATGGTCCAAACGGGTCCGGGTAGGCTATCTGGATCAGCATACGGTACTGGAGAAGGGAATGACCGTCCGGGAGGTGTTAAAAAGTGCGTTTTCCTTCCTTTTTGAGCTGGAGGCGCAGATGAATGAGATCTGCGACCGTCTGGGCGATGCCTCAGAGGAGGAGATGAATTCCATGATGGAGGAGCTGGGAACGATCCAGGACCTTCTGATGAATCACGACTTTTACTCCATTGATTCCAAGGTGGAGGAGGTGGGCCGGGCCTTGGGATTGGCAGAGATTGGTCTGGATCGGGATGTGACGGACTTAAGCGGCGGACAGAGAACCAAGGTGCTTCTGGGCAAGCTCCTTCTGGAGAAACCGGATATTCTTCTTCTGGACGAGCCTACCAACTATCTGGATGTGCAGCATATCGAATGGCTGAAGCGTTACTTACAGGAGTATGAGAATGCATTTATTTTGATTTCTCATGATATCCCGTTTTTAAACAGTGTGATCAATCTGGTATATCACATGGAAAATCAGCGGCTGGACCGCTATGTGGGCGATTATGACAAGTTCCGTGAGGTGTATGAGGTAAAGAAATCCCAGCTGGAGGCGGCCTACAAGCGTCAGCAGCAGGAGATTGCCCAGCTGCAGGATTTTGTGGCACGGAATAAAGCGCGGGTGGCCACACGAAATATGGCCATGTCCCGGCAGAAGAAGCTGGATAAGATGGAAGTGATTGAGCTGGCAAAGGAAAAGCCGAAGCCGGAATTCCATTTCCTGGATGCCCGTGCCGCCGGAAAAGTGATTTTTGAGACGGAGAATCTGGTGATCGGCTACGACGAGCCGCTGTCAAGGCCTTTGAACCTCTCCATGGAGCGGGGCGAGAAGATCGCCATGGTGGGAGCCAACGGAATTGGAAAAACCACACTGCTGAAAAGTATCCTGGGGCTGATTCCTTCCCTGGAAGGGAAAGTGACGCTGGGAGATTATCTTTCCATCGGCTACTTTGAACAGGAGATTGCCCCGGGCAATACCACTACCTGCATCGAGGAGATCTGGAAGGAGTTTCCGTCCTATACCCAGTATCAGGTGCGTTCCGCCCTGGCCAAGTGCGGACTGACCACCCAGCACATCGAGAGTCAGGTGCGGGTATTAAGCGGCGGAGAGCAGGCTAAGGTAAGATTATGTAAACTGATTAACCGGGAGACGAATTTACTTCTTCTGGACGAGCCTACAAACCATCTGGATGTGGATGCCAAGGAGGAATTAAAACGGGCATTGACAGAGTATAAAGGAAGTATTCTTCTCATCTGCCATGAACCGGACTTCTATGAAGGCTTTGCCACAAAGGTGTGGGACTGCAGTGAGTGGAGCTTAAAGGTTTAAAGAAAGCAAAACCCCATCGGCTGAGAGTCCGATGGGGTTTCACTTTTAATTTTTGGGAATGGTAGGTATATATAAAAAAGAAATTGGCAATTAGGGGGGCCTGTCAGGGTTGTCCCTGACAGGTATGAGTATGAAAAAGCTTTCTTATTTCAAGCAATACTTGAAACAAAGGCCTGTTATCCTTTCGGATAACATAGATGTATTATAATGGGAATTTGTGACGAAAGTGTGTACCTCTCATAAAAAAAACATAAACATAATAAAAAAATAAAAAACCCTTTCAAAAGACTGTGAAATTGTATATAATAGTAATCGGTAAAGTCTGCCTGAAGGTATGGAAGACTGGTTTTTCAGAGAAATGATGCGATTTGGAAGAATAGAAGTGAGTTTACAAATCAGGAGGAAAGAAAACTATGATGATGTCCAATGACATTGGTATCGATCTTGGTACTGCCAGTATCCTTGTCTATATTAAGGGAAAAGGCGTTGTATTAAAAGAACCGTCGGTCGTTGCCATTGACCGTGATAAAAACGAGATTAAGGCCATCGGTGAGGAGGCCCGTCTGATGATCGGAAGAACCCCGGGCAATATCGTGGCGGTGCGTCCGCTGCGTCAGGGTGTGATCTCGGACTATACAGTGACAGAGAAGATGCTGAAATATTTCATTAATAAAGCGGTAGGAAAGAGAACCCTGCGTAAGCCGAGAATCAGTGTCTGCATTCCCAGCGGCGCCACCGAGGTGGAGAGAAAGGCGGTGGAGGATGCGACCTACGCTGCAGGCGCCAGGGATGTGGCGATCATTGAGGAGCCGGTTGCGGCAGCCATCGGCGCGGGTATCGATATTTCCAAGGCCTGCGGCAACATGATTGTTGATATCGGAGGAGGTACCGCCGATATTGCCGTGATTTCCCTGGGAGGAACCGTAGTCAGTACATCCATCAAGGTGGCCGGAGACGATTTCGATGAAGCTCTGGTCCGCTATATGAGAAAGAAACATAACCTGCTGATTGGTGAGAGAACCGCAGAGGAGATTAAGATCAATATCGGTGCTGCGTACCGCAGACCGGAGGTTTTGACCATGGAGGTGCGCGGACGGAATCTGGTAACCGGACTTCCGAAGACCATTGTGGTGACCTCTGACGAGACGCTGGAGGCTCTTCGTGAGCCGGCGATTCAGATTGTAGATGCCGTACACAACGTGCTGGAGCGCACGCCGCCGGAGCTGGCGGCGGATATCTTCGACCGTGGTATCGTTCTGACCGGAGGCGGCTCTCTGCTCAGCGGTCTGGACGCCCTGATCGAGGAGAAGACCGGTATCAATACCATGATTGCGGAGGATCCATTGACCGCGGTTGCCATCGGAACCGGAAAGTTCATTGAGTTTTCCAGCGGAGATATGAAGAAATACGATTAAGTAAGATAAGGCTATGGCAGCAGTTAAAGGATATGTAGAAAAAATCAAATATCGTAATGAAGAGAACGGTTATACGGTCTTAAGCGTATCCGGTGCCGAGGACGGAGAGGAATACATTCTGGTGGGAACCTTTTCCTACATCTCCGAGGGCGAGCTGATTGAAGCCAGCGGCCATATGACCGAGCATCCGATTTACGGGGAACAGCTGGCAGTGGAAAGCTATGAGCTGAAGGTGCCGGAGGATACTGTTTCCATGGAACGATATTTAGGCTCCGGTGCCATCAAAGGCATCGGGGCTGCTTTAGCATCCAGGATTGTAAAAAAGTTTAAAGCTGACACGTTCCGTATTATGGAGGAGGAGCCGGAACGCCTGGCAGAGATCAAAGGGATCAGTGAGAAGATGGCCATGGCCATCGGCGAGCAGGTGGAAGAGAAGCGGGACATGCGCCAGGCCATGATGTTTCTTCAGAATTATGGCATTTCCATGAATCTGGCGGTAAAGATCTATCAGGAATACGGTCCGGCCCTGTATGCGGTTTTAAAGACCAATCCCTATAAGCTGGCGGATGATATCCCCGGAGTGGGATTTAAGATGGCAGACGAGATTGCGGCGAAGGTGGGAATGTTTGCAGACTCGGATTTCCGAATCAAGTGCGGTGTGCTCTACACACTTCTGCAGGCTTCGGCGAATGGCCATACGTACCTTCCGGAGACGGAGGTGGTGCGTCAGGCCGCGGAGCTTCTGATGGTGGAACCGGAAGGCATTGAGAAGCACCTGATGGATCTGCAGATGGAGAAGCGCCTGGTGGTAAAGGAAGTGAAACAGGAAGGAACTGAGGAAGCTTCTGTCCGTCAGGTATATGCGTCCCAGTATTATTATTCGGAACTGAATACGGCCCGAATGCTTCACGATCTGAACATCAAGGGATCGGAGCCGGAGGAGGAGATACGAAAGAATCTGGCTGTCATTCAGCAGCAGGAGCAGATTACACTGGATGAACTGCAGATTCAGGCGGTGATGGAAGCGGTCAATTGCGGCCTGCTGATTATCACCGGTGGACCCGGAACCGGAAAGACGACGACGATCAATACCATCCTCCGGTATTTTGAGCGGGGAGATATGGAGATTCTTCTGGCGGCGCCCACCGGCCGGGCGGCAAAGAGGATGACGGAAGCTACCGGCTACGAGGCAAAGACCATTCACCGGCTGCTGGAGCTGACCGGGATGCCGGACAGCAGTGAAAAGAATCAAAGTGCGCCGATGCATTTTGAGCGCAATGAAGACAATCCGCTGGATGCAGACGTGATTATTATTGATGAGATGTCCATGGTGGATATTCACCTGATGCATGCCCTGCTAAAGGCGATCAATGTGGGAACACGTCTGATTCTGGTGGGAGATGTGGATCAGCTCCCCAGTGTCGGCCCCGGCAATGTGCTGCGGGACATGATTGAATCCGGTTGCTTTCACGTGGTGAAGCTGACCCGGATCTTCCGACAGGCAGCGCAGAGTGATATCATCGTAAATGCCCACCGGATCAACGGCGGTGAGAGAATTCCTCTGGGAAAACCAAGCAGGGATTTTCTCTTTATCCGGCGGGAAGATCCCAATGCGATTATTAATGCCATGATTACCCTGGTAAAGGAAAAGCTTCCCAGATATGTGAATGCGGATATCTTTGACATTCAGGTTATGACCCCCATGCGCAAGGGTGCGCTGGGCGTTGAGCGGCTGAACGAAATTCTTCAGGAGTTTCTGAATCCCCCCGATCCGAAGAAGGAGGAGAAAGAGGCCGGGGGTGTTATCTTCCGTCAGGGAGATAAGGTAATGCAGATTAAAAATAACTATCAGATGGAGTGGACCAGCTACAATCGCCACGGAATTCCTGTGGACAAGGGCGCCGGTGTCTTTAACGGGGATATGGGAGTTGTCCGGGAGATCAATTCCTTCGCGGAGCTTCTGACAGTGGAATTCGATGAGGGGAAACGGGTAGAATACAGCTTTAAGCAGCTGGAGGAGCTGGAACTGGCTTATGCCATCACGATCCACAAATCCCAGGGAAGCGAGTATCCGGCAGTGGTGATCCCAGTCTGGAACGGCCCAAGGATGCTGATGACAAGAAACCTGCTTTATACAGCGGTAACCCGGGCCAGATCCTGTGTCTGCCTGGTGGGAATACCGGAGGTGTTCCAGCAGATGGTGGATAACGCAAGAGAGCAGAGACGGTACTCCGGGTTAAAGGATCGAATCGAAGAGATCGAATCATTTCTATGAAAATGCAATATAAGAAAATACAATATAGGAAATTACAAAATCCGGCATCCGCATTTCTGGATGCCCTTTTTCCCAGACGATGTCCCGTCTGCGGAATGATTCCTGAGGAAGGGTGGGTAATCTGCCCTTCCTGTCTGAGTCAATTATCTTTTGTTTCTTCCCCTGTCTGTAAAAAATGTGGTAAAGAGCTTGAAACGGAGACAATGGAATACTGTCTGGACTGCACCCGCCATAAACGTTCCTTTGCCTGGGGTGTTTCTCTGCTGAATTATAATGAGGCAGCAGCCCATTCCATGGCAGCAATCAAGTATAAAAACAAAAGAGAATATCTTGATTTTTATGTAGAGGAGACGATGAAGCGCTGTAAAAAGAAGCTGCTTTCCATGGAGGTGGATGTTGTGGTTCCGGTGCCGGTGCATCCGGCCCGCCGCAGAAAGAGGGGGTTTAATCAGGCAGAGCTTCTGGCAGATGCTTTAAGTGCGGGGCTGGAGCTGCCGGTCCGTACCGATGCACTTCGCAGAACCAGAAAAACAGAGCCGCAGAAGAATCTAAGCCCTGCGGAACGGCTGAAGAATCTTGAGAAAGCCTTTGAGGCGGAATCTGTCAGAGGACTGAGGATTCTTCTGGTGGATGATATTTATACTACGGGAAGTACGATAGAGGCATGTACCCGGGCCTTGTTGAAAGCAGGAGCTGAAAAAGTGTATTTTTTTACGGTTTGTATTGGACAGGGACAGTAAAGTAGGGTATCATAATAAGATAAGGCGTGTTATGCCGTACCGGGCAAAAGGGTACGGAGAGAAAGGAGTAAAAATGAGAGAATTTGAGTACCGGCTGGTAAAAGAGGATTATAAAGACTGGATTCACTGGAACGTGGAAAAGAATTTTTCAGAGAAAAAGAGACAGAAAACCCTTGTGATTTACGGATTAATTATCCTGGCGTTTGCAGCGATGAGTATTATCACGGGTAAGGGACTGAATGGTGTGATACCGACGCTTGTACTGGGCGTCCTTATGGGATGGTATCTGATGAGGACCACATCCTTTCAGAATCAGGAGAAGATGATCTGGAAAAAAAGCGGACTGGAGAAGCTGGATAAGACCGGTAATTACCCGACCGTACATCTGATTCTGAAGGATCGGGGACTGGTGATGGAAGTAGCAGAGCAGAATATGAGCAAGATATATGGTTACAATGAAATCATATCGGTGATTGAGCTGGAGCGGCTGTTCCTCCTGGAAGCTACGGATAAGACATGGCAGTTCGTTTCCAAGAGTGCTTTTGAAAGTGAGGAAGAGAAAGAAGCATTTGTAGCTTTTATGAACGAGAAGATCGCTGCGGCAAAGGAAGCACCGGAAGAATACAGCCAGGAGGCGATGAAACGGGAAGCCGGAGAGGCTCTTACAGATGCGAAGGAAAGCTGCGGTGAGGAGAAGGAAGCTGCCGGAGAGATTTCGGAGACGGAAGAAGAGAGAGAAAACACTGCTTCATCCGCGGAGGAAGAGGATGCGGTTGTCATCGAACCGGTAGATACCAGCAATATGGGCAAGATTGGGAAGATGGCTCATATTATGGCGGCGATGGCAGCAGAGAATGGGGAGAAACCTGTACAGGATGCGGAGAAGCCTGCGGAGGATGAGGAGAAGCCTGTTGGAGATGAGGAAAAGCCTGCAGAGGAACAGGAGTGATCAGATGAGAATCCGTTGGGCAGAAGAAGCAGATCTTCCAAGGCTGACAGAGATATTTAATTATGAAGTGGAGAATACCACGGTGTCCTTCTGTATTACCCCGCAGACTCTGAAGGAACGGGAACGGTGGTTTAAAGCACATAACCGGGAGAATCGTCCGATGATTGTGGCTGAGGAGGACGGAGAGGCGGTTGGCTTTGCCTGTCTTTCGGAGTACCGTGTTTACGAGGCTTACAATGCAACGGCAGAGCTGTCTGTCTATGTGGATCACCGGTATCGTCACCGGGGAATCGGAGAGCAGTTGATGCGGCGTGTGATAGAACTGGCTAAGCAGAACGGAAAGATTCACGTGATTATCTCAGTCATTACCGGAGATAATGTTCCCAGTATCCGGCTGCATGAGAAGCTGGGTTTTTCCTATGGCGGGATCAGCCATGAGGTAGGATTTAAATTCGGTGCGTACCGGGATGTGGTGTATTATGAATACATGATTGAGAATGGGAAGAAGCAGGAAACCGAACCTGAGCAGAAAAATAGAATGGAAGGATAAAAACAGAGAAAGAGGAATCCGGTGCGGAAAACAGTATCGGATTCCTCTTTCTCTGTTTCTTGAAAAGAATAAGTTATTTCAGCTCTTCGTGCAGTAAAATCTCTTTGCTGCGGGTATATTCCTGGAATTTGAGGCCGCGCTCGGCAGTTTCAATCTCACCCAGCTGGTTGTCATACGGATCAGCACGCCAATGCTCTTTTTCGATGGAAAAAGGCTTCTGGAATCCGTTGTTTGCCACCATACGGTAAGGATCCAGGTTCCCGAAGTAGAACTGACGCCGTTCTTCATTGTCTGCCCGGACAGCACCGGTTCCGTAGGAGGTATCCGCGTACAGCCAGCCGTAGGGGGCGATATAGAAGCGGACCCAGTCATGGCCGCCGATGAAGTCCGGCTCTGCGGTAAGACCGCTCTGCCACTGGGCGGGGATGCCTGCGCAGCGGCACATGGTCAGAAACAGCAGGGCAAAGACACCACAGTCGCCGGTAAAATTCCGGGCACAGTTCTCGGCGATGTTTTCCAGAGAAAAGTAGGCCGGCATAAAGGTGTACTTACAGTTCAGAGTGATAAAATCATAAAATCGGCGGGCTTTCTCCAGCGGGTTTTCACACCCCTCCGACAGCCGCATAACCAGCGCCCTCAGATACGGAGTAAATACAATGTGCGGCGCTTCTTCCTCCGTGCAGAAGGAAGGCTGTACAGCATCCGGAACCATTGCGGCGACATCATGGTAGCTGGCCGTATGAAGATAGGAATACTCCACCCAGAAGTCATGATTCTCCTTCATGTTTTCTTCCCAGCAGACGGTGCGCTGCAGCGCATTCTCCGGAGCGATGCTTCCGTGTTCCGGATACATCGCTTCGATGGTGATATCACTCTGTTGCTCACAGGCGGCGGGAAGAGGAAGGTGTACACGTACAAACATGCCCGGCGTAAATTCCGTATCCTTGACCCGGACACTGGCCCGGATGCGGATGCGGTTGGACATACTGCCCTTCTCCTTCATGATCTGCATGACACGGTTTAGGCGGAGATCCTCCGGACTTCCCTTTTTGGCGCTTTCCACGCCGTGACCGGAAGCTCCGGCCCGTCTGGCGAATTCCGGATCCGTTTTGCACAGGCTGTCAAAGAAACGGTCAAAGAAGCGCATTTCTCCCTTCAGATAGATCCAGCCGATCTTTCCGATGTCTACGTTTTCGTCAAATTCTTTCTCTGTATACTCCGGGATATGGCTGCGGATGACTGCCAGAGCTTCTTCTCTGGAAAAAGGATAGTCTTCCGGCAGCCGCAGCATCATTTCCCGTTCTGCGGTGAGGCACCACCGCAATTCATCCGGAATGTTTTTCTGAGTCAGCCTCTGATCGATCAGGCGAATGGCTCCTTCCATATCTCCGCAGAGTTTTCTGCGGAGAATATCTTCCGGAAGGCCAATATTCAGATAACGAAAGGTTTCATTGATATTCATAGGCTTGCCTTTTGATACAAATTTGTTTATACAAACATCTGAAGCAGCGCACCCATGCCAAGTCCCAGAAAGTTACCGATGGCTGCACCGAGAACACCCATTAATACACCGATACCGGCGAAGGAGCCGTCATAAGCGGTTGCGATAATCGGAGCGGAAGCGGAGCCGCCGATACATGCAACGGAGGCGGTAGAGCACATGCACAGATCCCAGTGGAATACCTTGGACAGCAGGAACATCAGGACAACGTGAACGGCCAGAACGCCAACACCGTAAACAACCCACATCGGAGCGGATACTAAGTCTACCAGAGTAGCAGTGGAAGCCAGTAAGGAAACGATGGCATATAAGTATACGTTGGATAATTCATTGACTGCCGGCAGCTTGCCCATGGGGGTCATAGCGCAGATCAGGCCAAGGATGGTAACAAATACGGTGGTGCAGGTACCCTTATCGAAGAAGGCCAGTCCGCTTGCCTTGAATACAGTATTTAACTGAACGCCGACCCACTGGGAGATGGCGGAAACCATTAAAGAGATACCGATTAAGAAGATCCAGTCGGCTGCGCTTGGCTTGGTATTGGCTTCCTTTGCCACTTCGGCGTTGGCAGCAGCGGCAACAGCGTCCAGACTGGAGGTATCAGCCTTGCAGGCCTTGTTCCATTTGCCGGAGTATTTTACAGCGAAGAGCAGCAGCGCGATCCACATGGAATAGCAGGCAGTATCCAGTGCCAGAGCGCAGGAGTAAGCGCCGGCATCCACCGGAAGCGCGTCCTGCATGGCAGCCATGTTGGCAGAACCGCCAACCCAGGAGGCATAGAGGGCAGCAGTAGCGCCCCAGGTCTTTTCAGCGCCGCCTAAGGAACCGGCGAAGAGCGGATAAAGGGCGAAAAAGCCGATACCTAAGGTAATGGCACTTCCCATAAAGATGGCAATCATTCTCGGTCCCAGCTTGCCCAGCTTGCGGAAGTCACAGCGGAGCAGCATGACAAAGATCATGGCGTAAAGAATATTGTTCTTTAATGCGCCGTAGGCGGCGGAGCAGGCATCGGAGTTAAAAAGTCCCATGGTACAGAAGGCCATGTTCAGAATGTAGATCCAAACCAGCGGCGGAATAATGTTGAATACTTTCCATTTTGCATATTTTTCCAGTGCCAGCAGGCCGCCTGCCAGAAGCATCAGGAAGGCAATGTACGTAAAGCTGTTTGTAATTGTAAACATAAATTTCTCTCCTTTACTTAATAAAAATTATTGCGATGGTTGCGGTTGCGAAGATTATGGGAGCTGGCGGAGAATATATTCCTTTACCTTCTCCAGACGGCTCTGTTTCCAGGCGCCTTCCTCGGCCTTCTTTGAAAATGGAACAATAATGCCGAAGTCCATGTGTGCGCCTTTAAAATATCCGTCCGGCTCTTCGCTGAAGAAATATCCGTTCCAGACCTCTTCCGGGGCATTGGTAAAACGCTCCGGTTCCAGATAGATCATTTTTCTGCGATCCTCTTCTACAAAGGCTTTTGCGGACAGGGGAGCAAGACGTTCATATTCCTCTGCGGGAATGTCAGTGAAGACATCGGGAAGCGGAGCAATATCAATCCGCTCTTCTCCCCGGACGATCTGAATGCCGATGGCCTCAAAGTCCATCTTTTCTTCGGTAAACTGAAGCTTTAACAGGACGCCGATATCGGTATAGAGGTGAACCCGCTGATAGTCGGTATCAAAGATAAAGTTTCCGAGAGAGTAAAAGATGGCCTTTCCGTTGTCAAAAAGCTCATAATTCTCCGGAACATGGGGATGATGTCCGACGACCACATCGGCACCCAGCTCCAGATATTTTAAGTATCGCTCCCTGGTGTAAGGGCTGGGAAGACTGGTAAATTCCTCACCGCCGTGGGAAACCACGATACACCAGCGGCACTTGGACTTGATTTCTGCAATGCGTTTTGCGATATAGTCCATATCATCCCAGCGGAAGATTCCCGGCTCTGTAGCGGTGGCAGGGATACACTCTGCCTGATATGCCACACAGAACATGCCGATACCGCCGGCTTCGTCCAGATAGACCGGCTCGGAGGCTTCTGCCTCGTTGAGGCCGGCCCCGATGGTCTGACTTCCCATCTCTGCCGCGATGGTACGGGTGCTGATGACCCCCTCTGCTCCGGCGTCCATGGTGTGGTTATTTCCGATGCTCCAGATATCCGCATGGATTTGTTTCAGGATACAGGCGGCCTCAGGGTTCATGCTGTGGAAGAAAATTCCGCGGGAGCCATCATCCACGGCATCAATCATAGCGCCTTCCACATTGGCAACCGTGTGATCTGCACTGTGGAAGAAGTCCAGGACGGGCTTTGCCAGAAAATTCTTATCCTCCCAGCGCCTGTCCATATACCGGTCAAAGCCGATATCGCCTGTAAAAACAATGGAAGTTTTGTTTTTACTCATGTTGTTTTCCTCATTTCCTGGTTTATTTTGCCAGCTGATAGAGTGCCTCTGCCAGAATCTGGGCATTTTCCATCAGCTTGTCCACCTCGATAAATTCATCGGGCTTGTGTTCCCTGACCTCATCTCCGGGGAAAATGGGACCGAAGGCTACCACATTGGGGATGGCTTTTGCATAGGTACCGCCGCCGATTGACTTCGGAATCGCAGGAAGGCCGGTTTTCTCTGCGTAGACACGAAGCAGGGTCTGTACCAGTTCACTGTCCTCCGGAAGATAGAGACAAGCTTTGTGGTTCTCCTTCGTCTGTGTAAAGCCGGCGCCTGCAAAGGCCTGATTGACAGTGGGAGCACAGTCCGCATACGTTTTCGTCACCGGGTAGCGGTAATTGATTCGTACGGTAAGTTCCGTTTCATCGCCCTGAATCGTACCCAGATTAAAGGTTAAGTGACCGGAAGGCTCGTCTGTAAGAGCAATTCCCAGTGCTTTTCCGTCACTTTCCAGCCCAATCTTTTCTGCCAGAAAATGAATTCGGACAGCCAGTTCTCCGGAGAGCGGAAGCCAGTCTAAGATCCCGAGCAGCAATCCGATGGCGTTGACACCCAGCTCCGGAGTGGCGCCATGGGCACTGATGCCGGCAGCTTCGATACGGATACCGTGTTCGGTAGGGGTACAGCGGATGGTATCACTGTTCTTTTCCTGAAGCTTTGCTGCCAGTTCTGCCGGGCAGTCGAGCTCTGCAAAAGCAGAGGCCGGTACCACATTGGGGGCAGAGCCTCCCCGGATCGATTTTAAAATCACCGGGCCGTTCTGCTGATAGGAAGCTTTAAAGTCCACATTGATGATTCCTTTTTCCCCGTTGATGACCGGATACTCTCCATCGGGAGTCAGGCCCATGACCGGGAGCTCTCCGCCGTGGCTTTTGTAATACTTCATGTCATTGCTTCCGGTTTCCTCGTTGGTCCCGAAGAGAATGCGGATTCGGCGTTTTAACGGAAGCCCGGTGTCACGAAGGGCGGCCAGCGCGTACAGTGCGGCGAAGGTCGGTCCCTTGTCATCCATGGAGCCCCGGCCGAAGACTTTGCCATCCGTTATCTCGCCCCCAAAGGGATCAAAGCTCCAGCCTTCTCCCTCGGGGACCACGTCCAGATGTCCCAGAACGGCAATCATCTCTTCTCCTTCTCCGTATTCGCACCAGCCCATCTGATGATCCAGATCCACTGCGGTAAAGCCGAGCTTCTCTGCTGTCGCCAGTGCGTGATCCAGGCAGCGGCGGATGCCGGTTCCGTAGGGAGCTTCGCTGGTGGGGGTGTCTTCCACACTGCGGATGCGGATGCTCTCCTGAAGACTTGTAAGAAGCTGGTCTTTTCGAAGATCAACAGCCTCTCGTAATTCCATTATGATTCCTCCTTTTCTAAAAGACGGCTTCCTTTTGGACAACAAAAAAACCAGTAAAACATAGATCATCCAAAAACGATCTATCTCTTACTGGGTTTCAGTTGCTGTGTAGACAGGGAAATCTGCCATTTGCAAAATGAAGCAGCGTCATCTTAAATTTGTAATTCAAGTATAGTGTAAATGTTTAAGTTTGTCAATTATTTTTGAAAAATATTGTAAGATTTTGCATAACGTGAGATAATGAAAAAGAAATATCGCATGGGATTGACAAAAATTAATTCCTATACTATATTCTTTTTGACAATTTAGGAGAACCTTTTTCAGAATGGGGGAATGAGGATGAATGGGGAGACCTATTATGTGATTGGGGAATCCAGAACCAATCTGGATAATGCAATCACCAGAATGTACGGCGGTTTTTTTATTGCCTTTGAGCTTGTGCCGGAGACAGGAGAGATTGTGGAGGTGGACTGCTCTCACACGCTGGCGCTGACCCACGATTTTGTGCGCCGCATGTTTCTGCATAAACGTCTGGAGGCGGATATGGAGCAGATCGAGGCTGAGGTCAAGCGACGCTACCACGGTTCTTCGGTCAAGGCGATTCTGGTGGCCTACCGGGATGCACTGAAGCATTATCAGAAAATAAAAGAAAGTGAACGGAATGGATGAGTGATGGAAACGGGGATGACAAACGAGGAGATTCTTACCTCTGCGATTAATATCGGAGAGCAGCTGCTGATCAGCGGTGCGGAGATCAGCCGCGTAGAGGATACGATTAAGCGAATCTGCAATGCATATGGAGTAAAGGAGAGTCACATTTTTTCCATTGCATCCTGTATTATTGTGACGTTGGAGACGCCGGACGGACAGTGGATCACGCAGACCAGGAGAATCTTAAGCTACGGAACGGATATGTACCGGCTGGATCGGCTGAACAATCTGTCCAGAAAGATTTGCGCAACCCTTCCTTCCTATGAAGAAGTGAATGCAGAATATGAAGAGATTATCAAAAGTCCGGTATATACTCCTGTGCAGCAGTGTGCGGTCTGCGCGATGATTGCGGCAGCGTTTACCGTCTTTTTCGGCGGAACACTGCTGGATGGCTTTGCCGCTCTGTTTGTGGGCGTGATTCTGAAACTGACACTCTACGGGCTTCAGGCGATGAAGATGAAAGCGATTTTTTCCAATATTATCTGCTCTCTGATTTCTGGTCTTGCCTGCATTTTTGTCTGTTTCATCGGACTGGGGCAGCACGTGGAGATGATTATGATTGGAAATATCATGCTTCTGATTCCTGGGGTATTGCTGACGAATTCCTTCCGTGATTTTATCAGTGGCGATATGATTACCGGTCTGCTGCATTTTTCGGAGGCCATGATCACAGCGATCTGTGTGGCGGTTGGCTTCATTCTGGCGAAAATATTTTTGGGAGGGATTGTATGAATCGGGATATACTGATGGTAATTGCGTCCTTTTTCGGTTCTTTGGGTTTTGCCATTCTCTATAATACCAGAGGACGGAGAATTCTGATTCCTGCGTTTGGCGGTGCCTTCTTCTGGGCGGTTTATCTGGTGTTTGTACATTATGTAAATAATGAATATCTGGGCTTCTTTGTTGTAGCGATTCTGATTACGATTTATTCAGAGATCTGGGCACGGATTTTGAAGACACCGGCGACGACGGTTCTGATGCCTACGGTAATTCCGTTGATTCCCGGCGGCGCGCTTTACTATGCAATGGATGCTGCGCTGCGGGGGGATATGATACTGTTTGCGGAGAAGGCCAAGGCAGCGCTGGGACTGGCAGTAGCTCTGGCGGCCGGAATTATGATTGTGACCTCCATGCGCTGGCCGGTGGATCGGCTGGTTCGCTTCTGTATTCGGGTGCTGCGGGGGCCGGCTTTCGGGGAAAAACGAAAAAAACATTGACGAATAAAAGGTTTTATGGTATAGTATACGGGCGAATGGAAGAGCTTAGGTCTTTTTTTTATGCTCAAAAACCGGTTTTGGACGGAGAGCGGAAGAAGGACCCGGACAAAACAAGAATTTTAATGGAGGTGGAAGTCGTGCGCACAAGAATTACACTGGCATGTACAGAATGCAAGCAGCGGAATTACAACACGAAGAAGGATAAGAAAACTCATCCTGACAGAATGGAAACCAAGAAGTACTGCAGATTCTGTAAGAGACACACAATGCACAAAGAAACAAAGTAAAAGTAACTGGTTCGAAGCAGGAGCTTAAGTGACTGCTTTAAAACTTTGGAGGACAAACATGGGTGGTTCCGAAAATACCAAAAAAGCTCCGAAAAAGAGTTTCTGGAAAGGCCTTCAGGCTGAGTACAAAAAAATCATCTGGCCTGACAAAGACACGGTTATGAAAGAGACCGGTGCCGTCGTTGCGGTTTCCATTGCACTGGGACTGATTATCGCGGCACTTGATACATTGATTGTATTCGGACTTCATTTTGTAATGTAATCGAAAAGGCAGGGGTGAGAATATGTCAGAAGCAAATTGGTATGTAGTTCATACTTATTCCGGCTATGAGAACAAGGTAAAGGTTGACATCGAGAAGACAATCGAGAACCGTAAACTTCAGGATCAGATCCTGGAGGTATCCGTACCGATGCAGGATGTGATCGAAGTGAAGAACGGTGCCAACAAGCAGGTTGCCAAGAAGATGTTCCCCGGATATGTACTGATTAACATGGTTATGAACGATGACACATGGTATGTGGTACGCAACACCCGCGGAGTAACAGGATTTGTTGGTCCGGGCTCCAAGCCGGTTCCTTTGACAGAAGAAGAGATGGCAAGTCTCGGTTTCAAGGCAGCATCTGTAGCTGTCGATTTTACAGTAGGTGACACCATTGTTGTTACCGCAGGGGCGTGGAAAGATACCGTTGGTGTTATCAAGTCCATCAACGAGGCAAAACAGACCCTGGTCATCAACGTAGAGATGTTCGGCCGTGAGACACCGGTGGAATTAAGCTTTACGGAAGTGAAATTAATGTAAGAAGTTCTGCGGTTCGCCGCAGATGTAACAGACGGCCTTTGCACTGCAGAGGCTCGTGGGAGGGAAATCCCCGCAATTACCACATTTTATTAGGAGGTGCCTAATCATGGCAAAGAAAGTAACAGGTTATATCAAATTACAGATTCCTGCTGGTAAGGCAACACCAGCACCGCCAGTAGGTCCGGCTCTTGGACAGCATGGTGTTAATATCGTACAGTTTACCAAAGAGTTCAACGCAAGAACCGCAGACCAGGGAGATTTAGTTATCCCGGTTGTTATTACTGTATATGCTGACAGAAGCTTCAGCTTCATCACAAAAACTCCGCCGGCTGCAGTCCTGTTAAAGAAAGCATGCAAGATCAAATCCGGCTCTGCTACACCTAACAAGACAAAGGTAGCTACTATCTCTAAAGAAGAACTTCAGAAGATCGCTGAGTTAAAGATGCCAGACTTAAATGCAGCAAGCCTTGAGGCTGCAATGAGCATGATCGCTGGTACAGCAAGAAGCATGGGTATCACCGTAGCAGAATGACTGTAAGCACTTGACGAGGTATTTTCGAGTCTAGTGCGAACGTCGTTCGTGAGACTTAGTGAGGTGTTTTCGAGCTTAGTCGAACGAACACTCAGATATTGAATGAAGTGCAGAGATGTTTTTTAGTAACGTGGGAGGGAAGTCCCCGACAATACCACTAGGAGGTTATTTAGAATGAAAAGAGGAAAAAGATACGTAGAGGCTGCTAAATTAGTAGACCGCGCAAATCTTTATGACGCTGCAGAAGCTATCTCCATCGTGAAGAAAGCTGCTGTTGCTAAATTTGATGAAACTGTAGAAGCTCACATCAGAACCGGTTGTGACGGACGTCACGCTGATCAGCAGATTCGTGGTGCAGTAGTTCTGCCGCACGGAACTGGTAAGACAGTTAAGATCCTTGTATTTGCAAAAGGACCGAAGGCTGAAGAGGCTCAGGCAGCAGGCGCAGATTATGTAGGCGCTGAGGAACTGATCCCGAAGATCCAGAACGAAGGCTGGTTAGATTTCGATGTAGTTGTAGCTACACCTGATATGATGGGTGTTGTTGGTCGTTTAGGCCGTGTACTTGGACCGAAGGGCTTAATGCCGAACCCGAAGGCCGGTACTGTAACCATGGACGTAACCAAGGCTATCAACGATATCAAAGCTGGTAAAGTTGAGTACAGACTTGATAAAACAAATATTATCCACGTGCCAGTAGGAAAAGCTTCTTTCACTGAGGAGCAGTTAGCGGACAACTTCCAGACGCTTATCGACGCTATCATGAAGGCAAAACCGGCAACCTTAAAAGGTGCTTACTTAAAGAGCGTAACCCTGACCTCTACCATGGGCCCGGGCGTAAAGCTGAACGTAGGCAAGCTGATTGGCTAAT